>JANYDQ010000122.1 GCA_025363555.1 Bacteroidota bacterium | reverse complement strand
TTGTCAGGGATTATATTCAACCCTTTCTGGGTTGTTGATTATTTATTCTGTTCTGTTTCCCCGAATTTCATTCGGGGCTATTCAAATTCAAGTCCTTCGGACTTTTCAAGGCAAAAATCATTTCCTTAACTTAATGACATTGCTCTCGCGGCTACGGGGTTATTGTGCAGTAATAAGCAATTGATTAAAAAGCGGTAGGAACCTTTCTGCGATTTTCTTTGAAGTTCCAAGGGTTTTCTCGGAAGTTCCAAGGGTTTTCTTGGAAGTTCCAGCGGTTTTCCTGGAAGTTCCAAGGGTTTTCCTGGAAGTTCGGATGGTTTTCTTGGAAGTTCGGATGGTTTTCTTGGAAGTTCCAACGGTTTTCTCGGAAGTTCGAACTATGTTATTGGCTTGTTTTACGGGAAATCCCAGCTTTTTGTTTAAAAAAGGAGAGGGGGAAAGCTTTTGTGAAACGGTTAAGGTGGCGGGAATCCCACCAAACAATCGGGACACCAAGATACTCTGGAAGTTGGGGAAAGTAGGGTAAGATGGGAACACGGATTATTAAGATGGAACGGATAAAAAATGATATTTGATTTGGTGTATGATGATTTGCTAAAGCAAATTAAGATTAAGGATTGGGGAATAAAAGGTAAGGAAAAGTAAGTGAAACTTACCCAATTAGCATGAACCTAAGCGCAGCCGCATATTTCAACGCTTCAGCTTAGCTCCTACGTTGTTAAATACGCTTATAACTTAGTGCTGACGGGGTCGAACCATTAACCCTTTCGAGAATTACTTTCTGTTTTAGTTTATTTTTTATTTTCTTGCCGTTTAACATACAGATACAAACTCTCTACTTTTTCCCTTGCCCAAGGAGTTTTGCGCAAAAATGTTAAACTCGATTTTATACTCGGGTCTTTTATAAAACAATTAATTTTTATTTCCGATCCCAAATAGTCCCATCCTTTTGTTTCTACCAAATAGGTGAGTATCTGTTCCAGTGTAATACCGTGCAACGGGTTATTTTTTTGTGTAGTCATTAAGCTATTCTTTCAAATTTCATTTCCCATTTAATTCCTTTTTCAGAATTGCCCGGTACCTTAAATTCTCCAAACACCATTTCTGTTTCGTTAGCCGATTTAACGTAAAATTTTGAATCTCCCTTGAAACAAAGGTAATCTTCTGTCCACTCTGATGAAGCATCAAAAGAGATTTTATATTTACGTTCATCATTTACAAATAACAGCAATGTTAATTCCTTTGCAGTAATGGTTACTTTACCATTGTAATTCGGAAAAAGCTTTGTTGGCAAGCTTTTCCATGTACCATTAAGTGATTGATTTGTTAGTGTTTTATTTTTGTCCATTCTATTTTTAATGTTTTGTCATTTTAAAATTCGGTATTGTTTTCGGCAAGATGCCAGCTACACAGAACTTAGCGGAACCCTACGCACAACCGGGGCGGGAGATTAGACCTCACCTTCTTTTTCATAGATGGTAACCTCACTTGGGATTCCTTTCATCGTTTCATTTCCAACCGCCCTATCCTCTATATCCCTTACATCAGATATAAAAAAACTATCTAATGTATAAAATGTTTTAAAATTTTCTTTCTTCCTGTTTACTGAGACACCTACTGTATAATTTCCGGTTGTCTTGATGTAATTGCAATATTTTTCCTTTTTGTTTTCGATTATAATATCAGGCTCAGAAAAAAGAAAGGGTAAATAAGGAATCACATCTTTATCCATCCCTTTTATTTCTGTCAAAATAGCAAGCCAGCCAAGGCTGTAACGAATCTCCCTGCCAAGAACATCCCTCTTTGTTATTCGTTTCATCATTGCGGGCGGGGCAAGCATTTTCTGCATTCGGTCTCTGTCTGCTTCTGTCCAGTTTTCAAGCTTTTTATCATGCTCTTTCATTCTATCTTTTTCTTTTTTGTCCATTTTATTTTTAATGTTTTGTCATTTTAAAATCCGCTGCTGCAACCCGCATTATTAAGGGACTTGTAAAAGCGGAAAGGTATTACTTTCGCTGGGCAACTATTACTTCAAAAGGCAGAACTGCCTGGAGCGATGCCATCAGCATGATTGTAACCGTAAACAGCATTACGAGATACTTCGCTGCGCTCAGAATGACAAGCTAAAATAAATGCCACAGATTCACAGATTTTTTAAAAAAATTTGATTTTTAACCTGTAAACCTGTGGCATATTTATTTTTAAAGTCATGGTTACTTATAATCTTCCACCTGCACTTGTTTATTACAAAAAGGGTATTCGTGCTCAATTTGGTTGGAAGCCACAATAATTAACCGTTCGTTGGAATAATCAGTTACCAGGCGCTGGTACCAGTCAATTGCTTTTTTGTCAAGGTTGGAAGCCGGCTCGTCAAGTAGTAGGATGGGGGTGTCGCATAAAATAGCCAATGCCAAACGGACCCGCTGTTTCATACCGGAAGAAAAATATTTTAATTGCTTGCCTTTTGTTTTTTCCAGCCCTGTAAGTTCCACAATTTTATGAGTAGTTAATCCTTCATAAAAAGGTTTAAACTTTGCCTGGAATTCAATAGACTCTGCCAGGGTAAACTCTTCAAACAACTCCAGGTAAGGGGCAGCGTAACTTACACACCGGTAAAAACTTTCTTCATACATACTTACCAACCCATTTTCGTAACCCACACTCCCTTCAGAAGGAATCATGCTTCCGGTTATAACCTGTAGTAATGTACTTTTGCCCGAACCGTTTGCTCCCAGGATAACATAGTTGTTTTCTTCCAAAAATTCATAATTCACCTTACGAAATATCCATTCGTAGTTGTAGCGTTTGCCTATATTATCTAAAATAACATTCATTTATTAAAATAAAAAAGGGTGTCTGTTCACACACCTTAATTCCTAATTCCTTTGTCATCCTGAGCTTGTCGAAGGACCTATTCCTTACGAAATCCCCCTCATAATTCCATCTTTCGATTCGCGGATGAAACTAAGTATTTGTTCTTTTTCATCAGATGCCGGTGCTTCGTGTTCGATGATGGCAAGAGCATTTGTAACGTTATGCCCTTTTACATAAAGCGTTCGGTAAATGTCTTCAATTTCCAGCACCCGTTCATTGCTGTATCCTCTTCTTCTTAACCCAACGGAATTAATTCCTATGTATTGCAAAGGTTCGCGGGCGGCTTTGGTAAACGGGGGTACGTTTTTTCTTACCAAAGAACCACCGGTAATAAACGAGTGTGCGCCTATTTTTACAAATTGCTGAACCGCTACCAGCCCTTCCAGTATGGTATAATCTTCAATAGTTACATGTCCTGCAAGGTTCACACTGTTGGCAATAATTACATTGTTTCCAATAATACAATCGTGAGCCACATGAACATACGCCATCAGCAAACAGTTATTGCCTATTGCCGTTTTCATTTTATCTGTTGTACCGCGGTTAACAGTTACACATTCGCGAATGGTGGTGTTATCGCCTATTTCAACGGTGGTGTCTTCTCCGCTGAATTTTAAATCCTGTGGAATGCCCGCAATCACTGCTCCGGGAAAGATGCGGCAGTTTTTGCCAATCCGGGCTCCGGGAAAAACAGTTACATTAGGTCCTATCCACGTGCCGTCACCAATTTCCACATTTTCATATACGGTAGAAAATGGTTCAATTGTAACGTTGTCGCCTATTTTAGCTTCAGGATGTATGTACGAGAGTGCGCTCATTGTTTTTTACTTTTACTATTTGTGCCATCATTTCGGCTTCCATTACCGGCTTATTATTTACATACGCAATGCCTTTCATGTGGCATATTCCCCTGCGAATAGGAGTTACCAGTTTTAAATCAAAAACAACAGTATCGCCCGGTATCACCTGGCTTCTAAACTTCACCCCATCTATCTTCATAAAGAAAGTAAGGTAATTTTCAGGGTCGGGCACAGTTTTTAAAATTAATATTCCCCCGGTTTGTGCCATTGCTTCAATTAATAAAACACCCGGCATTACAGGGTTTTCAGGAAAATGACCTTTAAAAAACTCTTCGTTCATGGTTACATTTTTTACCCCGACAACAGATTCCGAAGTAATTTCCATAATTTTATCAATCATTAAAAATGGCTGACGATGCGGAAGGAGCTTTTGAATATCAAGAATAGTAAGCACTGCAGGTTTATTCAAATCAAAAGTAGGGTTCCCTTTCTTTTTCGATTTAATAAGGTCTTTTATTTTTTTGGCAAAAGCTACATTCCCTGCATGTCCGGGGCGGGCAGCTAAAATGTGCATCTTTAAAGGCATACCCACCAATGCTAAATCGCCAACAATATCCAGTAATTTATGACGTGCCGGTTCGTTAAAATGATGTAATACGGTATTATTTAAAACTCCTTTTCCTTTTATTTCCACATCTTCCCGGTGAAACACTTTTTGCAGATGAGCAATTTGTTCTTTCGAAATTTCTTTGTCTACCAATACGATGGCATTGTTCAAATCGCCTCCTTTAATTAAGTTGTTAGCAAGCAATGCTTCTAATTCGTGCAGGAATACAAAGGTTCTGCACATGGCGATTTCGGTTTTAAATTCGCCTACATTATAGATGTGTGCATGTTGTGTGCCCAATACGTCAGAATTATAATCTACCATTACGGTAACCCTGAACTCATCCTGGGGCACAGCCAGCATTTCTACATTCTTTACTTTATCTTCAAAAGTTAAGTTTTCGGTCAGTTCAAAATAAGTGCGTTCTGCATCCTGTTCGTCAATTCCTGCCTGTTGCAATACTTTAACGAAAGGCATTGAACTTCCGTCCATGATGGGCATTTCAGGAGCATCCAGCTGAATGAGGCAATTATCTATTTCCATTCCCACTAATGCTGCCAGCACATGTTCGGTGGTATGCACCCGCGCTCCGTTTTGTTCCAGTGTTGTTCCTCTTGAAGTATCCACCACATTATCCACATCGGCATCAATAATGGGGTGGTCGGGCAAATCTACCCGCTGAAATTTATAACCATGATTTTCGGGTGCCGGCACAAAGGTTAAGTTTACCTGCTTGCCTGTGTGTAAGCCCACTCCCGAAATGGATACAGCTTTTTTGATGGTTTGTTGTTTAACGATCATTTGTTTTGTTGTGTTGAGTAACTTTTCTTATTAAATGGTGTAAGTGTTATTTTAATTTTTCAAATTTATACAATTTATTTATACCACCACTTTTATTTAGGATAACACAAATAATATTTCTTCACCGTTTTGGTTAGTGCGTCTATATTTAGCTGGTCGGAAGCATCAGTAATATCAAGTATTTTTCCATCTTTCGATAAAATATTAATTCGAATCTTATCTGCCCGGTAAGCATCATTGGTTATATCTCTTGAAAAAACAAAATAGGTTACTTCCTTATCAGAGAGTTGGTAGCGTTTTTTTGTTTTTTCCTTGTGTTGTTTTATCACTTCCGGTTTAAACGGGTGGTTTTGCAATTCCACTTTAAATAATTTACGATTTACTAATTGTTTGCAAAGCATTGACAATACAGCATCGGGATGAGATGCCCATACTTTTACCGAAGTGGTAATGTCGTTATCATCCAGCTGTGCAAACAAATCGAGCAGTTCGGGCTTACTGATAAAATCTTTTTTGCTGTATTTGTTATACAAAAATACTCGCAATGCAGGGGTGCAAAACAACTCGGTTTTTTTCTCTGCCAGTTCTTTTGCACGGGTAAGAATATTCACTAACAGGCTTTCTGCACTCAATACTGTTTTATGCAAATATACCTGCCAGTACATTAACCTGCGGGCAATAATAAATTTCTCTATAGAATAAATGCCTTTTGCTTCCACTGCCAGTTCATCGTTTACCACGTTCAGCATTTTAATAATCCGGTCCGAACTTATTACTCCTTCTGAAACTCCGGTAAAAAAACTATCGCGCATTAAATAATCTAAACGGTCCATATCCAGTTGAGAGGAGACCAGCTGGTGAAGAAACTTTTTAGGATATTTATTCTCAAATATTTTTATTGCCAGTGATAACTCTCCATTGAAATCTTTATTCAACCGGTTCATAAATAATTCGGAAAGCGTTTCGTGATGTATGTTACTGACTATGCTATGTTCAAGCGCATGAGAAAACGGTCCGTGCCCGATGTCGTGCAATAGTATAGCTATGGTAACACCTTTGGCTTCTTCCTCTGTAATTTTATTTCCCTTGGAGCGCAGCACTTCTATTGCCTGACCCATCAGGTGCATGGCTCCCATAGCATGATGAAAGCGGGTATGCAACGCACCGGGATAAACCAGGTTGGTTAATCCCAATTGTTTTATTCTTCGCAAACGCTGAAAATAAGGGTGGTCTATAAGGTCGTAAATAATTTCGTAAGGCAGGGAAACAAAGCCATACACAGGGTCGTTGAATATTTTTAGTTTGTTGGAGTCAAATTTCATTTATGTGTTTTAATTATCTCTTTAGGGTTTCTGCTGGTGTGGAATACTTCAGCAATTATTATTTCTGATGGTGTGATTTTGTAAATTAACTTATAACTATAAATAGGAACGAATCGTAAGTTTCCATCATTAGAGATATAATAAAATTCTTTTGAATATTTTTCCGGGAATTCCGTTAATGTTTTTGCTAACGCAATAATTTCTTTTTTTACTTTTTTAGCTGCCTTAGGAGAATCTTTTTTGATGAATAAATAAATATCTTTTAATGAAAGTTTTGCTTCTTCTTTCCAAACAAGTTTTAGTTTTTTCTTCAATCCCATGTTTCCATTTCTTTAAGAAAATCTTCATGGCTGGTTGTTTTTCCTGCTAAAGCTTTGTCAATGTATTTTTGGAATTCATCCATCGTCATGGGCTTTCCGGGCTTTGTATAATCTTCTTTTATGTCTGCTTTTTTTATTTTCTTTTTAGTAGAATTACCTTTTCCTGCGGTCTTGGATAAAGGAATATAACTTACCGAGGGTTCGTTCACTTCATTTAACTTCGTCTTCAAAAGTTCATAAATTTCTTTTAAAACCTTTTGGTCATCCACATTATCAATTAAATAATTGATGCGGGTTTTTAGTTTAGAGTTGCTCATGTTTCAAATATTTCCAACAAATTTAAGTAATTTTAACTATTGCCACACAATAAAATCTAATTTCGTGCGTTATATAAGTTGTACTTTTATATCCTAAATTAATTAACTATGGAAAGAATTTCAATTTTATGGGCAGACGATGAAATAGATTTGCTGAAACCGCATTTACTTTTTCTGCACGATAAAGGGTACGATGTAACTACCGCCACGAGTGGTGATGAAGCATTGGAGCTGGTGGACAAAAATGATTTTGCTGTGGTGTTGCTGGACGAAAACATGCCCGGGCTTTCCGGCTTGGAAACTCTGAACCGCCTCAAGGCAAAGCACCAGGACCTGCCCGTGATAATGATTACCAAAAGCGAAGAAGAACATTTGATGGAAGATGCTATAGGTTCAAAAATATCTGACTACCTGATAAAGCCTGTTAATCCTAATCAAATACTGCTTTCCCTCAAAAAAACACTGGACAACAAACGTCTTATTTCCGAAAAAACAACTTCTAATTACCAGCAGGAATTTCGCCAGATAGGAATAACCATGGGCGACCGGCTGAACTGGAAAGAATGGGCAGAAGTATATAAAAAACTGGTGTATTGGGAACTGGAACTGGACAAGAGCAAGGACGAAAGCATGATGGAGATTCTGAAAACCCAGAAGCAGGAAGCCAATAAACTGTTTTGTAAGTTTATGGAACAAAATTATATTTACTGGCTGAACGGAAAAGGAATGAATCCTCCTCTGTTTTCTCATACGCTGTTCAAAGCCCGGGTAGCGCCTTTGCTCGACAATCCCGACCCGGTATTTATACTGCTTATTGACAATTTACGTTTCGACCAGTGGAAAATAATTCAACCTATCGTGTCAGAATATTTTAAAGTGGACACCGAAGAATTGTATAGCAGCATTTTGCCAAGTGTTACTCAATACGCCCGCAATGCCTTTTTTGCCGGGTTAATGCCTTCCGAAATAGAACGAAGATATCCCCATTACTGGGTGAACGAAGGCTCTGAAGAAAGCCGTAACGATTTTGAAGAACCGCTGCTGGAAGAGCAGTTGAGGCGCCTGGGCAAACCGGTAAAAATGAGTTACAACAAAATAACACAAAACCAGCAGGGCAAAAAACTGGCAGAAAATATGACCAACCTGGTGCAAAACAAACTGAACGTAATTGTATATAATTTTGTGGACCTGCTTTCTCATGCCCGTTCGGAAATGGAGGTGATTCGCGAACTAGCCAGTGACGAAAAAGCCTACCGTTCCATCACTTTATCGTGGCTGGAAAATTCTCCACTAATGGATATACTGAAAGGAATAGCTGCCAGAAAATGCAAACTCGTTATCACCACGGACCATGGAAGCATTAAAGTTTCGCTTCCTACAAAGATAGTGGGCGACAAAAACATTACCTCCAACCTTCGCTACAAAATGGGAAGGGGGATGTCCTTTGCCGCAAAAGAAGCCTTTGAAATAAAAAACCCTGTGGACGGTTTTCTGCCAAAGGGTGTATTAAGTACCTCTTACGTATTTGCCCGGGAAGACAAGTTTTTTGTTTATCCTAATAACTTCAACCAGTTTGTGGCTCATTATAAAAACACGTTTCAACATGGGGGGTTGTCTATGGAAGAAACTATCATCCCGGTAATAACGTTGAGTACGAAATAAAGCCCCTCTCTATCTCTCTCCCAGGGGAGAGGAAGGCGGGGTAAAAAATGATTAACACTAAAAAATAAAGTAGTATGCCTGAGGTTCTGCCCGCTCTCCTTCGGAGAGGGGATGAAGGGAAGAGGCTTCTTTTTTATGCAACATTTAATCCAAATAAATAATCTTTCCGAACTGCCATCAGCTGCAAAGCAACTGTTGCATTTGTTTCCCGGAAAAAAAATATTTGCTCTCTTTGGCACTATGGGAGCGGGCAAAACCACTTTTATTACTGCTGTTTGCAAAGAGTTGGGAGTAACGGATACTATTTCCTCTCCTACTTTTTCTATTGTAAACGAATACAAATCTGCCGAAGGCGAAAAAATATTTCATTTTGATTTTTACCGCATCAATTCTATTAATGAAGCGTACGATTTGGGGTATGAAGATTATTTCTATTCCACAGCTTACTGCTTCATAGAATGGGCAGAAAAAATAGAAGAACTGCTGCCGGAGGGGTATGTAAAAGTTGTTTTTACCAAAGATGGGGAGGAAAGAACCCTGACTGTTGAATAAAAGGCAACATATTCATCCCCCTACCTGCTCATACTGGTTCCTAAGCCATTAACTGTTTTCCATCTCCGGAACACAGACATTTTTAACAAACAAGTCCGAAAACCTGCTTTTAGTACTAAAAAGTGCATCTTTGGATTCAAATACTACATCTTTGGATTCAAAGAGTGGCATCTGATGTAATTATTAATAGTTACTACATTCTAATTACTCATTTGTTATAACTATTCACCTAATAGTAAGTTACTATCCGCCATGTAGTAGTTACTATCCGCCATGTAGTAGTTACTATCCGCCATGTAGTAGTTACTATCCGCCATGTAGTAGTTACTATCCGTCATGTAGTAGTTACTATCCGCCATGTAGTAGTTACTATCCGCCATGTAGTAGTTACTATCCGCCATGTAGTAGTTACTATTCACCGGATAGTTGCTTTTTGCAACTAAATATCAACCTTTAAGTTACTTGCTTTCCTTTATTAAAGCATCTTGTCGGGGTTTACTAAACTATGTCTAAGAACTTGGGGTGAAAAGGTTTGCTTTAAATCTTGTATAAAAGTAGTGGGTTGAAAAGGG
>JANYDQ010000142.1 GCA_025363555.1 Bacteroidota bacterium | reverse complement strand
TTTTTCATTTTTTTGTTTTCTGTACTAAAAGGGATAGTAGCGTAATACAATAACTCCGCAGACGCGAACGTGTTTCGCTCGTGGCAATTATTAGGTGGCGTCCCGCCACCAACGAAACCAGTTGCTTTCGTAACAAAAGTGATTGCTTTCATGACGAAACCAGTTGCTTTCATAACTAAAGTGATTGCTTTCATGACGAAACCAGTTGCTTTCGTAACAAAAGCGATTGCTTTCATGACGAAACCAGTTGCTTTCGTAACAAAAGTGATTGCTTTCATGACGAAACCAGTTGCTTTCTTAACGAAAGTGATAAAACGCTGGGGAACAATAATAAATATGAAGTTTAAAAGATGAATTAAACTTACACACCAGTTTCGTTAACAACAGGGTGTTATTAATTCCTGTTCCGGGCAGGTTTGTACCGAGATTTTTTGTTATAATTTTGCAGTATATAATTAATTGATGAAAAAAATATACCTGATTCTGTTTTCCTTTTTATACTGTTTCCCCTTTATTGCTCAAACTACCATTACCTTTCCCGCGAGGGACAGCGTAACTGTTACTGCCGATTTATATTTTGTATCTGATACGCTGCCTTACCTGGTGCTTTGTCACCAGGCTGGATATAGCAGGGGCGAATACCGGGAAACTGCATGGAAATTTATGAAGCTTGGTTATAACTGCATTGCTGTGGATGCGCGTTCGGGAAAGGAAGTGAACGGTGTGGAAAATGAAACTGCAATGGATGCTAAACAAAAAAATAAGTCTTCTACTTTCCTTGAGGCTGAAAAAGATATTGTGGCGGCTATTAATTATGCTTATAAGAAAAGTAATAAACAGGTAGTGCTGGTTGGTAGTTCGTACAGTGCTTCGCTGGCAATGAAAATAGGAACTAAAAACAGTAAAGTAAAAGCGGTGGTGGCTTTTAGCCCGGGCGAATATTTTGGAGATAAATTAAATTTGAAATCGGCAATTAGTACTTATAAAAAACCTTTGTTTGTAACTTCTGCAAAAGACGAAGCCCCGGGTGTTACTCTTCTTATGAGCGATATTAAATCTCCGATTGTTAAACAATTTATTCCTGTTCAGCCGGGCGTGCATGGTTCTTCAGCCTTATGGAAAGACAATGCCAACTACAATGAATACTGGGCAGCTGTTATCCCTTTTTTGTGTTCGCTTACTAAAGCGAATGGCATCAACTGCAAATAATAGGGTTTCGATTGCAACCTTTTTTGAATTGTTTCCTTCTATTATGGTTACTGATAAAGTAATATGCACTCGTTAAAACCTTAACCTGCCTCTACACTTAATTGCCGATAGTGTAAAAATTAAATAATCTGTTTCACTAAGAAATCCGGTAGAACCATCATAATAATTTCACACAGCCGTTCTGATACTTTTGGAGCGGCTTTTTATTGTTGGGATAAATATAAAAAAGTGATGTTTTAGATAGACAAGAGTAACTTTTGGGTTTTATTGCGACCAACGACATAAAACACTGCTTTACAACATGGAGTATTTACAAACATTGAGAAACAGATATCTACTTTTGTACCCATAAAATTGTTTTAAATACATATTAATAATAATAACAAGATGAAAAAAATAGTTCTCCATTCAATTCTAATTATTTCTTTAATAGTATCAGCAAGCAATGCTTTTGCACAATACACTAATCTTTGGATACCCGATACCATTGCAGGTACACAATTTAATCTTACTATTAAAGATACGTTTGCACAGTTGCGACCCGGTAATCAGACCATAACAGGAGCGGTAAATAATAGTCAGTTTTGGGGACCGACATTGATATTTAATCAGGGAGATACTGTTCATATATGGATAAAAAACACATTGAATGATTCGACCACTATACACTGGCATGGTTTACACCTGCCTGCGGTGATGGACGGGGGACCTCACCAGGTGATACCTCCCGGAACTATATGGCAGCCCTATTGGAAAGTAACCAATAATGCCTCTACTTATTGGTACCATCCACATTTGCATAATATGACCTTGAACCACATTACTAAAGGAATTGGAGGATTTATAATTGTAAGAGATGCTGTGGAAGCCGCGTTGTTGCTGCCCCGTAAATATGGTATAGATGATATTCCATTGGCACTTACCAGCAGGGGTTATACTTCGGCTAATGTTTTTACCATTACTAACGGCACTACTATAAGTGAGTATGGCGATTATGCGTTAGCTAACGGAACACCAAAAGCACAGATAACTTTGCCTAAGCAAATGGTTCGTTTCCGTATTTTAAATGCTGAAATAGAAAGAGGATATAATTTAGGATTTAGTGATAACAGAACATTTTATGTTATTGGAAATGATGGTGGGTTATTGAATGCCCCGGTGCCACTTACAAGAGTGAAGTTGATGGTGGGCGAACGGGTGGAGATATTAGTTAATTTGGGAACTAATAACGTGGGAGATACTTTAAATATGAGAGCATTTAACTCCGGGCAGGTATTTGGTTTTCCGGGTGCTGAACCACAGCAAAGCGGAATTAACGGAAGTTTATTGAACAATAAAGATTTTACAGTATTACATATTATTGTGGGAGCAACTACCACAAATCCAATAACAGCAGTACCTGCAACACTTGCTAATAATACCTATTGGACAGCTGCGGATGCTACAGTGAACAGAACCATAACCGTTACACCGGGTTCGGGAGTTGGGTTATCGGAGTTTTATTTTAATAATGCTAACTTTAATATGACAACCATTAATCAAACGGTGAACCTGAATGATATCGAAAAATGGACGATAACAAACAGTAATATATTTAGTCATGCATTTCATATTCATGATGTTCAATTCAAAATAGTTTCGAGAAGTTCGGGCACGGTGGCTGCTTACGAATCGGGCTGGAAAGATGTGTTGTATTTGCCAAAGGGCGAGTCGGCAACATTTGTTGCAAAGTTTGCAGATTATTCGGATGCGATACATCCTTTTATGTATCACTGTCATTTTTCCAATCATGAGGATGGAGGAATGATGGGACAATTTGTGGTTACGGGTTCAATGGTTGGAGTTCAGGAACAAGCAGGGCAGCCAAAAGATTTTACTTTATACCCTAATCCTGCTAATGGTAAACTATTCATTTCGTTTGATGACCCAACTATGGTTGCCTATTATATAAAAGTATTTGATGCAGTAGGGAGAAATGTATATATGCTACCTCGTCCGGAATTACAAAATGGCATTGATATCAGCAGTTTGCGTGCGGGCGTTTATACGTTGCAATTAACAGATGATAAAACAAAAGTAGTAACCACTAAAAAATTCATTAAAGAATAAATAATAATAATAAGTAAACCAATAAATAATTAAATAAATAAATGAAAAAACTAATCAGTACATCGTTAATTTTGGGGTTAATGTTAACCTTAAACGCACAGCAAACAGTAGGATTATTTACGCAAAATGCAGGTTCGCTGGATGGTTATGTTCTGTTTGCGCCAATACGAACGGATACTACTTATCTTATTGATAAGTGTGGCAAAAAAATTCATCAATGGTCTTGCCCTAAAAATCCGGGTATGTCAGTTTATTTGCTTCCTGATGGAAGTTTGTTAAGAAGCGAAAAGGTGATGAATGCAGCCTTCAATGGTTCCGGTTCTGCTGGCGGCATGGTTGAACGATACGACTGGAATAATATTTTAGTATGGTCTTATACTATATCCTCTGCTACGGAAATTCAAAACCATGACATTTGTCCAATGCCCAATGGAAATGTTATTGTAGCAATCTGGACAAGTTACACTGCTGCACAAGCAATAGCAGCAGGAAGAAACCCTGCCCTGCTGGGTGCGAACATTTGGAGTGCAAAACTGGAAGAGATACAACCGGTGGGCGCTACAGGTGGAAACATTGTATGGGAGTGGAATCTTTTTGACCATCTTGTTCAGGATTTTGATTCAACAAAAATAAATTACGGAGTGGTGGCAAACCACCCGGAACTTCTTAATCTTAATTTTAATGGAACTAATACTACTACACAGGTGGACTGGACACATTTGAATGCGGTTACTTATAATCCAACGCTTGACCAGGTAATGTTCAGTTCTCATAATTTAAGTGAAATATATATCATAGACCATAGTACTACATTAGCCGAGGCAGCCACACACAGTGGGGGAACTCATAATAAAGGAGGAGACTTTTTATACCGTTGGGGAAATCCGCAGGCATATAACAGGGGTACGGTTGCCGACCGAAAATTATTTTTGCAGCACAATCCCACCTGGATTCCCGCAGGGTATCCTGATGCTGATAAAATTATGATTTTTAACAATGGTGTTAACAGACCGGGTGGTAATGCAGCTTCCGTTGATATTATTTCTCAACCCGTTGATGCATTTGGTGATTACACTTTAGTTGCTGGTCAGCCTTACGGACCTGTTGCTACTGATTGGAGTTATATGGCAGCCGTGCCGACAAGTTTTTATACACCTGTAATGGGTGGTGCTCAAAGACTAATAAACGGAAACACTTTAATTTGCGAAGCTACGAAAGGAAATTTCTTTGAAATAGATTCTTCAAATACTATTGTATGGGATTATAAAAATCCCGCAGCCAGCACAGGTTCGGTTTCGCAAGGGACAACTACTATGACTAACGAATCATTCAGATGTGTGTTTTATCCTGTCAATTACAGCGGTTTTACAGGACATACCTTGACACCCGGAAATCCAATTGAATTGAATCCGCTTCCTTACACTTGTTCGGTAACGGTAGGTGTTAAGGAATCAGCTGGTATAGAAAGTGCATCTTTGCAGGTGGTTAATCCATTTTTGAATGAACTGATTTTTAGTACCACTTCTGAACTTACCAATGCAATTGTTACCTTAACTGATGTTACAGGGCGCACTATTGAAAGTTTTAGTGCTATTAATTTACCTGCAAACACTTCCACTTCCTTGCAATTAAATTTAAATTTATCACCGGGCATTTATTTTATGAATGTTAAATCATCAAAATTTAACTTCACTTCCAGGTTAATTCATTTGAAATAAAAAATGAAAAAATTAATTCATAAATTATTTGTTGCAAACATCCTTATTTTATTATCCATTATCATCTTTGGTTTTATGATTACTGAACCTGAAAAGGTAATTAAGGATTTTAGTTTGATGAATGTAAACGGTAAAATGGTTTCTTTAAAAGATTATAAGGACGCGAAAGGTTTTATCATTGTGTTCACCTGCAATCATTGTCCGTTTGCAAAACTATATCCCGAAAGGATGAACAAACTAAACACAAAATATAAACCTTTGGGAGTACCACTGATTGCAATCAGTTCGACAGATACAATGGTTTATGAAGAGGATGTGTTTTCTAAAATGGTAAAGAAAGCAACGAATGAAAAATTTAACTATCCTTATTTATTTGATGGTTTGCAAACAGCAGCACAAAACTTCGGAGCGTCAAAAACTCCACACGCATTCATTATCTGGAAAAAAAATAACGAGTGGTTAATAAAATACAATGGTGCAATTGACGACAACGGAAAAGAGCCAGACAAAGTTCAGAATAAGTATATAGAGATTGCCGTAGATGCTTTGTTAAAAGGAAAAGATTTTGAAATAAAAGAAACAAAATCTATCGGTTGTGCAATACATTACAGAGGAGTACCCATTAAAAAAAACGAAAACTAATTTAAAACAAACAAAATGAAAATGAAAAACATCTTATTAATTTCAATCTTATTGTTGAGTAACATTCTATTCGCTCACACCATTAATTACGATAAAGTTATTCTTCGTCATTGGAACATCGAAAAAGAAAAGAAATCCATTGATGGTTCATTCTATATGTATAAAAACGGAAATGTTTTTATAGAAGATGCGAACAATGTTGTTGTTCATTTTGCGCTTGCTTCGTTTTCAAAAGAAGACCAGGCATTTGCATTAAGCAAAAACAAATGGGTGGAGCAGTTGAATAAACAAATGGTTGTTGAGCCTGCCAAGTCTGCTGAACTGAACAATTTCCGGAATTATAAAGCTTGGTTTGTAACATTACTAATTGTTCTGTTGGCAGCGATGATGTATATTTTTGTTGACCGGAAAAAACTAAAAAAAGTATATCCGATTATATCCATAATGGTACTATTAATTTTAGTAAGCTTCACGATAAAAAGAGCAGGACGACAAATGATGAGCACTACTAATCCTTTATTTATTGATTCTGCTTTTACTCCTTTCCGTCCGGCTATTAATACGTATTGGAACACTACCTATTTTTATGTTGAATCACAAGGCATACCCCTTCACCAGATGATGGTAGGAATCTCTAATCACGGTTGGCAGCAGCAGGTGCCTATTCCCCAATGTTACATTGGCACCAATGCCTGGCCTATTCCTTTGAATCCAGTAATTGCAGCTATTCCAGTCCCTGTTGATTCAATACATTTTACAAGAGGAGCAATAGCCATTGCTGCCAATGGTGTTCCTATCTTTAATGTGCATACTAATACCGGAGTTGATTCTTATTTAGACGGACAATTAGATAACTTTGGAGGTCATTGCGGGAGAGCGGATGATTATCATTATCATATTGCACCGTTGAATTTATACAGTCTTACCTCTTCCACTTTGCCTTGTGCATTTGGTTTAGATGGATTTGCAGTGTATGGTAGTTTAGAGCCTGACGGAACACCAATGGGTGTATTAGATGCCAATCACGGGCATTATGGTACGAATGGAGTTTATCATTATCACGGCACTCCTGCTGCACCATATATGATTGCAAATATGGTGGGACAAGTTACTGAAGATGCAACACATCAATTGATACCTCAAGCTGTGGCGCATCCTGTTCGTCCGGGATTAACGCCTTTGGGTGGTGCATTAATTACTAACTGCACAGCGAACGCAGCTAACAATGGATATACATTAATTTATACATTGAGCGGACAATCGGATTCTATTGTTTACAGCTGGACTCCCGCAGGCGTATATACTTTTCATTTTTATACACCCGCACTAACTACTTCTGCTTACAATGGTTTTACTCCCTGCTCTATTACTACTTCAGTAAAAGAAATAATCTCCGAAGATAATTCCATTATGATATATCCAAACCCTGCAAAAGAAAGTTTTTCAATTCATTTAAGCGATACTATAAACGAGAAAGATATTCGGAATGTTAGTATTTATTCATTAGTAGGAGAGTTGATTTACAAAGCCGATTACAATAAACAAAACGTTGACATCCGAAATCTTGCTAAAGGAATCTACATTGTAAAAGTTCAGTTACTGAATAATCAAATAACTAAAAAATTAATTGTACAATAAAACAAAATGAAAAGAAAACTCTCCTTATTTTGTGCAATTCTCATCACCTCTTTATCAATAGCACAAAGCATTTCTAAAACGATGAAACGCCTACCCGACACAGGTGAAACAATGAGCTACACAACTACTTTGGGTGAAGACAATGATTTTAGTATAAATCCTCCTTACTTTACTATTAATGGAAATGGCACAGTTACAGACACCGTTACCGGACTAATGTGGCAACAAACCGATGGTGGAGAAATGACCTATGAAAGAGCAATTAATTATTGCGATACACTTACTCTTGGTGGTTTCACCGATTGGAGATTACCACTGCCTCACGAAGGTTTTAGTATTCTCAATCATCAATATGCAAACCCTGCAATGGATGCAACCGTTTTCACAACCACTCTTGCCGAGTATTGGTGGACAAGCATAGGTCAGGCAAACGATACTACAAAAATATGGGTTACAAATGCAGGAGGTGGAATCGGAAATCATCCTAAATCAGAAACAATTAGTGCTGGAGGCACAAAAAAGTTTCACGTCCGCGCAGTCAGAGACATTACTCCCCCGCCTACTATTTCCGCTCATTTTATTGACAATGGCAATGGTACTATTACTGATAACCTCACAAATTTAATTTGGCAAAAAGCCCCTAACACAGATACACTTACCTGGGAACAAGCACTTAACTACGCTGATACCCTTTCCTTAAATGCCTTTACTGATTGGAGACTTCCCAATATTAAAGAATTGCAATCCATCAACGATGAAAGCATCGTCAATTCTTCCGTTAGCAATACTTTCTTTCCCGCCATCGGTATCAATAAATACTGGTCGTCAACAACATTGCCCAACCAAACCCCAAAAGCCTGGTACCTTTCTACCCTTTTCGGAATTACTACTTATGATTTAAAGACATTCAGACATTATGTATTGTGTGTGCGCGGAAATCAAAGTACAACTGTAGGTATAAATGAAGCTGAGATTTCAAGCAAAGTAGTTTACCCAAATCCTTTTATAGCCTTCATTAAAATAAAATCGGATAACTCCAATGAAACTTATGAGATTACAAATAGTTTAGGGCAGATTATTTATTCAGGAAAAAATATTGAGCAGCAAAATTTTTCTACCCTTACAAATGGTATTTACTTTTTAAAAGTCGCTGACAAAACAACTTCAATAATCAAACTTTTAAAAGAGTAAATTTAATTTAATTGAACTCTTTTGAAACCGCAAAACAGATTGAGGAAGATAGCGTCCTTCGCATACTGCGAGTACTATTGCATTTATGTGGTAGCCGGCAATTAAATAACGGGACAATAGTAGAACGCATAAAAAAATACAATCCTTGATAAAATCAATGAACCAGCGAGGCATCGAGAATTTTATATAATTTTTTTCCGTTATGTTTATGTATAGCAAACATGGATGTATCGAGCAGGAACAAAAAGCCACCTTGCATAATTAAGGCATTTCCCCAACCATTCCATTTATCGCTGTTTGGCAAATCGTTTTTTGCTTTTTCGGTTAAATACAAACCGATGGAAGAATACAATAGATCGAGTACTGCATTTGAAATATAAATATTTTCCACTGTATTTTGTGCTTTTAAGGAACCCATTAAGTCCAAATCATTTTTTTGTCGGGGAAGCAGACTTGCAGCAGCTATGGCTATGTTTACACTGTTCCACATAAAGTTCATGTTGTGAAAATACTCATCGCTGCCGCGGGAGTTGTAATATCCGTAACTGCTAATGCCTACATTGGCTAAAGACCAAACACCGAGGACTTTTACACCCATTGCGGTGCGTTTGTTTCTTGATTTATTAAAATCGAAAAGAGGTGTAGTAGTTGTTGTTGTATTTTGGCTGATGCCAATGTCGGCAAGCATAACTATTGCTGCAGCAATAAGAATATTTTTTTTCATTTGTTTTGTTTTTAAGACCTCTACCCGCACCCGGAGCCGGAAAAAGAAGTGCTTTGTTTATATTTTTCTACTACTAACTCGTCAGCTAATGAACTAATAACTAAGAGCTCTTTTCCTAAATTCTTCGTATAATGTTATTACCAGTAAAATATTGAGCATTCCATAAAATGTATCTTCCAAAGGTATAGTATATAACCGTATTCCGAGCATGTGCGCGGGGTTATAAATTAATACAGGCATAGCAGTAAGCACACCATTAACCATAAAAAAAGGTATCAGGCAAACAAGCCAGGAAAGGTAAAAGCGGCCCAGGTAAGTTGATTTTAACACAAACTGGTGGAATAATAAAAACAATCCGAGCGTTAAAAACGTAGTCAGCGTGTATGTTTGATTATGAAAAATAAGAGAAATAATAATTAATGTAAAGGATAAAACCAGCGTAATATACTTGGCAAATGGGCTAAAAACGTCTTTTTTTACAAAATGATTCATCACCTGGTAAACGAAAACACAAGCGAAGGGAATAACGATAAAGAAAAGCCATTCTTCAAAGGGTAGATTAAAGAAATAAAAACCAAGCACGTATTCAGGATTGAATTTCCAGATGCTACTATTTACAAACCATATATCTCCTGCAATAAAAATAGATGCTGTACAAATAATGGCGGGAAACAGATATTTCCACGTTTTATAAAACATTATCCTGTTTTCAAAACTTTGCAGAATGGGGTAAGCAATAGTCGCAAGAAGCAAAATACTATATGTAAAATGGCTCGTTTGCAACATTGAATTGTCTTGGATAAAATAAAAAAACACCAATTGCATACTGAATAATATAATTGCAAAACGATTGGATTTACTAAAATTGGATTTATAAAAAACAAGAAGTAATAAAAATGAGACTACAAACCACGCGCAATAGTTTTGCAAAGGAATGGTTCCATTTTTCCATGTCCAGAAATCGTATTTAATTGCTACCGGTTCAATAAACAAATCCAGCAACACGAGGGAGGTTGCACCCAACAAACTTTTGATAACAATATTTGTTTTTAATTCGCTGAAAATACATCCCGCCATATACACCAGCATGAGCCAGTTAATACCTATTATTAAAGGAACATTGAACAGTTTAACCCCCAAAGTGGCTCCATAACTGTAATTGCCAAAAACAACACCCGACTTTACCCCTGTTACTTCAATTAGAAATCCGGAAACAAAGACAATAAAGCAAAAAAGTATAAACCTTTTGTTGAGCTGTTGGTTATTAAGAAAAAGTAATACTGTACTTAGCAATAAGCTAAGAGGGGTCAGCGAAAGAAAAAGGTTTTGGAAAATGGAATGAATGCCAATAAAGCCAACAAGATTATAAATAACAAGGATGGAGATGGATACAAAAAGTATTTTATCTTTCCGTGGCAAAGGCATTTATTTTGTTAGTTTTTGTTTTTCCGCTTCGGTTAAAAAAGGGGAATGAATTAAAAAGGAGGATATTCCATTTTTTAAAGCGGCAGATGTAATGGAATTAAAATTAGTTAAAATAAGTGTTTTGTCAGATTCTATTTGTTTATTATAGCCCAATATTTTAGGGCAACTGCTCTGAATAGTAAAACGAAGAAAAATAAGTTCAATGTTAGTACTGTCTTTTGCAATAGCTTGTTCCATGAGGTTTTTGCCTTCTTTAAATAATTTTAATTTCTCCGATTTGCTTTTCGCGAAATTAGCCATTGCAGCAGTTATAGCGCCTTTGTAACAAATTACAGTGTTGTCGGTACTGTTTTCTTTCGTCACTTTTTCATACAATTTAGCACAGGTTGCGCTATCAGATTTTACTTTACTATATGCTTTTTGTAACTCGTCAATACCTTTGTTTTTAGAAAAAGAAAGCAGATTGGCAAATAATAAAGAAAGAAGAATAATGATGTTTTTCATTGTTATATTAAATTGAAACTGTGTTTTAAATACGAGCTGATAAGGAGGACATATTTTTTTGAATCAGGTATTCTAATACGGGTGGAAATGACGTTTTGGGCAGGCGTATTCTGAATTTTATTGAACAAAGAATAGTAATAAATGTAAGCAAGATAAACACCAAATTGTGACTTTTTGGGTAAGTTTTTTATACCTCTCAATCCGGCATCAAAATCTTTTTGAATGTCTTTTTCTATTTCCTTTTTTGTAACCGCATTAAATTTATCGAGCTCAAAGCCTGGAAAATACGCTCTTCCCAGAATATGATAATCTGCTTTTAAATCTCTTAAAAAATTTATTTTCTGGAAAGCAGAACCTAATTTCATGGCATCGTGCTTCAGGTTATTGTATTGCATTTGGTCTCCTTCCACAAATATTTTCAAACACATCAACCCCACCACTTCTGCCGAACCTAAAATGTAATCCTCATAAGTAGCCTGGCTATGCTCGGATTTGTCCAAATCCATTGCCATACTTTTCAGAAAAGTATCTACCAGTTCAATATCAATATTGTATTTATTTACCGTATCCTGGAAACTTTGAAGAATCGGGTTCAGGCTTATTTTATCCGTTATTGCATCATGAGTGTCTTTTATAAAACGTTCGAGTAATTCTTTTTTATTATGATTATGAAAGGTATCTACTATTTCGTCAGCAAAGCGAACAAAGCCATAAATAGCATGAACAGGCATTACAAAATCTTTATGAAGCAGACTTACCCCTAATGAAAAGGAAGTGCTGTATTTGGTGGTAACCAATTTACTGCAATTGTAACATACATCGTTATACAAATCTTTCATTATAATTATTTCAAATTTGTAATTTGAAATCTTTTAATTATTTCTTTCGCAACTATCTGTCCTGAAATAATAGAAGGCGGAACTCCCGGTCCGGGAACAGTTAACTGACCCGCATAATACAGGTTATTTATTTTTTTATTTTTCAGAGTTGGTTTCAATATGGCTGTTTGCATAAGCGTATTTGCCAAGCCATAAGCATTGCCGCCAAAAGAATTATAATCGTTTTTAAAATCGCTGATGCAATAACTTTTTTTCACAATCACAAATGGCTTTATACTCTGTCCTGTAATATGTTCCAACCTGTTCATCATTATATCAAAATACTTTTCCCTAATTTGCTCGTTATCTTCTATATCCACCGCAATCGGGATTAAAAGTACTAAATTTTCTTTACCCGCAGGCGCAACACTACTATCAGTTTTTGAAGCGCATGTCGAATAAAAAAGAGGATGCGAGGGCCATTGAGGGCGGTCGTATATTTCTTCTGCATGTTTATCAAAGTCTGTATCAAAAAACAAATTGTGATGTTCCAGCCCTTCTATCTTTTTATCAATACCTAAATAATACATCAGGCAGGAAGGAGCCATTTTGCGAGATTTCCAATAAGTTTGAGTATAGTTACGATATTTTTCGTCCAGCAGATTTTGTTCGATGTGATGATAATCTCCTGCACCAATAACGATGTCTGCTTTGTACACTTTCCCATTAGAAACAACACTTACAGCTTGTCCGTTTTCAATATTTATTTTACTGACTGTTTCATCCGTTTTTATTTTAACACCTTGCTTAACAGCTACATTTACCATGGCTTCCACTATTTTGTACATACCTCCCTGTGGATACCATGTACCCAAAACAATGTCTGCATAATTCATCATGCTATACAAAGCAGGAGTTTCATTAGGTTTGGCTCCTAAAAACAAAACAGGAAATTCAAGCAGTTGAATTAATTGAGGATTGGAAAAATGATTACGAATGTATTTGCTGATGGACTTAAAC
Source organism: Bacteroidota bacterium (assembly GCA_025363555.1). Lineage (GTDB taxonomy): Bacteria > Bacteroidota > Bacteroidia > 2-12-FULL-35-15 > 2-12-FULL-35-15 > 2-12-FULL-35-15. The sequence continues at coordinate 10,247 of JANYDQ010000142.1, read as the reverse complement.
AAGTCCATACGCAATGCTGCATTGAGAATACGGAAATCAATAAACTCAAGTATGGACAGGCTTGGTTTGTGAACAAAATCAGACATACTTACGTTGTACTTATACTCTGCATCAGCTAAAAACTTTTTTAAAGGCACACTACTTCCCGGTTCATGTTTCTCAAACAATTGGTAAAACTCATTTAAGTTTGCCGGAATACGAAGCACTTCGTCTTTGCTGAAGAACACTGCGTAAGAGGGGTCTAAGCGAATTAAATCATATTGTTCGGCAACAGTAGTATCAAATTCTTTGAAAAAGTTTTCAAACACATCAGGCATCCAGTACCACGAAGGTCCCATATCGAATGTAAAACCATCTATTTCTAATTTGCGCGCTCTTCCTCCCTGAGAGGAATTTTTTTCCAGCAAGGTAACATCAAAACCACTTTTGGCTAATGAGGTGGCGGCAGATAATCCCGCAAAACCTGCTCCTATAACAATTACTTTTTTCAATTTTAGAATTCGAGAATTAGTGATTTAGAGAAATGGAGAATTGCGATAGGTTTAATTTAGAATTTAAAGATGGGACTTAGAATTTTTTAATTCTGAAATTGTTTGAGAAGGATTAGCAGACGAAAAAACTGTATTACCTGCTACCAATGCACTTGCACCGGCATCAATTAGTTTTTTATAATTATTCATATCCACACCGCCATCTATCTCTATTATTGCTTTTGATTTGGTAGAGCGAATAATATCTCTAAGGGAGGCAATTTTATGATACGTATTTTCAATAAACTTTTGTCCGCCAAAGCCCGGATTGACACTCATTACCAAAACGATATTCACCTCTTCAATTATGTCCACCAGCAGGTTCACGGGAGTATGCGGGTTAATAGCAACCCCAGCCTTCATTCCCAATGCTTTTATTGCCTGCACAGTGCGATGCAAATGAGTGCATGCTTCCAGGTGCACAGTGAGGTTGTCTGCACCTGCTTCTTTAAATTGTTGTAAATAGCGGTCAGGGTCAGCCACCATTAAATGCACATCAAGAGGCTTTTCAGCATGTTTTTTTATTGCTTTAATAACAGGAAATCCAAATGAAATATTGGGAACAAACATTCCATCCATTACGTCCACATGAAACCAGTCTGCTTCGCTTTTATTAATCATTTCAACATCTCTTTGCAGGTTCGCAAAATCGGCAGAAAGAACAGATGGTGCTATCAGGTGACTCATTTTTTAATACGTGGTTGTATATTGTTTTTAATGTTTGAAATAATCAGGGCAAAAGTACAAAAATGAAACGGGTTATCTTTCCATATTCATAAAAAACTCCCCATTCTATTGAATTTAGAATGGGGAGTTTATGGTATAAATTCTGTTCTATTATAAATGCATCTGGTCTTTTTGTGCCAGTAACGCTTCTTTGCTTTCTCTCCAATTTTCATCATCCACACAACAATCAACAGGACAAACAGCAGCACATTGCGGCTCATCATGAAAACCAACACACTCCGTGCACTTATCAGGCACAATATAATATACATCCATTGTCTTAGGTTCCTGTGGTTCGTCTGCCTCTGCTGTGGTACCAGTTTTGCCTGTAAATGTTCCTTTTATGGTTGTTCCATCAGCAAAACGCCATTCGTTTCCACCTTCGTATATTGCATTATTCGGACATTCGGGCTCGCAAGCTCCGCAATTAATGCACTCTTCAGTAATTTTTATTGCCATCGGACAAGTTTGTTTTTAGTAGTTTTGTGAAATAATTTTGACAAATATAATAAATGGAAATAAACAAACGGATAAAATCTTTTGTAACACTGGGAATATTCTTAAAACAATTTTCTCCGGGTGCTGTAAAGCAAAAGGATAATGAACTAAATAACTTATTTTACAATGATTTTGAGGAGTTAATAAAAACAGTGCATATTTACAATCCTTGGTTTGTTGAGCAAAATGTTCGCAATGCCATTTCAGCCCTTTCAGATAATTTGAATGAAACGGAAATAGTAGAATGGATTTCCATTTACATTAAAGAATTAAGCCAACATAAAAAAAAAAGACAGGTAGCAGTAATAATGGCTGGGAACATACCTTTGGTGGGCTTTCACGATATGATGTGTGTGTTACTATCGGGTCATAAATTTACCGGTAAGTTGTCGTCTGACGATAAAAATTTATTGCCCTTTATTGCAAAACTATTAATTTCTATTGCTCCTGAATATGCTGAATTCATTAAATTTACAGAAGGACAATTAAAAAACATAGAAGCCGTGATAGCAACAGGGAGTAATAATTCTGCCCGTTATTTCGATTATTATTTTGGTAAATATCCTCACATCATTCGTAAAAACAGGAACGCTGCGGCAGTGCTGACAGGCAGTGAAACAACAGAACAATTGCGCCTTTTAGGAAACGATATTTTTCAATACTTTGGCTTGGGTTGCAGAAACGTTTCCAAATTATTTGTTCCGAAAGGATATGTGTTTGACACTTTTTATCAATCTGTTTTTGATTTCGGTTACATTATAAACAATAATAAATACGCTAACAATTATGAATATAACCGAACTGTTTATTTAATGTCCAATCATCCTTCTCTATTAGATAATAATTTTTTATTATTGAAAGAAGACACCAGCTATTCCTCACCCATTGGTGTTTTGTTTTTTGAATATTACGAGGATGTAGAAACGTTAAATAACCGATTAGAAAATGATAAACAACAAATTCAATGTATTGTTGCCTCCGGCAATTTTATCCCCGGCTCCATTCCTTTCGGACAGGCACAATGTCCTGCTTTAACTGATTATGCCGATGGTGTGGATACAATGAAGTTTTTGGCAGGATTAAAGTAAAAAGTATGGAGTATGGAAAAACGAGATTATCCCCTTTGTTTTTTTATTACCTATTACTTATTACTTATTACTTATTAAATCCCTTTACTTCTTAGTTGGTCCTGTCTTGTGTCCAAACAAACGCATGCTTGTTTTCCGCGATTGTTTTCTATATGCCTTTCGGGCTTTTCTATCCGCTTTGGTTTGTTTCTTCAATTCCATTGCACTTACTTTATTTTTATCGCGCAAATAGGGATTATACCCCCCTGGAGGTTTGTAGCAGGAAGTTGCAGTGCTTAAAGCAAAAATAATTATGGCTACTGCAACTACTTTTTTAAAAGAATATATCATTTTACAAAGATAGCTCAAGAACCAGCCTTTCGTTTTCTGTACCCTTATTTTTGTTAATGGAATTATAAACAATTGTATTGTTTTGGCTTTTCGTTCTTACAACCTGGCTCTCATTTGTCGTTTCTTTTTTCGTTTACAAAAATGGAATTGTTTTTTCTTTTTTATAAACATATCGTTATTTGCTTTTATCGCTTCTTTATTTCTTTCCATTTGTTTAACGTAATCCGTTTTTGCCATTACCACATTCTTCTCCGTTTCCCGTTTTAGCTGTTCGCTCGGTTTCACTTTCATGGACAGGAAAGGATTATAGATTACTCTTTTTGCACAGGAAGAAATAGTAATAATTATTACTATAAATAGAAAGAGCCTGCAATTTGTTTTTAAATAATTCATTTTGTAATCAAACATTAGTTTAATTTTGTTTCCACTTATTTATATAACGGAATGATTTCAAAAAGATACATTTTTTCAACATTAATTTTTTTCAATATCTTTTTTTTCATTTCCTGTTCCACCCGAACACTTCCCGAAAAGGTTACCTTTTCGGAGCATATTGCACCTTTAATTTATAAAAACTGTACCAGCTGCCATCGCACAGGGGAAGCCGGAGGATTTAATTTAATTTCTTACAAGGATGTTTCCTCTCGGGGCAAATTAATAAAGTATGTTACTGCCTCTCGTTTTATGCCACCGTGGCCCGCAGATGCTGCCTATTCTCATTTTCTGGACGAAAAAGTTTTATCTCAAGAGGAGATAGATTTAATTTCCAGGTGGGTGAACCAGGGGTGCCTGGCAGGTGATCCAGGTAAAATGCCATCCCCGCCTGTGTTTCCTGTTGGTTCGCAACTGGGCAAACCCGATTTGGTTATTAAATTAAGAGATGTGTATAAAATAAAGGGGGATGGACAAGACCGTTTTCTATTGATGCGTGTGCCTTACGAAATTCCGCGGGATACATTTATCAGCGTGGTAGAAGTGGTGCCCGGCAATAGAAAGTTGGTGCATCATGTTAATGCACAATTGCTAAGCTACCCGTTTGATAAACGCAAAGAAGTGATGAAAGGCAATGTGGTGGCGGATATTAAAGACTACCCCACTACGCTGGAAGCATACAAAAAGCTTGATTTGCCTAATGATGACGGCACATTTCCCATGCTTACCTATTCTCTTACCAATTACCTGCCCGGGGTTACCCCTCCCCTTTACCCTGATGGAATTGGTGGTTTCGAGCTGGTGCGCAAAGGGGCTATTTTCCTGAAAGATATTCATTACGGTCCTTCGCGCGTGGATACTACCGACCAAACCACTTTTAATATTTTTTATGCGAAAGAAAAACCGAAGCGCCCGCTAAAGGAATTTCAACTGGGCACATTTGGAGTGGCTCCTACTGTTCCGGCTCTGGTCATTCCACCGGACACCATTTTAACTTTTCATTCTGATTATATGTTGCCGAAGGATATTTCCGTTTTAACTTTAAACCCGCACATGCACCTGCTGGGTAAGCAATTCCTGGCGTATGCCATTACCCCGAAAGGAGATACCATTCATTTAATCCGCATTAATAAATGGGATTTCCGGTGGCAGTATTTTTATACTTTTAAATCAATGGTGCATCTTCCGAAAGGAACCTTGGTGCATGCAGAAGGGGTATATGATAATACAAGGCACAACCCTAATAATCCATTCAGTCCGCCAAGATTAGTAGCAGAGCGCGAAGGAAGTATGCGCACTTCGGACGAGATGTTCCAGTTTATTGTTACCTATCTGCCCTACCGGGAAGGGGATGAAAACATTTCGCTGGAACGTAAATAAGAATGTTCCCATTTAAGGTCTCACCACCTTCATTTTTCATTCCTCTCGCTTTTTATCGCAAAAACAAGCAAACCACCGCTAACCAAGCAAATACTTGTTATCTTTGCGCAAATAAATAACAATGAAAAAAACACTAATAGTGTGTGGTGTCTTTGCTTTAATTTATTCCTGCAAAAAAGATACACCGACAGAGACCGGCATTACAGATGTAAGCACTTTCAGGGCTGCGGGCTTAGATGTAAGCTGGGACCAGTCGGGCAGCAACCGCATTGCCTATTCAATGAAAGGAAGTGATACGTATTATGATATACATCTGGCAAATCCTGACGGAAGCAACGATGTGTGCCTGACATGTAATCATCCGTTACTTCCAAACCGGCACATAGCCTGTCCATATTGGACAGCAAACGGGAAATGGATAATCATGGTAGTGGAAAAGGCGGTTCACCCCGGTAGTTCAACGGACGCATTGCCCGGGTTTGGTGCCTATTGCGACATCTGGATAATGCGCAATGACGGTGTGTATGCTTATAAATTAATTGATATTGTGAATGATAACGACCACGGAGTAATAGCTCCCCGCATTTCTCATGATGGAAAACAACTGGTGTGGACCGACAGAAAAACAGCCCCCAATCTTTTTAACCCCATCCAACAGGCAGGTTTCTGGACCATTAAACTTGCCGATATTCATTTCAGTGCTTACGATAGTATCGCTCCCACCATTAGTAACATTCGCACTATTGAGCCCGTAACAGATGCTTTTTATGAGTGTTATGGTTTTTCGCCCGATGATAAAAAATTAATTTTTTGCAGTGATATTAATCAAACTTCTTTTTTGAACGAACATATTTACACCATTGATACGTTAGGAAATAACCTTACTAAACTGACCGATGCAGATTACAACGAACATGGATTTTACAAACCCGATGGAAGTAAAATAGTTTGGATGAGCAGTACCAAAAGCACAAAAGGGGGAACAGATTGGTGGCGCATGAATCCGGACGGAAGCAACAAGGAAAGGCTTACCTATTTTAATGAACCTAATTCCAGCCAGTATGCAGGACATGCGGTGTGGGCAGGCTTAGGTTCGTTTGCCGCTGATGGAAACCGTTTTGTGGGTGGCAGACAGGTAAGTTTAATAACCCAGGAAGGGGAAATTATGATGGTAACTATAAAACATTAATATGGAACTACTCGACAGAAAAACACCTCCGCTTTTTAAAACAGTGGACAAAATAGAAATGATTCAGGCAACTGAAAAACGGTTGCGAAACAATATTCCGGTATATGCGGTTAACGCAGGAACACAGGAACTGATTAAAATAGAATTTATTTTTTCTGCCGGAATGTACCAGCAGCATTTACCTCTCCAGGCAACCACCGCGAGTGCTATGCTGGAAGAAGGAACCTCAAAACTCTCCGCTGCTGAAATAGCCGATGCAGTTGATTTTTACGGTGCTTTTCTCGAAACAGGAGTTTCCCAGGATTATGCCTCGGTGGTATTATATACCTTGAATAAACACATGAAATCTACCCTTCCTGTAATAGAACAACTGATTAAGGACTCCATATTTCCGCAGGAGGAGATAGATACCCATCTCCAGAATAAAAAACAATTGTTCCTGGTCAATAACCAGAAAGTAGCTACCGTTGCCCGCAAACGTTTCGGGGAGTTATTATTTGGAGAAAAACATCCTTATGGAATTAATGTAAAAGAGAAAGATTTTGATGTTATTAATATACATCACCTCAAAGATTTTTATAATGCCTATTACCGGGCAAACAGTTGTAAAATAGTGCTGGCTGGGAAAGTAAACGATGATGTGTACACCATGCTGGATGAACATTTTGGAGGAAATGACTGGCTTGCAACAAACGATTTAAGCAGACCCGGCACTGCAATTACCTCTTCCAGAGAGCACGAACAATTGATTTACAAAGAAGATGCAATGCAGTCTGCTATCAGAATCGGGAAAATATTATTCAATAAAACACATCCCGATTATCAACCGATGCAAATTGTAAACACCATCCTGGGCGGATATTTTGGCTCCCGTTTAATGTCGAATATAAGGGAAGACAAAGGATATACCTATGGAATAGGTTCAGGAATGGTTTCGTTGAAACATGGAGGGTACTTTTTTATTTCTACAGAGGTAGGTGTGGACGTTTGTAAAAAAGCAACGGATGAGATTTATTTTGAATTGAAGCGGTTAAGAACCGAAGTATTGCCGGAGGAGGAACTTCAATTAGTGAAAAATTATATGTTGGGAACGTTTCTTAGAAGCGTGGACGGTCCGTTTGCAATGGCTGAAAAGTTTAAAGGAATTATGGAATATAACCTGGGGTATGATTATTTCGACAGGTACATTGCAACCATTAAGGCATTTTCTGCGTCTGATGTAATGAGGCTGGCAACTACTTATCTGAATGAGGATAGCATGATTGAACTGGTTGTTGGTAAAAAGAATTAACATAATTTTAATTTTAAAATTTTTAAAATAATTAACTTTGCGTTCGAAAAAAATAATAATGATAAAAAAACTCCTTGTCGCTGTTCTGTTCCTTTCGTTTTATAGTACAGCCGTTATTTCACAGGTTTCCTCTCCTCAACCACTTTGTGTGAGCGTGTTACCAATACCCCTTGGTGCGGTTACTTTAAACTGGACAACCCCGATAGACCCGCTTAACCAATTTGTCAACTATAAAATTTACAGGGCACCTGCTTTGGCTGGTCCTTACGCACTTGTTCTCGGAGGAACTATAACCGTTTATAATCAAACCACATTTACAGATAATACAGCGGGAGCAAATACAGCAATCAAGTATTATTACATTCAAACCACTTATAATGCGCCCGGAGCCATTCTCTCCCCTCCTATTGATACAGTGAGAACTATTTTTCTTACTGCGGTTCCTTTTCCGGTTGGCGATGCCACTTTAACCTGGAACGCAACCGACACTCCCCCCATTGCTTCCTCTACGGGCATTTATAATATATTTATGGAATTTCCTGCCGGCTCGGGCAACTGGTCTTTAACAGGAAGCACTACTAATCTCAATTTTATTGATACTATTTTTACCTGTAATTCCATTCTTAACTACCGTGTAGAAATAGCTGATGGTTCAGGTTGTGTATCGGTTTCTTCTTTAGGTGGTGGTGTAGCGTTTCAAAATGCGTTTGTTCCTTCCGTCCCTGTGTTAGATACCCTAAGTGTAAATAATAATAACCAGCCTATACTGAACTGGAGTGCCAATACTGCTCCTGATGTAGCGGGTTATGTAATATACGAGCAAAACGCTGCCGGCTCGTGGATTACAGTTGATACCGTATTCGGAATAAATAATTTAAACTATACCTATCTTTTGGGAAATGCCGGTTTGGATTCTCTCCGGTTTCGTGTGGCTGCTTTCGACAGTTGCACAAATATCAGCCCGGCAGGAAATAATTTACAAACCATGTATTTAACTTCTGTTGCCGATATTTGCAATCATAGCGCAACTCTTAACTGGACGGCTTATCCATCTATAGGAACAGGGTTGGCGGGTTACAGGGTTTACCAGGCAACAGCCGCTGCGGGTCCTTATGTTTATTTAGGAACTGTGGCACCAGGAGTACTTACCTTTAGCGCAACCGGGCTTAGCACCCTCACTACTTATTATTTTAAAGTTATTGCCTTTGATTTTTCGGGGCAGAAAAAAGCATCCTCCAACAGGAGAAGTTTTTATTGCGCTGCCCCCATTCCTCCTAATTTCCTGTATTGTGTTGCTGCAAATGTTGGCTCTTCCAACAGGGTGGATATTACTGCATTTGTAGATACTAACGCCTCTGTGTTAGGATATAAAGTGATGCGCGCCACCAACAACAGCCCTAATGGCTACACACAAATAGGAATGGTGGCTCCTACCTCTTTACCCATCATTATGTATTCTGATTACAATGCCGATACAGATAATAAATCCTATTATTATAAATTTATTAACGTGGATAGTTGTGGATTTGATGGAATGCAATCGAATATAGGAAGAACTATGAAACTTACCGCACACGGCAACAGTGATTTTACCAATACACTTACCTGGAACAAATACCAGGCCTGGGATGGAAATGTATTGTCTTATCACCTTTACAGGGGCTTGAACGGCTTGCTGGAAACAATTCCTATTAAAACGTTTTATCCATTTATGACAGATGATACTACTTATACAGATACGGTATTAAGTATTCTGAAAGGGGACGGTAATTTTTATTACCAGATAGAAGCTGTGGAAGGGGCAGGAATTGTTTTTAATTTTGGTGCTATCAGCAGGTCGAATATTGCTACAGCAAAACAAGACCCTGAAATGTTTATTCCCAATGCCTTTACCCCCGAAGCTGGTGTAAATACCGTATTTGTTCCCATTGCCACATGGGCTAATTATGCCAATTACTCTCTCGATATTTTCGACCGTTATGGCGAAAACCTGTTCTCCACTAAAAAATTAGGGGAAGGATGGGATGGCACTATGCACGGCAGAAACTGCGAAACGGGTGTATATGTATATATACTAAGCTACCGAAGCGCGAAAGGGGAAGATATTCACCGCAAAGGAATTGTTACTTTGTTAAGATAACCACTAAAAAATTATAACGCATAACCGGTGAAGCCCAAATTAAGTGATTACTTTGGGCTTCCTCGTTTTTTCTATTTCATCTGCCGTTCTTTATAAATTTAAAAAATGACGGCTTTTCTGAAACGCTTCACCCATTAATCCCATATGGGTCAATAGGTTATCAACTTTAATTATTAGACTTCTTTCATAATTCGTTTTGTTTTTTCCATCAAGTTCGTCATTGCGAGCCTGCCTGTATGGTAGGCAGGGGCTTTTCGCCCGAAGCAATCCATCATTGCGAGCTTTTAGCGAAGCAATCTCTTCATTTGTTGAGATTGCTTCGCGAAAAGCTCGCAATGACGTGTGCTTCTTAAAGATAATAATAGAATTATGAAAGTGGTCTATTATTTTTGCTTCTATTCTAATTCTTGTGGAATAAAAAATATTAATAGGTAGGATAACTAACTCAATTTGCTAATTATTTTTAAATTAATTTAGGCTTGTAAGTCCCGCAGGGCAATGTCATTAAGTTAGTCTCGATGCCTTACGGCATCGCATGTTTATAGCAAAGCGATTAACCGGCAACATGCGACTCCGGAGGAGTCGAACAATTGAATACTACATTTATTACTATAAACATGTGACCTTTTCAAGGTCGAAAACC
>JANYDQ010000041.1 GCA_025363555.1 Bacteroidota bacterium | reverse complement strand
TGCACTTTTAATAACTCTGATTTCTCATTGTGTTTTCCGTTCCAACTCACCGCACAATAAATAAGTGATTTCAATTTACTCCAACAATGACTTTTAAAAAACGGTGTTGCTTGCAACACCGTTGGATTTATCATCGTGATTGCAAAAGTTTCTTTTGCTCTCCAAACTCCTTTCACTTGATAAAATGCTGTGGACTTCAATTCAAATCCTAATCCGTTTGGTGCTTGCTTATTGTTGTTGTCAAGCCCTGCCAAATGTTCAAGCGTTAAACCTTTCCAACCTTTGTTTTGCTTTCCATCTATGTATGTTGTAATGCCTAAAAGCTTTGCTTGTTCTGACAAATCAACGCCAATATGTTTTTCTAAATTTATTGTTGCTACTACTCTTGTTACCATTATTGAAAAAGTCCTTTGTTTGTTTTTAGTGCTTCGTAGCGTTTAATTGTCAAATTAATGTATTCTTTGTTTAGGTCGCAACCAATGTATTTGCGGTCTCCAACAATTGTTGATGCAATACCTGTTGTACCGCCACCGTTGAAAGGATCAAAGATTATATCGTTTGGTTTTGTTGATGCTTTTACAATTCGTTTTAATAATGACAATGGTTTTTGTGTTGGGTGTTTACCAAACATTTTTTCGCTTGGCGGTGGAGTGGGGATACTCCAAACAGATCGCATTTGCAGGTCAGGTTTTTTAATGTTGTCTTCTGGAAATCTTCCTTCCTTCATCGCTTTGTAATCAAAGTAATGTTTTGCTTTCTTGTCTTTCCTTGCCCACAAAACTGTTTCGTGTGATGCTGTAAAGAACCTGCAACTTAAGTTTGGCGAAGCGTTCGGCTTGAACCAACTAATGTCATTCAGTAAATGAAAACCAAGTTTCTGCAATAGAAAACCACATTGATAAATGCTGTGATAAGTTCCGCTTATCCAAATCGTTCCTTCAGGCTTTAGTACTCTTTTACATTCTTTCATCCAGGTTTCGTGAAATAATAAATCTTCGTCAAACCCTTTTGATTTATCCCACTTGCCTTTATTTACATTTACCATTCTTCCGTTCTGACAAGTGAAGCCGTCATTTGAAAGCATATACGGAGGGTCGGCAAATATCATATCAATGTAGTTGTCAGGGAATCTACTCATCACCTCTAAACTATCATCGTTGTATAATGCAAAGTCATCTGTCTTGTAAACAGGGCTTATGCTTCGCTGTACTCCATTCTGTGAAATGTAGCCAACCAAGTCTTCAAGAACCAAATTTACTTTTGCGTTATCTTCCATTTTTTTGTTATTATTTCGGGTCAAAGTTAGATAAAAATGTTAGGTCGTGAAATTAAGTTTGAATGTTCGGTTACGCTTCGCAGGATTTCCGATAACATATATATATGTATGGTTATGAAATTTGGAAGCGGGGTGGGAAATGTTTTGTATTTTTGGCAGAAATAAAAAAAGAAACAGAACAAATGTCAAGAACATTACTCGATAGAATGAATTTATATAGTGTTGGCAAAAAAACTGTTTATAAATTTGAGGATGGAAAATTAGTAAAGGAATTTCAGGGTACAAATTCGGCTGCTTATGATGCAGGGATTACTGCTTCAGCATTATGCAGATACATAAATAAAAAGGATAAAAAGCCCCGCAAAATACCCGCAAATGTGGAATATAGTTATAGTGCTTTGGAAAGTAAATTGGGGAAATAAAAAGGAAATAGATTGAAAAAAGAATATCAAAATATTAGTAAGAAAATTAGTGATGATGAATTGCTAAACGATTTGCGAAGAGTAGCGAAAAAGATAAAAGGTAATGCCATGCCTTTTAGCGTTTATAAAAATAATTTCGGAAAATATAGTATAACTTCTTTTTATAACAGGTTTGGAAGTTGGAATAAAGCAATTGAGTTGGCAGGTTTGAAACCGCGAAAAAGAGGAAATCAAAACATATTAGACAAGGAGTTATTAAACGATTTGCGAAGAGTAGCAAAAAAAATAAAAAGGACTACCATGCCTACCGGGGTATATAAAAATAATTCCGGAAAATATAGTATAGCTTCTTTTCAAAAAAGGTTTGGCAGTTGGAATAAAGTAATTGAGTTGGTAGGTTTGAAACCGCGAAAAAGAGGAAATAAAAACATATTAGACAAAGAGTTATTAAACGATTTGCGAAGAGTAGCAAAAAAGATAAAAAGGA
>JANYDQ010000001.1 GCA_025363555.1 Bacteroidota bacterium | reverse complement strand
GCCTTTTTCGGAAGTATTTTGTATAAAAAGATAGCCTTTTTGGGCAAAATGCATGTAGGGAGCATCGAAGGCGATGCTTTTAGCATCGATGATGCTTGGAGTATCGAAAGTGATGCTTTGAGTAACGAGTTTGATGCTTTTAGCATCGAAACCGAGGCTAATGAGCATCGAAAGTGAAGCTAAAAGCATCGAAAAGATTTATACTTCTATTGGCATTGAATTCGTAAGTTTGCAGAATGACTAATACAGTAAAAAGCATAATTTTTTGCTTTCCTCAACTTGTAACTTCTGTTTGTTTTGCGCAAGCAATTGATAATACTGCTATTTATAGAAGTATAAATAATAAAAGTTACACCAGGTTGCACTACGACAATGATTTTTTTGCGGCTAAAGACATGTATTACACCCAGGGAATCAATTTGGAAGTAGTTAACTATGGGCTTAGAAAAAATCCTTTAACTAAAATATTGTTTTGTTCAAAAGCTAATATTTTGCAATATGGAATAGCAATAGTTCACGAAGGATATACACCCACAAGCATTCGGCACGAAGAAATAATAATTGGCGACCGCCCTTTTGCGGCTGATTTATGTTTGAATACATTTGTTATTACAACAGATACATTGAAGAACAGAAGAATAACTTCCGCTATTAGTACAGGAGTAATAGGTACTTTAGCGGGAGGAGCAGATATGCAAAAATCAATTCACAGGTGGTTGAATAATATTGCTCCATTGGGTTGGGAACATCAAATAAAGAATGATGTTGTGTTAAATTACCAGGTTTGCTACCAGCAATCTTTAATTTTTTTCAGAAATATATTTTCTCTTAACAGTGAAGTAAACATACGATTGGGAACACTTTCGGATAAAGCCGGTTTAGGATTTACAATGATGCTCGGTTATTTCGATTCTCCTTTTCAATGCTTTGATAAAACTAAAAAATTCCGGGTTTATTTTTATGAGCAACCGCTGGTAAGTTTAATAGGATATGACGCTACCCTGCAAGGGGGATTGTTTAATCGCAGCAGCCCGTATGTTATTCCCGGTGATGACATAACACGAATAACGTTCCAGGATAATTTCGGAATAGTAATAAAAATAAAAAAATTATATCTTGAATATTCTCATGCTTTTCTGAGCGAAGAATTTTATAATGGCGGAGAGCACAGTTGGGGCGGAATCAGAATAGGGTGTGCTTTTAATTAAAACATCTCTTTCAACTTATTTACAGTATAATCCACTTCTTCTTTTGTGGAATTTTTGCTGAAAGAAAAACGCACGGATGGGCGGGTAACATCGGCACCTATACCTGCCAGTACGTGAGACCCTTTGTCACTTCCGCTGGTGCAGGCACTTCCGCCCGATGCGGCAATACCTGCAATATCGAGGTTAAATAAAAACATTTCTGCGTTTTCTGTATGCGGGAAACGAACGCTGAGAACGGTATATAAACAGTTGTTTAAACAGGAACCATTAAATTCAACTCCTTTTATTGCTTCTTTTAATTGTTCCACCATATAGGTTTTTAAACCGGTAATTTTTTTTTGATGATGTTCCAAATCACGATTAGCTATTTCCAGCGCCTTTGCCAAGCCGATTATTCCGTATAAATTTTCAGTTCCACCACGCATGTTTCGTTCCTGCGAACCGCCATAAATCAAAGGATTGATTTTTATTTTTCCATTGACATATAAAAAACCAACTCCTTTTGGTCCGTGAAATTTATGTGCTGCGCAAGTAATAAAATGAATATTTATTTTTTGCAAATCAAAGGCATAATGCGCCATAGTCTGCACCGTGTCCGAATGAAAAATAGCATCATATCGTTCACATATATTTCCTACTTCTTTTAGCGGCAGCAAATTCCCAATCTCATTATTGGCGTGCATCAGCGAAACCAATGTCCTTTCGTTTTTCTTTAATAAATTTTCTAAATCAGCTAAATCTACATGCCCTTCGGGAGTTAACTGAACATAACTTAATTTGATAATTCCATCTTTTTCTAACGCCTCCAATGTGTGCATTACCGCATGATGTTCTATTTTTGAAGTAATAGCATGTTTAATTCCCAAATCATGAATACTGCAACGAATAGCCATATTATCAGCTTCTGTTCCACCAGATGTGAAAAATATTTCGGAAGGAGAAACATTTAACGACTTAGCCACCGACTTCCGAGCCACTTCAATAGCTGTTCTTGTTTTTCTTCCAAACGAATGAATAGAAGAAGGGTTCCCGAAATATTCGGTCATGTAAGGAAGCATTTCATCTAACACTTCTTTGTCAAGTGCTGTGGTGGCAGCGTTGTCTAAATATACTTTCATTGTTATTTTTTACTCCTGATTCGTTATTCTTACCAAATCCTACTAAACCGCTATCTGTTGTTTTTTAATACACTCCCTTATATCCGCCATTATCTTCTTTGCCAGGTTATCAGCAGTAGTTTCACTTTCGCTTTCCGAATAAATACGGATTATAGGTTCGGTATTTGACTTACGCAAATGCACCCATTCCTTATCAAACTCTATTTTCACCCCATCCACCGTGCTCACAGGCTGCTTTTTATATTTCTCTTTTATTTCCATTAAAATCCTATCCACATCTATCTCATGCGTAAGCTCTATTTTATTTTTCGAAATATAATAATCAGGAAAAGAAGCCCTAAGCATAGAACAACTCTTACCGTATTTAGCAAGATGAGACAAAAACAAAGCAATCCCCACCAGCGCATCTCTTCCATAATGAAGCTCAGGAAGTATAACCCCCCCGTTCCCTTCTCCACCTATAATGGCTTTCACATCCTTCATCATCTTTACCACATTCACTTCGCCTACGGCAGATGCCGAATAGCTGCCTCCGCGCTTCTCCGTCACATCCCGCAGCGCCCGGGTGGACGATAAATTAGAAACTGTGTTTCCTTTCACTTTACTCAACACATAATCTGCACACGCTACCAGGGTATATTCTTCACCAAACATTTCTCCATCCTCACACACCAGTGCCAGCCTGTCCACATCCGGGTCCACCACTATGCCCAGGGAAGCATTCTCTTTTTTTACGGTTTTGGCAATGTCTCTTAAATTTTCGGGCAGGGGCTCCGGGTTATGCGGAAACTCTCCGGTGGGCTCGCAATACAGTTTTACCACCCGTTCCACGCCCAAAGCTTCCAGCAACATAGGAACCACAATCCCCCCTGTCGAATTAACCCCATCAACCACTACCTTAAAATTCGCCTTTCTTATTGCCTCCCTATCCACCAGTTCCAAAGCCAGAATTTTATCAATATGCTTTTTAAAATAAGTATCATTCCTCGTAATCTTGCCCAGGTTATTCACATCTGCAAAAACATACCCCTCGTTTTCCGCAATCCGCAACACTTCCGCCCCTTCCTCTTCATTTATAAATTCCCCTCTTTCATTGAGCAGTTTCAAGGCATTCCATTGCTTGGGATTATGACTTGCAGTCAATATAATTCCCCCATCAGCCCTTTCCTCCGTTACCGCTATCTCCACCGTGGGCGTGGTAGATAACCCAACATCCACAACATCGACACCCATACCCTGCAACGCACCCGTAACAATGTTATTCATCATCTCCCCCGAAATCCGAGCATCCCTCCCCACTACTATTTTTATCCGCTTGTTTTTCGACTCTCCCTTAATAAAAGTAGCAAAAGCACAAGTAAACTTCACCACATCAAGCGGGCTCAACCCCTCTCCCGGCTTTCCGCCTATAGTACCCCGTATTCCCGATATTGATTTTATTAGCATCTTAGTTATATTTTTTTTCGGGTGCAAATATAAGTTTTTAGTAAGTAGCCTTCGCACTTAATTAATAACAAAATAGGGCAGGAACAAAATTTTCAAACAACCTGTCATTCAAAATATCGCTTTCTCCCTCTTACGAACCCTCCTGTCAAATTTAAGTATAAAATTTTATTT
Source organism: Bacteroidota bacterium (assembly GCA_025363555.1). Classification (GTDB taxonomy): domain Bacteria; phylum Bacteroidota; class Bacteroidia; order 2-12-FULL-35-15; family 2-12-FULL-35-15; genus 2-12-FULL-35-15. The sequence continues at coordinate 1,697 of JANYDQ010000001.1, read as the reverse complement.
TTTTTCCAATTGCAATGGAAAAAAGAATACTTAGCTCTGGTCAGGCGAAATTCGAAAACCTGGCAAATAAAAGTGAGATGAACAAGATACAGGTCAACCCAAGGATAGAAAACAAAAGTTAGAAAACCCCAAAAGCAATTGTAAAACAACCAAAGCAAAAGTTAAAACGAGCATGGAAATAGTCAAATGATTGGATCAACATTTTTATCACAGTTACACATTTGTAAGGTTAATTAATCCACATATTTTATCAAATGATAAATAGCAAAAGCAAAGGGGGTAAGGCTTTTGGCTTTTTGGCGGAAAACTTTTAAAAGTTTTCCGCCATTAGGAAATAAAAAAGTCCTTTGTTTTGGAAACAAAGGACTAAAGAACGTTATTCAAAAAAAAATGGTGGAAAGTTTTCACTTCCCACCAAGCTAACACCATAATTTGAGCAATTGGTGTTCTGGAACAATGACACCATCCCTGACAGTGATGTCACCAAAATATCTGTATTTACAAGTCTTTTCATTCGCCAGGGACTTTAAAAATTAGTTTAATTAATAATTGCTCGGGCACAAATCTACAACTTTTTTTTCATTTGCAAGTTTTTTTTGAATTATTTTTGGTATATAAGAAAAAATTACCTGTTTTACGGATGTTATTTTGCTTATTTCGTTTGTTTGCGGCTTATTTTTATGGTTTGCCAATGTTTACGCGCTTACAGGGCTTTAATTAGGTGGTTTTATTAAGTTTCCTGCCTGTTTGTTTTTGTTTTACGCTTCACCTGCAAAACTATTATCCGCTGTCCTATTGCATTCTATTGGCTTTTATAAATTTCTTTCCAAAAAATTTGGTGGTACAGTTAATTCCAACTAATTTTGCTGAATGAATCTACAAAAATATCCCGGACAAAAGGAAATCCCCGGAGTTTTCCACAAGATAATTAACGAAATCCCAAAACATACCAACTATTATGAATTGTTTGCCGGTAGCGGAGCAATTGCAAAATTGCTGATGAAAAAAGCAACTGCAAATTACCACCTGAACGATATTGATTTTAATGTAACCAGGGAGCTTTCCAAAACTTACCCGAATGCAGCCGTTACTAATTTGGATATTCAGCAAGTATTGAAAACGCTTGCCGGTATATTGGATAAAAATTGTTTTATTTTTTTGGACCCGCCATATAAACACGAAACGCGACCAGGGAACCAGGAATTATATCAGCATGAAATGACGGACGACCAACATATACAGTTACTTTTGGCTGTACTGCAGCAAAAATCAAAAATAATGATTATACACCCGAAGTGTGAACTTTACGATACAGTACTAAAGGGGTGGCGAACGGTTCCGGTTAAAATAAGATACCACACTAAAACTTCATTGGAATTACTTTATATGAATTACCCGGAACCGGACGAACTCCAAACGGATTTTTATTTAGGTAAAGATTGTTGGGACAGGCAGAGACTAAAGCGCAAAGCTGATGGATGGGTTAAGAAAATACAAAACCTGCCGGTACTGGAAAGAAAAATGCTTATGAATAGATTGGCGAAGGTCGCCCATCAGCGAGAGTTTTGCAAGGCAAAATGTTAATAAATATCAATAATATCAGCCTATATAGACTCATTAGGTGTGTAATTTTGCGGAATGTTAATTCAAACAGACACACAAATGAACTTTTCGGATTTCGCTGTATCAAAGCGTAA
>JANYDQ010000276.1 GCA_025363555.1 Bacteroidota bacterium | reverse complement strand
ATAGCAATTATGAAAAGAAAATTAAATTTGGAACATTCGCTTTACACAATTTTACAAATATTGAGCATAACACTTTTTGAGAAAATGCCCTTGAAACAAGCATTTGAAGACCATGAACTACTAAACGAAAATAATACTACTCATAATCAACTGAAAATGTTTTAATTATGGTTGGACAGTAGTGATAAATAATCAACCTTAATTATATTTTTGCAATAATTAACAAGTCATATTTATTTTTTCCACTATTTACCTTCCGGAGGTAATAACTCATATTTTAGAAAATAAACTGAACTTTCAAGTTATGGCAACGAATTTATTTTTAAACTCTCTTCCCTTTTATTTATAACAGATAAGGGTAAAGAAAGTTTTTTGCTCTTGTAAAAAATTCTGTCACACCTGCGCAACCTTTTTTAGAACATGTTTTATAGGGAGGATACATACTATAATTTATATCACATGCAAAAAATCATTACCTTTATTGTCCTAAAATAAATTTATCTATGAAAATAAAATTAATACTTCCCTTAGCAATTTTATGGTCTGTTCAACTGTTTGCCCAACTGGAAGTAAACCGGAATGATGCGTTTTCTGCATATAGCGGGCAGGTTTCGCAAGCAAAAACGGTACTGCCAAACAATCCCATGCAGGCTTCTAATTTAAGAAGCGATACGGTTGATATTTTAAAATACACTATCAATTTAAACATCACGAGCTTTGCTGACAGCACTATCAGCGGAAATACGCAGGTTAAATTTGCCCCGAAAGTAAACGGGGTAAATAAATTAAATTTGGATTTATTAAGGCTTCACATTGATTCTGTTAAAAGTGCGACCACACTGCTTACCTATACTTATAACGATACTTTGCTTGGCATAAACCTGCCTGTTTCATATAACATGGGAGATACAGCTGCCATCTCGGTTTATTATCATGGGCATCCGTCAGGAGATTCTTCGGGCTGGGGCGGGTTTTATTTTACGGCTACCTATGCCTATAATTTAGGAGTTGGTTTTGCTGCCTTGCCTCATAACTATGGCAGGGTGTGGTTTCCATGTTTCGACAATTTTGTGGAACGCTCTTTATTCGAATTTAATATTACTACCAATAATGGTAAAATAGCGTATTGCAATGGTTACCTGGCACACGATACTACTGATGGCAACGGAAACAGAACCCGCCAATGGGTGTTGGACAAACAAATTCCGAGTTATCTTGCCTGTGTTTCGGTGGCACCTTATGCGCAGATAAATACCACCTTCGCAGGTATCAATGGTCCTGTACCGGTTAGTATTGCTGCCTTGCCAGCCGATACAACAAATGTAAAAAACGCATTTATTAATTTGCCGCTTGCATTTGCTACCTGGGAAAATCATTTTGGTCCCTACCGCTGGAACAAGGTAGGATATACTATGGTGCCCTTTAGCTCGGGCGCAATGGAACATGCTACTTCCATTTCGTATCCTTTGGTGGTAACGAGTCCCGCCTATGGAACCATGTATCAAAACATCATGGCACACGAGTTGTCTCATCATTGGTTTGGCGATTTGGCTACATGCAGAAAGGCAGAAGAGATGTGGCTAAACGAAGGCTGGGCGCATTATTGCGAGTTTTTATTTTACGAAGCGCTTAATGGGTATAACAGTTATTTAACGTATGTAAAAATTAATCATGCAAACAATCTACAGTTTATTCACAACAAAGAAGGCGGTTATCAAACCCTTTCCAACATCCCTCAAACTTATACGTATGGCGACCATGTGTATAACAAAGGAGCCGATGTGGCGCATACCATGCGGAGTTATATGGGCGATAGTTTATTTTATTCTTCTTTAAAAACATATTTGAACAGCCATCAATATACCGATGTGTCGAGCCTTGATTTTCGCGATGCACTAACAGCAGCAAGCGGAATAAACATGACAGACTTTTTTGACAACTGGGTGCTTCATCCCGGCTGGTGCCATTTTTCTATTGATTCAACTGTGGTTACACCCAGCGGAAGCAACTACAATGTGGCAGTTTATGTAAAGCAAAAATTAACCGGTGCGCCTGCTTATTTCACCAATGTACCGTTGGAAGTTACTTTTAAAGCAGCCAACTGGACTCAACAAACACAGGCATTCGTAATGTCAGGTCCATCGCAAGTTGTTAATTTCACGGTTCCTTTTCATCCTGTGTTTGTGGCTGAAAATATGAGTTGCAAAATCAGTGATGCCATAGTTTCGGATTATCAAACGATAAAAACAATTGGCAATAAATCCTGCGGATATACCAAAATGACTCTAGCCGTTTCTGCTGTTACCGATTCAGCATTTATCAGGGTAGAACATAATTTTACTGCTCCCGATAGTTACAAATCCTGTTGTATTCCTTACCGTTTATCTCCCAATCATTACTGGAAAGTGGATGGAATAATTCCTGCCGGTTTCAGAGCCAAAGCCACTTTGCCTTACGATGGAAGAACCATTAGTGGCGGAGCGCCTTATTTTGCTGCCAATTACTGGTTGGATAATTTACTTATCGGCACCGAACTCGAGGATAGTTTAGTATTAATGTATCGTAAAAATGCAGCAGCCGAATGGGCGATATATCCTTATTACACTAAAAATATACAGGGATTAAATAACGACAAACACGGAACACTTATCATTGATTCGCTGCAAAAGGGAGAGTACGTTTTTGCCATGAGCGATTTTGCATTAGGTGTAAAAAATGTTTCTGCCAACCTGGAATTGCCATCACTAAAGGTGTATCCAAACCCTGCAAACGATTTAGTAACGGTTGATTTAGCATCAACAATAAATAAAAGTGAGAATAATGCAACTTTACAGATAATGGATATTGCAGGAAAAATAATCAGTAAAGAAAAATTAAGTCAGCAGCAAAGTAGCGTAAGTGTTACTACTTCAACCTTCAGTAGCGGATTGTATTTTGCAGTGCTTAAAACCACAAACGGAATCGTGGCAAAAAATAAATTTCTTGTAGCACATTAAATTAACATAAGATGAAAAAAAACGTATTCCTGCTATTGATTGTCATCTCTTTTATTTCTTCAACAGCCCAAACCATTACGGATATTCCTTCAATGGAACAAAAAGCTCATGAAGGATTATACAGCAAATCAATGATGTCGAACGCAATAAATAATTACGATATTAAGTATCACCGTTGCGAATGGGAAGTGAACCCTGCTGTATTATATATTAAGGGAGCTATCACCACTTATTTTAAACCTACTGTGGCTGGTTTTAATCAACTGCAATTTGATTTGACAGATTCATTAACCGTGGACTCTGTAAAATATCATTCCACTTTGTTAACCTATTTACAATTGCCCGGAGATATTCTGCAAATCGCGTTTTCGTCTGTAATCCCTGTCAATACGCTTGATTCGGTTACCGTTTATTACAAAGGCATTCCGCCCAGCAGTGGTTTCGGGTCTTTTCACCAGGGCACGCACGATACTACCCTGCATACACCTGTTATCTGGACTTTGTCAGAACCTTTAGGAGCAAAAGACTGGTGGCCCTGCAAACAGGAACTGCTTGATAAAATTGATTCGGTGGATATTATTGTTACCACTCCGCAAGCCAACAGGGTAGGAAGCAACGGGCTGTTAATCTCCGAAACACAATCGGGGTTAAATAAAATTTATCACTGGAAAACACGCTACCAGATAGCTGCTTATTTGGTGGCAATAGGTGTTTCCAACTATTCTGTTTATTCCAATTATGTTCCACTGCCGGGTGGCGATTCTTTGCAGGTGCTCAACTATGTTTACCCTGAAGACAGTATTATGGCGCAAAGCATGACACCTGATATAATTAATACTATAAAGTTTTACGACAGTTTAACCATTGTTTATCCCTTTGCCAATGAAAAATACGGGCACCTTGAATTTGGCTGGGGAGGCGGCATGGAGCATCAAACCATGTCGTTTGTGGGTGGGTTCAGTCATTACTTAATGGCTCACGAATGTGCGCACCAGTGGTTTGGCGACAGGGTTACCTGTGGCAGTTGGCAGGATATATGGCTCAATGAAGGTTTTGCTACTTATTTCGAAACGCTTACCGAAGAACGTTACTTTCATTCTACCTTTGTGTGGCAACTGCAGCAGCGCATTTTAAATATTACTTCCATTCCCAATGGATCGGTACTGTGTACCGATACAATGAATGTGAGCAGGATATTTGATGGACGATTATCTTACTGGAAAGGTTGTTATCTTTTGCACATGCTGCGCTGGAAATTAGGGGACTCTTTATTTTTTCTTGCCTTAAAAAATTATCTCACCGACCCGCTTTTAGCAGGTGGTTATGCTAAAACCCCAGATTTAAAAGCACACCTGGAAAACACCAGCGGACAAAACCTAACTAACTTTTTTAATGAATGGTATTATAACCAGGGTTATCCTTCCTACCAGTTATTCTGGAACCAGGTGGGCAATGCGGTAAATTTAACGGTCAATCAAACCACCAGCGATCCCTCTCTTTCGTTTTACGAAATGCCCATACCGGTTGAATTTAAAGGCATAGGACACGACACCATTATTGTTTTTAACCATACTTTTTCCGGGCAAACTTTTAATGCCACCCTTACCTTTACTGTGGATAGTGTAAAATTCGATCCCGATATTCATATTTTATCTGCGAATAATACTGTAACCGGTATTCCTGATGTGAACGCACTTATTAACCGAATTACCATATATCCCAACCCGGTAAAATTTGACATTACGCTTTCTATTCAATTGAAAAAGACGGATGAGCTTACTTTCGAAATGTTTGATGTAGCAGGAAAACTCGTTTATTCAAAGCAGGAAATTATCCCCGCAGGCAGTTCAGTAAAAACAATACCTGCAGAGCATTTTGCAAACGGAGATTATATTATTAATATTAAAGGAAGCGAAATAAATTACTCGGGCAAAATAGCGAAACAATAATAATACAAACTAAAACTATTATTAATCTTTTCGCTTAATTAATTTTTCACCTTAACCATAATCTCATTTAGAGAGGAAAGTAAGAAATGAGGTGTATTATTTTTTTACCCTCTTCGTTAAGTCCATTCCGCATTTATAACAGGCGGTGTCTTTCAGCGAAAGCACTTCAGGGTTCATCTCACACTGGTAAAACACATCCCCGATTTTTAATTTAGTAGTGTCAAGTGTGCTTTGCGTGGCGGTTGTTTTCTGTTCTGCATTGTTTGACGAATGCGTACAACCTAAAAGAAGGCTAATAATAACTGCTGATAAAAGAAATGATTGTTTCATATTTTATTTAGTATTAATGATTATTTTTTTGGTACCCATTGTCGTTCCCGATTGAACTTTGATAAAATAAATTCCATCAGCAAAGTTTTTAGTAGTTAAAGAAATAATGTTGTTGGCTGGGTCCATTTCACTGCTATATACTTCATTCCCTAAAACAGTACTCACAGAAACAGTTATTTTTTCTTTTTGAAAAGAAGAGGAAAGTTGAATGTTTAAATTATCTGATGCAGGATTTGGATAAACCGAAAACAAATCTTGTTCCCTGTTTTCTTTTATTCCTGTAACAGAAGCAAAGGTACCCATCCGGTATTTTACCGTTCCCGCATTATCATCCTCCCACACCACCACTATTTTACCATTGCTTATCGCCACATCGGTATTTGTAATATCACCCATATCTACCATTCCATACATGGCAGGAAATCCGTTTGCAATAGTATTAGTAAATAAAATGAGAAGCTCGTAACCTCCGTTTACATATTGTGTCCATACAATAGCAGTAGCCGCACCATCGGTAGCTATGCGCGGATAATTTTGCTGCGAAAGGCCTGTTATGTTTCCTGTAGTAAGCATCCCTGCCGAGCCCGTCATTCCTGAAAGAGATGATTTATTATAGAAAGTCCTATCGGTGCCGCTGGCGCCATTCATGAAAACAGAATAAAGTGTATCTCCTATCACCACTGCGTCAGGTCCAGAGGCAGGACAAGACATCAGCATCCAGTTTTGCTGGTCAATGCCCATACCTCCTGCAAAAGAGGAACCTGCATTGGTGGAAATACCTGCCCATGCGTCCCGGTAATTACTATTGTTATCCCTGTACACCATCGCAACCGTGTTTCCCTGGCAGGTTATAGAACCCGGGCAACAATCGCATACGGTAGAGGTCATGCTGCTCCATCCGCTGGCTTTATGGTCTATGGAAAACGAAGTTCCGAAATTAGTGGATTTAGCAACCACCCATCTTGCGGCTGCAAAAGAAGAGTTAAATTTCATAAACCCGATAATAGGATTACCAATGGCGTCTGTGGTAACAGTTGGAAACCGGGAAATACTATCGGCAATATTATCCACCTGTACAGGGGCAGAAAAAGAAACTCCGCCATTAAAAGAGTGGGTGCAAAATACATGACACGTGTCCGCTGCTTCCGGACTTTGCTTGAACACCACATATACAGTATCCCCGTGTGCTGCTATGTCCGGACCCATCCAGCTTGCTTCTGCAACTGTCATCCACATGGGATTAAGCATAACAGGTGCAGAAAATGAAGAGCCATTCCACCGGGAAAACAGTACGCGGTTAGAATGTCCCCACACTACCATTGGGTTTCCCGAACGGTCGGTTACTACTCGCGGATGTTCATTGCCCGAAGCCGATGTGGCAATGTTCATTGCCGTTCCCCAGGTTATGGTTTGTGCTTTCGAAATTGTTATTATCAATAGTAAAGCGAAGGCAAGTGTAATTGTTTTTTTCATTTAGAGTATTTATTGTTTTATTAATTTACAATTGAAAATTTTTGTATCCGTCTTTAGTTGAAAAAAATAAATTCCTTTTGGTAATCCACTAATATCCATTGTTGAAGGTTCAGCACTATTATTCTTTGCCAATAATGTGGATTCAGAAACAGTTTCGCCAAGTATATTCATTATTTTTAGTTCGCTTTTTTCAACTGGCATATTAATTTTAACTGAAACAAAAGTGCAGGCAGGATTTGGATAAACACTAAAACCGGCATCTCTGTTTAATTCATTTACTCCCGTAAACGCTGCTGAATCCAGCACTACGAAACTTCCCATCATTCCTGCATCTTCGTGCATCAGTATATGGCAATGAAACATATAGGGAACCACAGAATCCGTGAAGTCCGTGAACCTGGTAATAAACCTTACAGAATCTCCGGGAGGAACAAACACCACATCTTTCCGCCCCATTTCATTAGGGTTTGGAGGCATTCCGTTTCTGTCAAGAATAAAAAATTGTACGTCATGAATATGAAAAGGATGACCCACCATTGTTTCGTTTACCAATTTCCAAATCTCTACGCTGTTTACCGGAATCCTGTAATCAACCCGCATCATGCTGAATGAGCTGTCGTTAAAATAAAAAGGTCCATCCATTACCATTGCGCTGTCTGCTGTAAATCGAATTGTACGCGTTCTGTTTGCCGACATTTCAGGATAAGGAGTATTTGTAGTTAAAGAAGTTGGAATAGTAGTAACCACATTCATTAATGCAGGTAGTACAACATTCAGTTGCAGTATAGTATAATCTATTCCGTTCAGGGGGCTATCCATAGGCGGACTTCCCGGAGGCATAGGCATGGTGGGTCCGCCCTCTATTCCTATTGATAATTCAGAAGCAAAGCTCATGAGGTTAATTGTTTGTCCTGTCATTCCGGTGAGATTAAGCAGCACTTCCGCCCGCTCTCCGGGAGAAAGCCTTACCCTTGTTGTTAAATAAGGAGCATCAAGCAAACCACCGTCCGATGCTATTTGATAAAACGGCATATTTCCAGTAAATCCAAAATTAAAAGTCCGCTCACCGGAAGCATTCAGCAAGCGTAATCGTATTACCTGTGCAGGCGCATCCAGGTATGGGTGCATGGTGCCGTTTACGAGTAAAGTGCTGTCTTCCATTCCCAGCGACATTGCCTGGTTCATCGAATCGTATTGCTGACACTGCAATATAATCGGGAAATCATCTATACCGTAAGTTCTTGGTAATACCAATGCCGATTCAATAGTATCTCTCACTATTATTAATCCTGCCGCACCTTTTATTGCCTGCTTTGCAGTTTTCATATCGGTATGCGGGTGGTACCAATAAGTGGAGGCATTGTCCATAACGGTAAATTGAGGATGCCAGCTTGCTCCCGGCAATATGCTTGAATAAGGTCCTCCGTCCCATTTGGAAGGAACATGCAAACCATGCCAGTGAACAGTAGAAGTATCGTTTAATAAATTAGTAACGTTAATAGTAACATGGGTTCCTTTATTTAAAATTAAAGTAGGTCCTAAATAGTGATTGGAATTGTAAGCGTAAGTATGAGTAATAGTTCCGGGAAAAAACTGAACACTATCTTCATGAATCGTTAAATTATAATTTGGTCCCTGCAATGTATCAGGTATAAATAAAGCATTCTGCCCATGAGCATGAATGGAAAAGAATATAATAAAAAGGGTAATTATTTTTTTCATGCTTTTTAAACCTCACCCCCCAGCCCCTCCCCTTGAAAAAAGGGGAGGGAGCCTGTGTGTGAAGCACTGTGTATTATTTATGTGGAGATTTTTTATTGTTTAATAAATTTACGTGTTACCGTTCCTTCTTTTGTCATTATATTGAGCATATAATTTCCTTTCGATAAGTCAGCAATATCAAGCATTGTTTTTGATGAAACAGATACTTCCTCATTTCTTCTGATTTGTTTTCCCTGCATATCTACTATTTGTAAACAAACTTTCTGGTCTTTCAAAGCAGATAAATCAGCAGTAAGGTAAGAAGACGTTGGGTTAGGAAATATACTGATGTTAGCATCAAAATAGTTTTCGGTAATGCTTTGCGTTCCCGAAAAAGCAAGATTATCAACCCATAAATAATCGTTGGCTGTTGGTGCGCTTCCGCTCGAAGATAAAACAATAATGCAGGTATCAGGAGCATTGCTGTCGGTATAAGTGAGAGGAAGACTAAAATTAGTCCAGTTCATTGCCATACCCGACAACACAGAATGTAATGAAGCTACGGTTACCCTCATGTGGTTTGTATTGTCCCAGCGCGTAAGTTTAACATCTACAGAGCCCTGGCTGGTTCCAAAAATCATGTGTTGCCATTTGCCTGTAAAAAAAGCAGGTCTGCCGGTAAATGCAAAACCGCTTTGTGGTTGAAAGGTAGAGGTGTTTATTGTTCCTGAAACTGCCACTCCAGGTACAACACTTGTAGCCACTGTTTTCGATGTAAGCTTTAAGTAAGAAGCTCCGGGCGAGCCTGGTGTTCCTTTGGTGCAGGTATATACACTCAACGAAGCAGTCATGTCGTTTAGTGTACTCCATGAATCGGGGTTTTCGTAGGCTCCGCCTCCCATACTTGTCCAATTTTCGAAACCTGCGTTAGGAATCATTTGCGCTTTGGAAATGGTTACTACCAACGTCAAAGCAATCAGTGTGTAAATAATTTTTTTCATTTTGTTTTTGTTTAATTGTTTTTATTTATTTATTAAGGTAAAGTAATGAATATAACCCATTGGGAAATATTATGTATAGCTACCCAATGCACACTGTGCAACAGGCAGTATTAAATAAGGAAATGATTTTATATGCGAAAAACCTGGTGAAGGGTATAGAGCGGAATTCCCCTGTCGGGGAGAAGGTGTAAATACTTTTTGGAAACAGCCTGGTTGACTAAACTAAACAAACAAACAGGAGAAGGAGCTATGAGGAAATTATACAAATTGATTTTATTAAATACAATGAGTTGGGTGGAAGTGGTAAAATTATCATTTACCGTTTTTAAAAGAAAACGGTGATTATTGCAGCAGGAAGATTTGTGTTGTTTGCTATCGTGTTTGCACTGGCAGTGTTTATTAAAATCAATTCCGAAAAAGGTGTAAGAGTTTTTTCCCATACAATGGTGTACATTTACCTCCATACCTATAGCGGATAAGCTAAAGATAAAGGCAAGAAATACAGCAATCATTTTTTTCATGAAACAAATGTATAAATAAATTTAATACAATAGACATTTATATAGAATAAGGATATACAAGAATTGTTTCATTAAGACCCCTCCCCTGTTCTTCCTGACGGTAGTGCCGAAAAACCATCCCTCCTCCTCCCCTCCCCAAAAGAGCGGGTGAGCTTTTCGGAAGTACGATGTATGTAAAAGTTAAAACTTTTTTATAAGAATCTTCCACGTTTCTCCCCCACTCTTTTGGAGAGACGATAAGGGTGACGTTTTTTGGTTTTTATGCCCGCATCTGCGAGCCGGTTAATTGTTATTTTAAGGAAATTATTCCATTTTCAGGTTAAAATTGATTCCATAAGCCAAAAAACGCTTTTTTTAGCCCATCCTCTGAAACTCAATAAAAACAACTGTCTGCGCTATCCGGGAGAAATCAAGATTAGCTCGGACACTTGTCCGAGCTATGTGGGAGAAATAAAAATATGCTGGGACAACTGTCTTTGCATAGTTTTATTATTTCAACTTAACAAAGCCATTCGGTTGAGCATACTTTTGAAAAATTAACTGCACACAATCAACTATTTTTGCATGGTTGTTAATTTCCGACTCAACACATCCTGTTTTAGGAGGAAATACACCTGCAAGTCAAACAACTTGAAATAAAAAAGGGGTTTTCCCCTTGTTTATAAACTGATGAAGGTTTATTAACTTAAAACACCTTACTCGCCACTCTGCGTGTTACTTCCGAAGTACCCATTGTATAATAGTGCAAGCAAGGCACATTGGCTTTTATCAGTTCTTTCGATTGCTCAATGCACCATTCAATTCCAGCTTCTTTGGCTTCTTGGTCCGATTTGCATTTTTCAATCCGTTCTAATAAAGGCTGGGGAATATCAATCTTGAAGATTTTAGATAAAGCGATAGCTTGTTTCCTGGAAGTCATAATTTTTAAACCGGGAATGATAGGCACAGTAATACCCATCTCCCTGCATTTATCTACAAACGAAAAATAGCTTTTGTTGTCAAAAAACATTTGAGTAACAATGTATTCAGCACCTGCCTCTATCTTGGCTTTCAGGTATTTCATATCCGAAATCATATTAGGTGCTTCAAAATGTTTTTCGGGATACCCTGCCACACCGATGCAAAAATTAGTGGTTGCAACATCTGCTAAATCATTTTCCATATAAGTGCCGCTGTTCATCTGTTTCAGTTGTTTCACCAAATCAATGGCATACGCATGTCCGTTTGGTTCAGGAACAAATTCAGGTTCGCTCTTTATCGAATCGCCACGCAAAGCAAGCACATTATCTATTCCCAAAAACTGTAAATCAATCAGCGCATTTTCTGTTTCTTCACGGCTGAAACCTCCGCAAATAATATGAGGAACTGTATCTACATGGTATTTGTTAATAATAGCCGCACAAATTCCAACTGTTCCCGGGCGTTTGCGGATGCTTACTTTCTCTAAATAACCGCCTTCTCTTTTTTTGTAAATATATTCTTCGCGATGATACGTAACATCCACAAACGAAGGTTTGAATTCCATCAACGGGTCTATACCATCAAAAATAGATTGAATACTTTTTCCTTTCAGGGGAGGGAGAATTTCGATGGAGAACAAAGTAGCTTTCGCCTGGTTGATGTGGTCTATAACTTTCATTTTTATTTTATTGGGGGGTAAAAGTAATAATAAAATGATTTGAAGATTGGAGAATGTTGGGGTACAATGAGAAAGTGCGAGATAAAGAATTTAAGCATTAAAACTTAATCTTTCCAATAACTAATTTTTGAATCTCAACCGCAATTGAATAATATTCCTTCGCTTCTTTTAAATCGGGTTGAAGAAAACTATCAGGATACCTTATTTCTACCGCATATTCATCAAGGTTTTTAAAATCGATTGCAGCAAAATCAGTATCAATTGCACTGCACTCTTCAATTAACACTTCTATGCTATGCGTTTTGATAATTGCTTTATTGTTGAATATTAAAAATGCTTTTAAATATTTTTCTACTGCCTGTTGACAATGAAAACAAGCAATATCTAATATTAACGGTTTCATTTCAATAATGAGTTCAACTGCCTCCATGTCATGTTCGGCTTTCTCCAGCCATTTCTTTATATAATCCGACAGTTCTGAATTCACAGTTCAACCCCTTCTTTTAATGCCCATTGTACTATATGTCCAGGCAATTCCTTTTTTATTTCTGCTTCCTTTTTCATATTCAATAAAACATCTACAGGTTTACGAAGCGATTTTATAAGCAATTTTTTGATTTTACTTCTGGTATCCAACTTTTCTTTTTCCGATAATTTCTCTTCTGTTATTATCAGTAAATCATAATCACTTTCATCAGTATAAGTACCCTTTGCGCGAGAACCAAACAAAATAACCTTTGATTCGGGCAAAATGCTTTGCACGATTGTTTTTATCTTTATGTTTACTGATGAATCCATTTTATTTTTTACAAAGATATGTTTTTTAGCCTTTGTTGGAGTTTTCTCAGATGAATGATTTATTTGCAAAATTATAATATGAACATAAAAACTATAATGAACCCTAAAACAATCGAAGTTATAAAAATTCCTTTTATAGACGGTTCTTGAAATTTTAAATTCAAAAAGCCCTAGCTTTATTCTTACTTTTTCATTTTTATTATTCTTTTCCATTGCAGTTGTTGCTTTTTTCATTTTCATATTCGTTTTTTTATTTTTTAATGTTAGTCAAAAATAAATTTTAATAATCCCCTATTTAAAGGTGTACTATAATTCCTCTTTGTATTATTAAGGGTTCACAATTGTTCGGATAATTTTGCCTCTTGTCAAGCCGATACAATTAACATTTTTAACCCATTGTGAAATTAGTTCATTGAATGATTGAAATTTGGGCAACTCATTCTATTGTGCCACCTGTGGAACTTTATTCGTTAGAAAATAGTACCTTCGCACCCCTTTAGAAAGAAAATAGAAATGGAGAACATCAGAAATTTTTGTATAATAGCACATATTGACCACGGAAAATCAACCCTTGCCGACCGCCTTTTGGAATATACCAACACCATCAACAAACGCGACATGCAGGCGCAGGTGCTGGACGATATGGATTTGGAGAAAGAACGGGGCATTACCATAAAAAGCCATGCTATTCAGATGGATTATGAATTGAATGGCAAAAAATATGTGCTCAATTTAATTGATACTCCAGGACACGTTGATTTTTCTTATGAAGTATCCCGCTCCATAGCTGCCTGCGAAGGCGCTTTGCTGATAGTGGATGCTGCACAGGGCATACAGGCACAAACCATCTCTAACCTATATCTTGCCCTGGGCAACGATTTGGAGATTATTCCTGTTTTAAATAAAATAGATTTGCCAAGTGCAGAGCCCGAAGCGGTGAAAGACCAAATTGTTGAATTATTAGGATGTAAACGGGAAGACATTTTAGCCGCTTCCGGCAAAACCGGAGTTGGCGTACACGATATACTGGAAGCCATTGTGAGCCGTGTGCCGGCTCCTAAAGGCGACCCCAAAGCCCCTTTGCAGGCATTAATATTTGATTCGGTGTATAATTCCTTTCGCGGAATCATTGCTTATTTTAAAATAATAAACGGTACTATTAAGAAGGGTGACAAAGTAAAATTTGTGGCTACCGAAAAAGAATACAATGCCGATGAAATAGGGGTACTCCGCTTAAAACAGGAGCCCAGAAAAGAATTGAGTACAGGTGATGTGGGCTATATTATTTCAGGAATAAAAGATGCACGCGAGGTAAAAGTAGGAGATACTATTACTACCGTTGCCAATCCCTGCGAAGCAGGAATACAGGGCTTTGAAGATGTAAAGCCAATGGTGTTTGCAGGTATTTACCCGGTGGATACCGAAGATTTTGAAGAACTTCGGTACTCTATGGAGAAACTGCAACTGAACGATGCCTCTCTTACCTGGGAGCCCGAATCATCTGCTGCATTGGGCTTTGGCTTCCGTTGCGGATTTTTGGGAATGCTGCACATGGAGATTATTCAGGAACGGCTCGAAAGAGAGTTTAATATGACCGTTATTACCACTGTGCCAAACGTATCCTATCATGCTTATACTTCGGCAGGCGAAATGATTGTGGTCAATAACCCTTCCGACCTGCCCGACCCCAGCCGCCTGGACAGGGTGGAAGAACCTTATATTAAAGCCCAGGTAATTACCAAATCGGAGTACGTAGGTAATATTATGACCCTCTGCATTACCAAGCGGGGCATCATTACCAACCAGGTTTACCTTACCACAGACCGAGTGGAACTGATGTTCGACATGCCGCTGGGCGAAATTGTATTCGACTTTTACGACCGTTTAAAAACCATTTCAAAAGGATATGCTTCTTTCGATTATCAGCCCCTGGACTACCGCGCCAGTCACCTGGTAAAGCTGGATATCCTGCTGAACAGCGAGCCAGTAGATGCTTTGTCTTCGCTGATACACCGCGATACTGCCTATGAATTTGGCAAAAAAATGTGTGAAAAGTTAAAAGAACTCATCCCCCGCCACCAGTTCGAAATACCGATACAGGCTGCTATTGGAGCTAAAATTATTTCGCGCGAAACCATAAAAGCCATGCGAAAAGATGTAACTGCCAAATGTTATGGTGGTGATATTTCCCGTAAACGTAAGCTTTTGGAAAAACAAAAAGAAGGAAAAAAACGGATGCGCTCGGTAGGAAGTGTGGAAATTCCCCAATCTGCTTTTATGGCGGTGCTGAAGCTGAACGATTAGTTTCACCGTGCCGCTTCAACTTTCCACCGTCCCGCTTCGGCTAATCACCGTTTGCTCTCCTTGCATAAAATTATTTTTGACTTTTCCATCCATATACATAAGGGATAACCAAATAAAACTTTACTTTTGATTTTGAATAAACAAAACTACGGGTCAACGTAATTTTGTAGGGAGTAAAAAAATTAAGCGAAGAGCTTTTCTAACCTAAAGAGAAAAAATTTCACATCCTTCCCCCCTCTTAAATTAGCCCTAAACAATTTTAGTTTTGCGTTGTAAGATTCAGCGTGAGC
>JANYDQ010000222.1 GCA_025363555.1 Bacteroidota bacterium | reverse complement strand
CGCGAAGCAATCTCATGCAGGTTGAGATTGCTTCGCGAAAAGCTTGCAATGACGTATTAGGTTTTGAAACATGTTTAGGTTTAATTGCTATACCTTATATATATGTATAAAAGAAAATATGAAAGGGGGGGTTTTGACTTTTAAGGAGGATTAAAGAAAGTTTTTGTAGTTTTGTTGAGGATAACCCGCAGGCGCGAGTTTGTTTAACCCGTGTCTATTATTTGGTGGCGTCCCGCCACTGTAAAAAAATAAAACATATCCCTGTATTCAGAATTAAAATAGTAGCTAAACTGTTATTTTTAATACATTTGCAATAATAAATGGAAGTGCGTTGTGTTGTGGTGGGACACCACAGAATAATCGGAACGAGTGAAATACACTCGCTCCTGCAAGAGAATATAACATATCGGAAAGCGAAACTGGAATTTTAAAGGTTTACGATTTAACAGGTAAATTTGTTCGTTCTTATAATTTTAACAGCACCACTACCAGTTTGGCAATCAATGCCAACGATTTGGATGCCGGTGTGTATTTCTACGATGTTTTAATAAACAACTCTAAAATTAAAAGAGATAAGCTGGTAATAATTAAATAACGAATTATAAACCCTTTTGTACATTTGTACAAAAGGGCTTTTTAAATATACAATAAAAAATGAAAAAATTATTTTGTTTATGTATTGTCGTAATGCTGATTTTGTTTCAGCATCTTGGTATTAACGCACAAAATCTGGTACCTAACTATTCCTTCGAATTATATGATACCTGCCCGTATAGCGATGGTCAAATAAATTTTGTAACTTCCTGGTATAATCCCACAACAGGCTCTCCTGATTATTTAAATTCTTGCACTTCATATTTATGGATGGGAGTTCCTTCAAATTTCTGGGGATTTCAATACCCAAAAACAGGCAATGCTTATGCGGGGATATTTACATATAGTTCTATTAGTTTTAGTTCTCCTCCTCAAAGAGAATATATACAGGTAATGTTAACAGATACATTAATTGCAGACCAAAACTATTGTGTGGATTTTTATGTCAGTGCTGCCGAATTCCCTAATATTACCAATTATAAAATAGTTGCTATTACCGAATTAGGGTTGTACTTTTCAAATGCTCCTGTTTCTTTAAATAGTGCTGATACGCTTTCATATATTCCTCAAATTACTTCTCCTCCCGGGATTTTTCTTTCTGATACGGCTAATTGGATGCATATTTCGGGCAATTACACAGCATCTGGCGGAGAACAATATATTACTATCGGTAATTTTAAAGGTTATAGTACTGATACAATTGTTTTTGCAAATGGAACCATGTTGGAGGCAAGGTCGTATTATTATATAGATGATGTGAGTATAGTGGCATGTAATGTGGGTATAGATGAAATGGGAAAAGATGAAGGAGTAAGTATTTATCCTAACCCTGCAACAACAAGCCTTACTCTAACCCACTCCAAAGGTGTGGGAACTGTAGCAATTTATGATGTACTTGGAGAATTGTTATGGAGTGGCAAAATAACAAAAGAAAAAACAGAAATAGATATTAATGCTTTCTCAAGCGGGGTTTATTTTGTAAGAATTCAAAATGACAAAAAAATAATAAACAGGAAATTCATTAAACAGTAAAACTTTTACCCCTCCATTAATGCCAGGAACAACTCTTTGCAAACTTTGAAACAAAATTTCAGACTTATGTTATCCTTCGTTTTTTTAAACAAAAAATCCCGTTCCTCAAAAGAAGAACGGGATTTTTTGACTTAATACTTTGTATTTAATACTCTTTTATTCCACCGTAACTGATTTAGCTAAATTTCTTGGCTGGTCTACATTACAACCACGCATAACAGCAATATGATACGACAATAATTGCAGGGGAACCACCGAAACCAACGGAACAAGTATCTCGTCTGTTTCCGGAATTTGAATAGTATAATCTGCCATTTCTCTCACTTGTGTATCGCCTTCGGTAACTATGGCAATAATTTTTCCTTTACGTGCTTTTACTTCCTGTATATTACTCACCACTTTTTCGTACGAAGCCCCTTTAGTTGCAATAACAAATACAGGCATTTCTTCATCTATCAATGCAATGGGACCATGTTTCATTTCCGCTGCCGGATACCCTTCTGCATGTATGTACGAAATTTCCTTTAGTTTTAATGCTCCTTCTAATGCTACCGGGAAACTGTATCCCCTGCCAAGATATAAGGCATTGGTAGAGTTTTTATAAATGTCGGCAATAAATTTTATTTTATCATTCTTTAATAAAACTCTTTCCACTTTTTCAGGTATAGCTTCCAGTTCGCTTAACAATTCGTGGTAGCGGGAAGAAGAAATAGTGCCTTTCAGAAAAGCAATACGCAATGCCATTAAAGTGAGCACTGTTACCTGTGCGGTAAATGCTTTTGTGGAAGCAACCCCAATTTCCGGTCCGGCATGAGTATAAGAGCCTGCATGAGTAGCGCGGGCAATGGATGAACCAACCACGTTGCAAATTCCAATAATAGTTGCTCCTTTCGATTTTGCCAATTCAATTGCCGCTAATGTATCTGCAGTTTCTCCCGATTGAGAAATAGCTATCACCACATCATCTTCATAAACAATCGGGTTTCGGTAACGAAATTCCGAAGCGTATTCCACCTCAACAGGTATTCTTGCCAAATCTTCAAATAAATATTCTCCTACCAGCCCTGCATGCCATGATGTGCCGCAGGCAATAAATATTATTCGTTTTGCGTTTAAAAATTTTTGTTCGTATTCGGCAATGCCTCCCAGGTTCACAATTCCTTTTTCCGCGCTCACTCTGCCACGCATACTGTCTTTAATGGAGCGGGGCTGTTCGTATATTTCTTTCAGCATAAAGTGGTCGTAACCGCCTTTTTCCAATGCTTCCAGTTTCATTTCCAATTCCTGAACGTAAGGTGTTTTTGCTTTGTTCTTAATTGTTTTAATTTTCAATTCCTTGCCGCGCTCTATGAAAGCAATCTCTTCGTCCTCCATATATACCACATTCTTGGTGTATTCCACAATAGGAGTTGCATCCGAAGCAATAAAAAATTCATCTGTGCCAATGCCAATAACCATCGGACTTCCCTTCTTAGCAGCAAATAATTCGTCCGGGTTTTCTTTAGAAAGAATAACAATAGAATAAGCACCCACCACCTGGTTTAATGCTATACGAACAGCATCTCCAAGTTTAATTTTTTCTTTTTGCTGAATGTCTTCTATCAGGTGTATCAGCACTTCAGTATCTGTATCACTTAAAAAAACATGTCCGCGTTTTTTTAATTCCTGCTTTAAAGGAGCATAGTTTTCAATAATTCCGTTATGAATCATTACCATATTTTTCGACTCCGAATATTGAGGATGTGCGTTTACATCATTCGGAACACCATGTGTAGCCCACCGGGTATGCCCGATGCCAATTGTTCCGTTTGTATTCTTATCGCCAATAAAAGCAACCAGGTCGCCCACTTTGCCTTTGCATTTATAAACATTTAGGTTATTATGGTCAATCAGGGCTACTCCTGCACTGTCGTAACCCCTGTATTCAAGCCTTTTCAATCCTTTTATAAGAATGGGGTAGGCTTGTTTGTTACCAATGTATGCAACTATTCCACACATAATTAATGAAGTTTGGTGTAAGTAATGTTTAATTTCATTTGCAGGTTGTTCATCCCGGTAGTATTGGCACCTCCGCCTATCACCGCCCTGTTTGCCGAAGTGGCAGCTCTTATATGCGATACTGACAAATACAAGCCATTGTTTTTTACTTTCTTGTCGAGCACCTGCTGAATATACCTGGAAATTTTTAAATGATAAGTATGAGTTAGCGGCTCGTAATTAGCATTGTAATACCCCGGAGAAGAGGTTGGTTCATACAAATCGGGTATTAAATAGCTGTTGCCACTATCATCAATACCAAACAATATAAGAACAACAGGCGGGTCGAAGGAGTCCTGGTTATAATCAATACTGGCGGGGTCCACTTTCACTACCAGCTCTGCCTGGTTAATAGAAATAGGTACTCCGTTGGCTCTGTTTAATAAATCGGGCATTGTAATCTTTGTTTTTAATCCAGCCAGGGATTGAATGTATGTTTTTTCATAATTACCGGCTCTTGAAGTGTCTGCAACCTGGGCTATAATATTCGGGTCACGAAGCACGGTGTCTCTCTCAAAGTGAGCGAAACGCTTCACCGTACTCAAATAAAAATCATACTCCATATTCCCGTTATGGTGCGAAGTGTCATTATGAAAATAGATTTGCAATTTTGAATTTTCCAAATCGTAGGACAGAATTCTTCCTTCTCCTTTATTAAGTCCTGTTGTATTTTTTGCGGTAATATACATTCCTTTAAATAAAGATTGAAAAGAAGCATTAGTGGCTATGTTTCCTGTGCTTTGGTTATTCAGCAATGTCTGACCAAAAATAGTTTCAAATGGCAATCTTAGTTGTGGTTTTAAATTTACCCCCCCAATGGTTACATAATTGGATATTTCGGGAATAAACGTATGATTAGCCATAACCAGGTCGTGGGTAGAATAGGCTGGTCGAAGCGTATCTGAATAATAAACAACACTAGAGGACAAGTCTTCCGTAATCTCGTACACATTAATTTTTTGCGGCTTCAACGGTTTTCTTCCCACTGCTTCTCCATAATACGCATTTGCATAAGCTAACGACAGAACCACCGAGTCGCATACAGGATTATTTCCGAAAGCAGTAAACCCTAAATTATTTGCCTGACGCAGTTGGGTGTACATGGATGCTTCTGTTTCTCCAAAGATGGGGTCAATGTATTTTCCAATCAAACCTAACCCGCTGGTAATAAGTCCCTGGTCAGTTCGCAAATGAGTTTCCCGTACTGTTTTTGTTACCAAAATGGTGGAATTATCAAACCCAATATTTAATAAATCATTAGGCGGCTGAACATTTAAACCCACAGTTCCCGACTTGTCGCAGGAGGAAAAACTCATCACAAAACCAATTGAAATAGGGACTAAAAAAAACTTTGCTCCAAAGTTGTGGAGCAAAGTTTTATGAATTCTTATTATATGTTTAATCATAATTTTTTTTAATCAACCAGTTCCCCCACTTCTTCCATCACTTCATCATAAAAATCCGAATAGGCATCCACATACTCTTCTTCAGTGCAATAACCTAAAACCAGTTTTCCTGACTTCTTAATGTATTTGTCCAGCTCCGTATTAATTTTCTGACTGCCTATAATAATGCCGTCTGCCAAATCAATTGCCTGTTTGCTTAAGTTTAAAAAAGTAGGATTTTTATAATATTCCAAATCAGACTTTTCTATCCCTTCGTGCATTAATTTTTTATGGAAGTCTTTGCTTAATGAAGTTGAAAAATCATCATCGTAAACCGAATAAACAATTTTTGTATCGGCAAATAACGGGTTGTCTTTAAATGATTTTTTAAGATATAACGCCATTAAACCGGTAAACCATCCGTGAAGATGAACAATATCCGGGTTCCACCCTAATTTTTTTACCGTTTCGATAACACCTCTGCAGAAAAATATTGCTCTCTCATCATTATCAGCAAACTGTTCTCCCTTTTTATCGGTAAGTGCATATTTGCGTTCAAAATAATCTGTATTGTCTATAAAATATACCTGCATACG
>JANYDQ010000053.1 GCA_025363555.1 Bacteroidota bacterium | reverse complement strand
CACCATAAGTTCCTGCATTGTATTGTTTAGCTGATGATGAAACAGGTGTTTATCTTACCGGAGGTTTTAGCAACTCACCTATTGTTTTTGGTTCAATTACTTTACCATTAACAACCAGTGACCCGTTCTACATCGTAAAATACGATAATAATGGGAATGTAATTTGTGCTTCTTCTTTGGCAAGTGGTGGTGATGATAATAATGGGGTTGCAACTGATGTTTTTGGAAATACTTATATTGTCGGAGACTTTATGCCCTTTCATCCAATTATAATAGGAGCGGACACACTTTCAACAATAAACGGAGAAACATTTTTCATTGCCAAATATAATTGCAATGGAACAACAGTAAACACAACTGAACTCCCCACCCAATCCCGAATCACCCTCTACCCCAACCCAGCAAACAATAACCTCACCATTGCTTTTGGTAAAAACACTAAAAAAGTGGTAGTAACAATAACAGATATTACAGGCAAATTAATTTATACCACCACTGCTTCGGAAACAGAAAAGATGGAAGTAAACGCCAACGGTTTTGCGGAAGGGGTGTATATTGTAAAGATACAAACAGGAGAAGGCTTGGAAGTGAAGAAGCTAATTATTGAGAGATAATATTTTTACCACTAAGGCACTAACACTTAGTGAAGCATAGTGCCCTCTGCCTTAGCGGTAAAGAAAAACTAATTTATCGTCCAGGTATTTTTACCGCTAATCAAAGCATCCAAATCGCCTTTGCCTTTAGCAGCTATAGCTTCAGTAATTTGTGCGGCAAATGCATCTTCGTAACAAAAACGTTGTTCAGTATAAAACACCCCAAACGGACGAGGCAATGCGTTTTCGTCAGTTGGTTTGTTAAAGAAACGAACCAACATATTTGCTTTCACTTGGTCAGTTTCATCGTGTATCCAAAGGTCGTTTGCAGAAACATCGGCAAGGTTTACCACCACCGGTTTAAATCCGTCCAGCCTAATTCCTTTGTCGGCATTCTCCCCAAAAATCAATGGTTTACCTTGTTCCACCATTAGTGTATTTAACTTCTTTGGTCCTTTTTCGGTAAACACTTCAAAAGCACCATCGTTAAATACATTACAGTTTTGGTAAATTTCTACCATCGATGTTCCTTTATGAGCATTAGCACGTTTCAGTGTTTCACGCAAATGCACAGGGTCTCTGTCCAGAGAGCGGGCAACAAAAGTAGCATTAGCCCCAAGGCATAATGCAGCAGGATTAAAAGGGAAATCCACAGAGCCCATGGGAGTGGATTTGGAAACGGTGCCAGTAGGAGAAGCCGGTGAATATTGTCCCTTCGTTAACCCGTAAATTTCGTTGTTGAACAACAATACATTTACATTAAAATTTCTTCTTAACAAATGAATTAAGTGATTGCCACCAATGGATAAAGAATCTCCATCTCCTGTAACTATCCAAACCGATAATTCGGGACGGGTGGCTTTTAACCCGCTTGCCACAGCAGCAGCACGCCCGTGAATGCTGTGCATTCCGTATGTTTCCATATAATAAGGAAACCGGGAAGAACAGCCAATACCCGAAACAAAAACAATTTGTTCGCGAGGGATGCCCAAATCCGGCATTACGGTTTGCACCTGTTTTAAAATAGAATAATCTCCGCAACCGGGGCACCAGCGTACTTCCTGGTCGGTTACAAAATCTTTGGCTGTTAACTTTGGTTCTATTGTTTCAATCATTCTGGTTAAATTGTTTTATTGCTAAATTGTTTTATTGTTGAATTGTTTAAAGATAAAATTTGTTTTGCATCTGCACATCTGCAACAACAATTTAGCCATTTAACAATTGAACAATTTTCTCCTTTATCTCATGTGCGCTGAAAGGCATTCCTTGTATTTTGTTCAACCCTTTCGCATCCACAAAATACTTATCACGAATTATTTTTATCAATTGTCCGTTGTTCATTTCAGGAATAAGCACCTGCTCGTAGTTTCTCAACATCTCTCTCAGGTTTTTAGGAAACGGATTTAAGTATTTTACATGTGCATGCGCCACATCATATCCTTCGGCAATGGCTTCGGCAACGGCAGTTTTGATAGAACCATACGTGGAGCCCCAACCAAGAATTAATAATTTTCCCTTTGCATTTCCATTATCCAATGTCTGTAACGGAATAAAATCAGCTATCCTGTCCACTTTTGCCTGGCGAAGCTTAACCATCAATTCATGGTTCTCCGGGTCGTACGAAATATTTCCTGTTTCGTTTTCTTTCTCTATTCCCCCTACTCTATGCTCTAATCCTTTTGTTCCGGGCACCGCCCATTCACGGGCTAATTTTTCGTTACGCTTATAAGGCAAATATTTTTCTCCTGCTTTCAAATTGTTTTTTGCAAAAGCAACATTCAACTTTGGCAGATCCGCTCCTGATGGGAACTTCCAGGGCTCCGAACCATTTGCAATATATCCGTCAGATAAAAAGAAAACAGGAGTCATAAATTCCAATGCAATACGGCAGGCTTCAAACGAACTGTAAAAACAGTCCGAAGGAGAATAGGCAGCCACAATGGGTACCGGTGCTTCACCATTTCGTCCGTACATTGCCTGTAATAAATCTGCTTGTTCTGTTTTAGTGGGCAAGCCGGTGCTTGGTCCTCCGCGTTGCACATTAATAATTACAAGAGGTAATTCCATTATAAACGCTAAACCTATTGCTTCTCCTTTTAATGCGATACCCGGTCCGGATGAAGCAGTAACTGCTAACGAACCGCCAAAAGCAGCACCAATAGCAGAAGTTACAGCCGCTATTTCATCTTCTGCCTGGAATGTTTTTACTCCAAACTCTTTGTGTTTTGATAAATGATGAAGAATATCTGATGCAGGGGTTATGGGGTAGGTGCCGTAAAACAAAGGCAATCCTGATTTTTCTGATGCAGCAATTAAACCATACGTTGCAGCCTGGTTGCCCATTATGCTTCTGTAAATACCTTTTTCCACCGGTGCTGGTTTCACTTCAAAACGGTGCATCGGAGTTTCCACCGTATCTCCATAATTATATCCAGCTTTCAATACTTTAATGTTTGCATCAATAAGGGCAGGATTTTTCTTGAATTTTATATTTAAGAATTCAATAGAGTTTTCGATGGAACGGTTGTACATCCAGTAAATATAGCCCAATACAAACATATTCTTGGAGCGGTCCATTTCTTTGGTTCCGAAACCTGAACCTTCCAAAGCATTGCGGGTAATTTTTGTCACATCAATTTCATGCACTTTATATTTCTCCAGGGAGCCGTCTTTCAAAGGGTTTACATTTGCTGGATATTTGGCAAGTTTTAAATTCTTGGCATCAAAGCCATCAGAGTTGGCAATGATAATGCCTCCAGGTTTTAATTCTCTTATATTTGCCTTTAATGCTGCGGCATTCATCACCACCAATACATCGCAGGCATCACCTGCAGTAAATACCTCCACACTTCCGAAACGTAATTGGAATCCGGAAACACCGGCAATAGTACCTTGCGGGGCACGTATTTCAGCAGGAAAGTTGGGGAATGTACTGATATCATTACCGTACAATGCAGCCGAACTGGTAAATTGCGAACCCGTTAATTGAATACCATCTCCGGAATCGCCCGCGAACAGTATTACTACGTCTGTTTTTACTTCTGTTGTTGCACTCATATTTTTATTTTTGCCGGGGGAATAGCTGGACCTTTAAGGGAAATAACATACTAAACAATTTCCCTCTTTTTAATTTCGGAGTACAAAGTTAGATTTATTTGTTATTCGCCCAAATAAAGAGATATAAATTAAACATTAATCATTGCTACCGACTAATGGGATTAAAGTCCCTCAAACAACTCTTTGTAAAATTGTGTTCCCTCTTTTTCAAATTCTTCCCCTTTTTTTTCTGCTCAAGGTTTCGGTTTTCCTGTTCCGGAGGAAATAATATTCACTTGATGTATTCCAAAGTTCTTTAAAAATGAAATTGAAAGATGTAACGTATTTAAAAAATGATGTAATCCCGTCATTTTAAATTTACTGACCTTTGTGTGATAATTAAATTTCAATAAAATCAAATGGCAAAAAAGAGACCGACAGACACTAATTATTAACAGTTATTAAAACAAAAGGCACAATGAAAAAACAATTACTTCTCCTTATTTCCGCCTGTGCAACAGTTGCATCGGCATCAGCTCAATCGTGGTTAATGCAAAATTCGGGATTCTCTACTATGTACGATTATCCGGCAGCCATAAAAATAATTAATACAAACACGGTATGGCTATTCAGCAACTCTGCAACTGGAGCGTCTTCGAAAGAATCTGCGATTACAGTTAATGGTGGTGCAACCTGGACTGTGCATGCTATAAGCAGTAATCCTGATTGGGGCATTCTGACTGGTACCGCTACCACTGCTGATTCTGCCTGGGCGCTTCTATTTGATTTTAATATCGGTGGAGGAAAGATTTTAGCAACCATAGATGGCGGGCTTACTTGGACGCAACAGGATTCGGGTGTTGCTTTTACAGGCGCTACTTCATTTCCGAATTTTATTCACTTCTGGAATTCACAAGAGGGAATTGCTGTGGGCGATCCTGACAGCGGCTATTACGAAATATACCGAACCACCAATGGTGGATTAAATTGGAACCGGATAAATTCCTCTAACATTCCGATGCCTCTCGCAGGCGAAGCTGGATTTGTAAACGACTTTTCAGTGGTGGGGGATAACATTTGGTTTGGCTCGTATTTAAACCGTGTTTATCATTCTTCTAACCGGGGTATAAACTGGACAGTAAGTACAATTAACAATGACTCATCCGTAGCCGGACCTATGGCATTTAAAGATGCAACCCACGGTTTAACAACAATAACACTGATTTCTTCTCACGCAATGGGCGGCTTGTTCAGCACTGCTGATGGCGGGGCAACCTGGACACAGGTAAATTATACAGGATCAGCAGGCAATACAGATATCGTATCTGTTCCCGGAAGCTCTGCTTATGTAAGTTGCAAGAGTGCCGGTCCGGCATCCGGCTACAGTTCTTATTCAATGGATGACGGGCAGACCTAGATACTGATTGACACAACAGGAAACGGAACTACTAATGGCTATTCTAAACTTGCTTTTAGCGATCCGTTTACAGGATGGGCAGGTGGCTTCACACAATCTCCATCGCTGAACGGAGTATATCTCTGGAGTGGCGCCCCATTAAATGTAAGTGACAAGTTTTCTGATAAAGAGGATGTATTTGTTTATCCCAATCCTATGGTTAATAATTTGAATATTAAAATAAATAATAACGAACAATCAGAAATAATTCTTTACGACATTTTATCAAGGAAACTTTTACAACAGAAGTTTACAAACTTTATTTCTTTAACCACAGGACAACTTGCAAAAGGAATGTATCTTTACGAAGTGCGAAACAAAAACGGAGTTATTAAGAAAGGAAAAGTTATTAAGGATTGACACGAAAGAAAAACATCCGATAACATAATAGCAGTTGCACCATCTCCTTTGAGGATAGCCTCTGGTTAACTTTCCATTATAACAAAACTTCTCGCCTTATTCTCTAATCAGCTTAACTGAAACAATGAAATGTTGGGCTTAGCGCCCTTCTTTGCCTTTCCTTTTTATCCCTTTTACAATAAAAGACATTTTTTTTAAAAAGTTTCAATTAAAATATGGAATTTTGACAAAACTTGCATCTATATAGTTAGAGGCACTATAATTGTTTCTTTTTTGAAAGTTAAACAACGAGTGTTGATGTCTAACAATTAATAATTACATAATGAAAAACAAAAAATCATTTATCATCGCAATTCTTGTTATTGCAGGTATCACCGGAGTAATCACTGTGTTTGGTTTCAAAGGAAACCTGAAACAATCATTATTAATTTTCCCGAAAGGAAGCACATACTCCAAAGAATGGAAAAAAGTAGATTCCTTGGTTGCAAAGGGTTTGAACAAAAATGCACTGGAAGTGGTGAATGGAATTTATGGCAAAGCAAAAACAGAAAACAATGCGCCGCAATTTGTGAAAGCCATTATTCACCGGATGAAGCTGGAACAATACATGGAAGAATATTCGCTGGAAAATGCATTGAATAAATTAAGCGAAGAAATAAAAGATGCTAAATACCCTGTCAAACCTGTGCTTCAATCTATGCTGGCAGAAAGTTACTGGCAGTATTATCAAAACAACAGGTGGAAATTTTATAATAGAACACAAACAGTCAATTTTAAAAATGATGATATCACCACCTGGGATTTGAAAACTATTTTTTCACAGGTACTAAAAAATTATAACGCTTCATTGGAAAGTGCTGATAGTTTAAAGCGCACCCCACTTAATATATATGATGAAGTAATAATTAAACAAACTGATTCACGAAAATTCCGCCCCACTCTTTATGATTTCCTTGCTCATCGTGCGATAGATTTTTATATGAACGAAGAACCGGATATTGAGCGACCTTCTTATAAGTTTGAACTTACATCAGAAAGTTATTTCTGGAAGAATGAAGATTTTGTAAAATTAAAAATAGAAACTAACGATACACTTTCTTCAAAATACTTTGCAATAAAAACTTTGCAGGAGTTAATTGCTTTTCACCTAAAAGATGAAAGTCCCCTTGCATTGGTGGATGCTGATTTGAAACGATTGAAATTTGTGCGCAACAAATCTGTTTCTGAAATAAAAGACAGTTTGTATTTAATGGCTTTGCAAAATTTAGAAAAAAAGGTAGAGCCGATTGATTTACAAAATCACCTAAAGAAAGTTGATGAGGGGCATTCGTGCTCGGCAGAAGTAAATTGTGAAATAGCAAAGTTCTACAATGAAAAAGGAAGTAAATACAAACCGGATCAATCGGATGAAAACAAATGGTGGAAAAAACAAGCAGTAGATTTATGTAATAATGTAATCAAAACATTTCCTGCAAGTAACGGGGCAAAAAACTGCGAGGTTCTGAAAGCAGGCATTACAGAACATTCTGTTGATTTTATTACCGAGAGTGTAAACATTCCTAATCAGCCTTTTCGTTCATTGGTTACGTATCGTAATTTAAAAACGGTGTATGTGCGCATCGCTGAAATGGACATTGACAGATATAACAGGGTAATTGAAAAGGACTATGGAGAAGACTTGATGAAACAATTTCAGAAACTTGCCCCGCTTAAAGAATGGACAGTAGAACTTCCTGATGACGGGGATTACCAGACACATACCACAGAAATAAAAATTCCTGAATTTCCGCTCGGGCATTATATCATGCTTATCGGAAGTGATAAATCTTTTTCTTATAAAAATAATGGTGTAGCTTATACTCACATCTGGGCTTCCAACATAAGTTACATCAGCCGGAGAATGACAAACGGAAGTTATGATTTTTATGTGCAGCACAGAGTAACAGGTACGCCATTAATGGGAGTGAAAGCACAAATATATTACCAGAAATATAATTACATCACGAGACAATACGAATATGTGAAAGACGAAAAATATACAAGTGATGAAAATGGTTTCTTTAATGTACCGTCAACTCAGGATTACAGAAACTTTACCGTTGAGTTTACTTATAAAGCAGTTTCTCCTTTTACGGATGCGCCAGATAGATTGCAAACAGAAGCGGTCATTTATCAATACAAGAACGGAACAAATGATGTAAGTATTTCGAAGACATTTTTCTTTTTAGACAGGGGTATTTATCGCCCGGGGCAAACGGTTTATTTCAAAGGCATAATGATTTCGGTACATGGTGAGGAAAATAAAATTATGCCGAATACAAAAACTACTGTTACTTTTTATGATGTGAATTATCAGAAAGTTTCTTCATTGGATTTAACGACTAATGAATATGGGACATTCAGCGGTACGTTTACAACACCACAAGGAGTGCTGAACGGACAAATGAGTTTGAATAACGGAACAGGAAATATTTATTTTTCGGTAGAAGAATACAAACGCCCTAAGTTTGATGTGACGTTTAATCCTGTGAAAGGCAGCTATCGTTTAGATGATAGCGTGAAAGTAAATGGAAATGCAAAAGCTTATTCAGGAGCAAGGATAGATGGTGCGGAAGTAAAATATCGTGTGGTACGTAATGCTTCTTTCCCTTATTGGTGGTATTGGTGGAAAGGCTATTATCCGCAATCACCACAAATGGAAATTACAAATGGTGTTACCACTGCAAATGACACAGGTGCATTCTTTGTCAGCTTCAAGGCCATTCCTGATTTGTCCATTCCTAAATCGTATCAGCCAACTTATAGTTATACGGTGTATGCAGATGTTACCGACATTAATGGTGAAACGCATAGTTCACAAACGTATGTCAGTGTTGCTTACACAGCTTTGAATTTATCTGTGGCTGTTCCAACATTGCTGGAAAAAGAAAACAAAGATGCGTTTGCCATTTCCACAACAAACATGAGCGGAGAGTTTCAGGCTGCGCAAGGCAAAGTAGAAATATATAAACTAAAACAGCCTGAAAAGACATACCGTACAAGGGCTTATGCGAAACCTGATAAATATATTATTACGAAAGAAGATTTTGAAAAATCATTTCCATTAGATGAGTACAAAGACGAAAACAGTATGTATAAGTGGGAAAGAGGAGAAAAGGTTTTAGAAAAGATATTTAAGAATACTTCTTCTGCAACCATTAATAATAATGGTGTTTCGATTGATAAGAATGTTTATGACAGTTTAAGAATTCCCAACCTTAAAACATGGAAGCAGGGAGCTTATGTGATGGAAACGCATACAAAAGATAAGTATGGGGAAGATGTGAAAGCAATAAATTATATTACTGTTTGCTCTAACACAGGAACAGAAGTTCCCGGAAATGAAATCAACTGGTTCCGGCAAATTACTGTGAATACTATTGAACCGGGCAACAAGGCACAATTTATTATTGGCACAAAAGAAGAAAATGTGAAAGTGATTTATGAGATTGAACACAAAGGAGAGATTGTAAAAAAAGAAATCATCAGCTTAAATAAAGAACAAAAGTTAATTGAGATTCCGGTGGAAGAAAAAGACCGGGGCAACTTTTCATTTCATTTGGTGTTTGTAAAAAACAACCGGAGTTATATTCAGACAGGAACTGTTGCAGTGCCTTATACCAATAAGGAATTGGATTTGCAGTTTGAAACGTTCCGTGATAAATTACTACCGGGACAAATGGAAGAATGGAAAATAAAAATAAAAGATAAGAAAGGAGATAAGGTGATGGCGGAAATGATGACTGCCCTGTACGATGCTTCGTTAGATGCTTTCAAACCGAACAACTGGTACTTCGCCATTAACAATGTGTATTATTCAGATTTGTATTGGGTGAATTCCGGCTTTGGTAATTCCAATGCGCAGGTATTTAATATTGAATGGAACAAATATCCTGTGGCTGCTTATCGTTACTATGATAAATTAAATTGGTTCGGATACATCAATGGATATTACAGTCGTAACGAGTATGATTACGAAGATGGAGATGGTAACTTTCGTGGTGCATTGGGTGGTGCAATGTATAAATCGGCAAACCACATGGCGGCACTGGAAGAAAAAACAGCGGAGCGGGATGAAAGTGAAAGTTCGGGCAAAAGCAAAGACAAAGACTATGCAAAAAAGGACAGAAAGGTTACCACCAAGGGAGAGACAGGTGTAACATTAGCGGATGCCATCACCACTGCAACTACCGAAATACCTGCTACTACTCCGGTTTATGGTTGGAGTGCAGATGGAAAAGAAGGAGGTAGAGGTGGTGAAGATTTATCAAAAATAAATGCGCGAAGTAACTTTGCAGAAACTGCTTTCTTTTATCCACAAATGGAAACGGATAAAGATGGAAACGTGATTATTAAATTCACTATTCCTGAATCGCTGACTAAATGGAAAATGATGGGCTTTGCTCATACCAAAGATTTGAAGTATGGGATGATTGAGAAGAATCTAGTTACTCAAAAGGATTTGATGGTGGTTCCAAATCCTCCGCGTTTCTTCAGGGAAAATGACAAGATGGAATTCAGCACAAAAATCTCCAACCTCTCTGATGCAGATATGACAGGCAGTGTACAGCTATTCTTTTTAGACGCAACAACAATGAAAGACATTACTAAACAGGTAATGGCTCCCCTCTCCTTTGGAAAGGGGCAGGGGGTGAGGCTTTTCTCGGCAAAAAAAGGATTAAGCACCATTGCAAGTTGGGACATTATTATCCCTGAAGGTGTTGGAGCCATTACTTATAAAGTGGTTGCAAAGGCAGGTAACTTTTCTGACGGAGAAGAAATGGCATTGCCTGTTCTTACAAACAGGATGATGGTTACAGAAACATTACCATTGCCAATCAGGAGCAAGGAAACCAAAACCTATCACTTTGATAAATTAATTTCTCAAAGCAATGGCTCTACTACTTTGCGAAATCATAAACTTACTTTAGAATTTACAGCTAACCCTGCATGGTATGCGGTGCAGGCGTTACCATACCTTATGGAATACCCGTATGAATGTGCAGAACAAACTTTTTCGCGGTTTTATGCAAACAGCATTGCTTCGCATATTGCTAATTCATCACCAAAAATAAAAGCAGTATTTGATTCGTGGAAAAATAATCCGGACTCAAAGGCATTGCTATCTAACCTTGAAAAGAACCAGGAATTAAAATCATTGATGCTGGAAGAAACACCCTGGGTGCTGGATGCAAAGGATGAAACAGAGCGCAAGAAACGTGTTGCTCTTTTATTCGACTTAAATAAAATGAGTAATGAATTGACCAAAGCAATGAAGAAATTGCAAAAGATGCAGACTCCAAATGGTGGTTTCCCATGGTGGGAAGGGATGCCGGATGACCGTTATATTACTCAACACATCATCACAGGCATGGGACATTTGGACCATCTTGGAGTAAAAAACATTCGCACCGATAAAGATGTATGGAATATGGTGAATGCAGGTGTAAAATATTTAGACAATAGAATTCGCGAGGATTACGAATGGATTTTGAAATACGATTCAAAACGTATTGATGAAAATCATTTGAGTTATTTGCAAATCCAATATTTATATGCTCGTAGTTATTTCAAAGATATTCCATTTGATAACCGCAACCAAAAAACATTTGATTATTATAAAGGACAGGAAAAGAAATACTGGCTGCAAAATAGTTTCTATATGCAAGGTATGTGTGCATTGGCTTTGAACAGATACGATGATAAAATAACTGCTGCCGGAATTATGAAATCGTTGAAAGAAAATTCGCTGAACAGTGACGAGATGGGAATGTACTGGAAAGAAAACTATGGAGGATATTACTGGTACCAGGCTCCGATAGAGGCACAGGCATTATTAGTTGAAGCATTTGATGAAGTAAGCAATGATAAAAAATCAGTGGATGCACTGAAAGTTTGGTTATTGAAATCGAAACAAACACAGGATTGGAAAACTACCAAAGCCACTACTGAAGCGTGTTATGCCTTATTGTTGAGAGGCACAGACTGGCTGGAAACAGAAAGTAATGTTGAAATTTCGTTGGGAGATTTAAAGATTGACCCAAAGAAAATGCCTGATGTGAAGCAGGAAGCAGGCACAGGTTATTTCAAAACTTCGTGGAGCGGTGGTGATATAAAACCTAACATGGGCAATGTTACCATCACCAAAAAAGATGAAGGGGTAAGTTGGGGAGCATTGTACTGGCAGTACTTTGAGCAGTTAGATAAAATTACGCCAAGTAAGACTCCATTGAATTTGAAGAAACAATTGTTCTTGAAAAAAAATTCGGATGCCGGTCCTGTGCTTGAACCAATAACAGAAAACTCTTCATTAAAAGTTGGAGATAAAATAAAAGTAAGAATAGAATTGCGTGTGGATAGAGATATGGAATATGTCCAAATGAAAGACATGCGTGCTTCCGGTTTTGAACCAACCAATGTTATTTCTTCTTATAAATACCAGGATGGTTTGGGATATTATGAAAGTACAAGAGATGCCGCCACCAATTTCTTTTTCTCCTTTTTGCCAAAAGGAACGTATGTTTTTGAGTACCCGATGATGGTAACTCATAATGGAGATTTCTCGAACGGAATTACTTCCATTCAGTGTATGTATGCCCCGGAATTTGCAAGTAACTCGGAAGGGATTAGGGTAAAAGTCGGGAAATAGTTCACTAAATTACTTTTAAGACCTCACTCCGGACATTCGCAGAGGCTGTTTGCCCTCTCCTTTCTTCAAGGAGAGGGATCGGGGTGTGGTCTTAAATGCAATCAATTCTTCTATATCCTTATTCTATATAATGTGTCACTACTGTCCAACCATAATTAAAACATTTTCAGTTGATTATCAGTAGTATTATTTTCGTTTAGTAGTTCATGGTCTTCAAATGCTTGTTTCAAGGGCATTTTCTCAAAAAGTGTTATGCTCAATATTTGTAAAATTGTG
>JANYDQ010000178.1 GCA_025363555.1 Bacteroidota bacterium | reverse complement strand
GTATTGTCCTTTGTCGGAATAGATGGCGGAAAGCACATCTGATTTGTCGCTGGACGCATCTTTACTTCTGTATGTTACAATATCAGTTAGAAGCGTGTCGCCTATTTTGGCAATAGAATCATCATTTAATTGCGCCCTCATTAATTCATTTTTATCTGTTTCTAATAAAAAGATGAATTTATTTTGATAATCAACAGCCGTTTGTCTTCGAGAGGTTCCATTTTGAGCGGTATCTATTAATGCCATTAAGGTTGCACTTAAGCCAAGTGTAGTAAGGGTATCCCTTACTTTACCCGTAACAGCACTGTTTGCAATTATAATATCCTTAATATCTATATCAGACAAAACTGAAGCAGTTGTAACTGCTTTTATCAGTAACGAATCGGATATATAAGGGGAATGAGCAAGCAAGCTGTCTTTTAAGTCAGCACTGCTGCTATCCACTGCTGAATACAATTCTTTAGCATCACCACCATTTATTAAACTGCTGATGGAATCTAAACTCTTGACTTCATTGCTTATTTTTGATTTTAATTCGCGATACCGTGGTTCATCATAAGGTCCGTGATAATGAGTAGGGCAGGTGGATGCTCCGTCAGTTATGGCGCCCACAGCAATGCTTATGTTTGCTGGTCTTGGGGCTTCTACTCCGGATGGGTAATAGTCGTACAATATCTGACCAACAGAAAGGGGTGCGCCATAGGAATAATAATCAAAGAATGCTGTCTGTGCAAATTTATTGCCGGCAGGCGAGCCGGTAATGCCTTGGTTATATGCAATTCCACCGCTTGTTATTCCCATATCCATATAATTGGTACTTATAAAAGTATTGCACAATAAATGTAAACCATTATTATTGCCTCCTAAAACACTGTAATAATTCTTCTTTTGCGTTTGAATACCTTTGTCAACGTAATGAATTTTGTTTCCGTAAACCAGGTTAATGTAAGCTCCTGAATTATTAACAATAATACCAAGGTTAGTATTTCCGCTTGCTGCTGCATCTCCCGGCATTGTAATGAGGTTGTCATCTACGGTATATCCGGTGCAATGGTCAAGATAAATACCATAAGCTTGTGAATTAGGGTCGGCAGTCGGAAAATTATAAGTGTATATATGGTTTGCTGTTATTTGCGGAGCAGAAACAGCACCACTTAAATAGATTCCCCTGTAACAACTCTGAAACGAGCCAATGTTGCAGGTCATGAATAGAGGGCTTGCAGTTGCATAGCTTGCATAAATTCCATATTTCAAATTTCTGAATACACATCCTGTAGTGTTGCCAAGAGTAGCTTTAAATTGCGAATGAAAAGCATTAATACCAATATTTACAAATTCACCGGGAATTGTATTAGTACCAATACCGGAAGCGCTAGGAAAAACATTAATAGCAGGAGAGTAGGTTAAAGGTATTTCGTTGGCAAAAGTAGAACTGTAAAAATTAACATCCATCACTTCGTTTAACTGAGCGTGAGCAGTAGGTAATACAGCATCGCTACTGGTTAAAGGGGCGTCTAAAATAAACTGAGTAAATTTAAATGCACTTAAATTGCTTGAATTATATGGCAGAAAGGAAACATCAAACATATTGTTTTGAAATTCGGCACCATCGCTGATAATTACACCTCCACCATTTCCTGACCCATTGGCATTAATATATTCTGCCGGTCCATTGCAGCCAATGCAAAATTGATTTACAGTGATAGAATAATCCTTCCTGCCAGTATTAGCCCCGATATAGGCATTTTTAATAGTTGTGTTAGTAGGGATTCCATTTGATGGATTTTGTAAGCGGTTGCCAATCAGATTTAATCCTCCTTGGTAATGATAATTAATTACGCCTAAAGTAAAAGATTGAGACTGGCTATCATCGCCTTGCACTTCTATACCTTCCCACATTCCTATACTACATTCATCGTCACTTGTAAACACTGTACCATCCTTCAAAGTAAGAACACCTCCGTTGGAATAATTAAAATCACTGCTTTTCTCGACAATTGCTTTTGCTCCCCATATAGTTGATTCTCCAGCACCACTTCTTGGTCTGAATTTAAAGGTCATCCCTGATATTGTTACATCGAGATTTTCCGGGATTACTAATTTATCGAGTACAACTACGGTAGAAACTGGTAATGTAGAGTTTCCTCCAAAAGGATTATTTATTGGCGTCCAGATTTGGGGGATTCCTGGTAGTCCAGTTGCTGTAGCTGTGTAGGAATTTATTTGAACCTCATCTGAAGGAATATTGTTATTCTGACATTCAGGATAAAATTTAATAGCCATATAATCCTCATCATTTACATCGTTATTTCCGGAAATTACAAAACCACCGTCAGAGCTTTTACACATACCTAATAAACAATTGGTTTGGGCACCACCATTACCCAAATATGTTTGATCCCATATTGGAGTTATTAAGGTTGGTGAACTAATATCATATTTCAATAATTCAGTATGAAAACTTCTATTTGCATTAGGAATACCATTTCCATCATCAAATGAAGTACTTCCTCCAGTAATTAAATAATTTCCATCAATAATCATCGGGGTAAAGGCATCAATTGCTTCAAATTCGTGAACAAATTTTTCATTAACCAGGCTTCCGTCCGAATTTCTTATTCTTAATAATGCGTCATTAAATATATCATACCCTTCCAAAGTATGTATTAAATTTTGATCAAAACAAGGATATGAGCCATTATTTAAAGGACGGGACATATCTAAATGTACGTTAATAATTAAGTCTCCTCCCGGACCCACCTGTTGCGCATCAAAGGCAAAATCATCAGAAATACCACCTAATGAATGATAATGAGGTTCAAGCGGAAGATTATTGCAATGTGTGTCCAATGAAGGACTGATACCTGATGATAATGATACTCTATCAAAAGTTACTTGCCAAATTGGCATACCGTTTAAATCTGTTTTTACAACATAAGCATCATCATCTGTTCCATTAAAAACTTTACCAGCCAATATAAAACCTTCCGGTTGTCCAAGAGCATTATTTAATACTCTTGCATTTCTACTTACGGCACCTCCTGGTCCAAAATTTGTTCCATCAAACGCAGAATAACCGTTTCCAGTCGTTCCAAAATTAGGAACTAAACCTAAATTATTATCTAATCGTACCATCAATGCCGCAAAATTAAAATTATATGGTTGTGAATTATCAGTAATAGAAGTAGCTATAATAAATCCATTCTCATTACCATTATTATCTTTTACTGCGCGTAAAGAACCATATCCATAAACATTATATCCTGTCGGATAATTAAATGAAGAATGAGCGTCAAAATCAACCGCTCCATACGAATTAGCATTGGTAGTAGTTAAAATTGGATTGCCTGATAAATCAACTTTCAGAACATACATTTTTGCAGTTGAAGTTGATGTCTTATTTTTCTCTCCCAACAAAATATAACCACCATTAACTTCAACAGCATCCATAAAAAACTTCACATGTGACATGTCCCCTTCTGCATAAACATGCTCCCACATTCTTGCTCCATTTGCATCAAATTTGACGATAACTGATGTATATTGATCATTATGACCATTATTAATGTCTAATCCATCATGGTCAGGCTCTGTATAGCCAACACCTAAATATCCTCCATCAGAAGTAGGAATAATATTGTATAACCAATCTTCTCCGGTTGGATCGTTGCCCGGAATCGGATGGGAAAGAGAATTGCCGGAAAATTGCCATGCGATAGCTGGCGGGTTTTGTTGCCCCCATCCATTCATTGTTAACACTCCCACCAGCAACAATGCTAATAGCATTTTTTTCTGTGCAAAAGCGAACACTTTGGAACTGCTTATTGCATTAATAATAATCTTTTTCATAATTTTTATTTTTTGAATTAATTCTCAAAAACCCTAATCACTTAACTAATCAAAATTCCCATTTTGGTAGTGTGTTTTTTGTTTTTAAGCACGCGTAATAGAAATTAGAAATTAAAGTTGAAAATTTCCAGTTCCTCATTCTTTTTTGATGGTTACCTCCTTTTTTATTTTAATTATTACCATTAAACCTGCCTTTTTTAAATTTTTACAGGTTTTTAATTGTCCAAAACCCACTTTTTGGGTCCGGGTTACTTACCCTCTTTTTTGCCCTTTTTAGGGTCATTTTTATTAAGTTGTTGATAACGAAGAGTGTAACAAGACCAGTTTGTTACAAACTCCCTACAGTTTGTTACAAACTCCCTACAGTTTGTTACAAACTCCCTACAGTTTGTTACAAACTCCATACAGTTTGTTACAAACTCCCTACAGTTTGTAACAAACTCC
>JANYDQ010000177.1 GCA_025363555.1 Bacteroidota bacterium | reverse complement strand
GTAAGTTATCCCACAATGTTTTATCATTGGACTATCTTTAAGTCTATATGATTGTATGACACGAGCCGTATGAAGTGAGAGCTTCACGTACGGTTCTGTGAGAGGCTTAGGGTGAAATTCCCTTTGCCTACTTAGCCCTCTTGGCTACGTCCGGTTTAACAAGGCGTCCCGCCTTACAACAAATTGTTATTATATTTGCAAAGAAAAACAAATGCCGCCAGAAAGTTCTCTGCTAATTTTGAAGTGTCTGCAAGGCGGTAATGAGGGAAGGACTGGGCGGTAGCTGCAATGCTGAGGGGAGTGCTAACTTGAAACTGACGTACCAAATAATTTCAATTTATAAACAGCAAATAGCAAACTCGTATAGAAAAGCCATTTTTGCCAGAATAAAAAATGATTGTATTTAAAACGGGGTTCCATGTGTTTGCTTAATTTATGCGTTTAAAATCCCTGTTTAAATCACGGTAATCTGGTAGCCCGTCAAAATGTAATATCTAAAATAGTATTAACGGGTTTTGTTATTTAAAAAATCTATGCTTCAAATGCATAATTTTCACTAATATGATTACGTTTTTTAAGTTGATTAGTAAACGATTATCTATTTTTGTTTTTCTATTTAGCAAATTCAACTTTTGAACAAAGCTACTCGTTTTGCCGAAGGCAAAAGCTTGCGAATAAAAACGCGTGAGATCCTCTTTTCCAATTTGGAATTCAGGAGCCGCAATTGATATGTTGAGTATATATGACATAAGAAATTATTTTAAGAGTAAAATTAAAAAGAAGAGATTATTGAGCAACAATGTTTTTATAACTCTGCAAAAACAGGATTTGGTTCTAGGGGTGAATTAATTTTCACGGTGCAAAGATGCGGAGCTTTTAAAAAAGAAGGGTTACACAATAATCTAAATAAGATTACATTTCACATTCATTTTTAATTTCCATCTGTATAATGATTACTTTTTTTTCATTTGCATTATTTCTGATGCAGCAAAAAAATAATTTGTAACCCGGTATCTTTTTTCCCTTAATCGCTTATTAAAAATAAAAATAATTTAATAAAAACGTAACCTTTTAAAAAAACCTTCGTATAACTAAGAAATGCTACTTAAAATTAAGGATAGCCAAAAGTAATAAAAACAATATACCCAAATTAACAACACCAACCCTAACACCTTTCTCTCATGGAGTAACTTTACCCGCCATTAATTAAAAAATCAGACAGAGATAATTTGCTTCCACCCTCCTAAAAATGAAAAAAAGTGCCAAAACACGCACTCTAAGGTTGAATATAGTCGCTGTAAGGTCTCTTACACTCACTATTTGGTCTCTTACACTAACTATTAGGTTGATTATAGTCGCTGTTAGGTTGCATACACTCACTATAAGGTTGCATACACTCACTTTAAGGTTGTTTATAGTCGCTGTTAGGTTGTTTACACACACTGTAAGGATGTTTTACAGTCTGTTCAGGTCTTTTTATGTAAATAAACAGTGGGTTAAGTTCATATTAAAACTTCCAATCTCAATATAAGGTTTTTGAGAGTATCACATCTTTCGAAAGCATTGTCAGCAAAGGAGTGCAAGGCGATTTTGATCACATAAAATTACACTGATATTACCTTATATAAAGGGTAGTAGTTAACATACAAAAGCTGTTCTTCAACCATAAATACTAAATAATTTTCAGGAGTTAACACTCGTCTCCCAAAAATTATACAACTAACAAAACGAGTATATTTAATAATACTTAGAACTAATGGCAGTCAAAAGACCCATTGCGGTGTATAAAGCACCGACAAAAGTAGAAAAGTTTATATTTAGAGTCCGGGCTTTAATTATAAATCTACTAGGCAATCCCGGTTACTTCGCGGCAATTGTATCTGTTCCTGCAACAGTTACAACCAACGTGGATACGCTTGAAACGAAACAGGCAAGAGTTGTTGCAAAAATTCCGGGAGCCGGAGCTTTGCGCAACATTGCGCTATTATTAGTGAAAACTAATGTAAACGATTTAGTGGCAGCAATACAATCGCTTGCTGACAATTCGGCCAACGTGGAAACCGCAATCGCTATTATACAGGCTGCAGGGCTTGGCGTGAAAGTGAACGGTGTAAGAGTGAAAGCTCCTTTTGAAGCAAAATGTAAAAAAGGGTTTTCAGGAACTGCATTTTTAGTCATGAAAAAAGTTCACCTGGCTTCTTACGACTTTCAAGTGTCGTACGACAAAGGTGCAACCTGGGTTCCATTACCTGGCTCCCGGGCGGCTAAAACGCAGTTGGATGGTTTAATTTTAGGAGCGCAGCTTATGTTCCGTGCACGTGCCAATGTGGGCGGTGTGGCAGGAGCATGGATGCCTTCCGACCTTATTATTGTTTAATGGTATAAATAGGTTTTAAACAAAAAAAGTCCCCCGATTTCGGGGGACTTTTTTCAATTAGACTTTAGAAATTAGTATTTAGAATTTTAATAACTTAACTTTCCTTCTCCACTTCCAAATATCCTAATTCCAAAGGTGTTTTTCTGCCAAAAATTTTTACCATTACTTCCAGCTTCTTCTTTTCTTCATTCACTTTTTCAATGGTTCCGGTAAACCCGTTAAACGGACCGTTTATTACTTTTACTGTTTCTCCCACTATAAAAGGAATGCTTATTTGTGCATC
The DNA here is from genome assembly GCA_025363555.1 of Bacteroidota bacterium. Taxonomy (GTDB): domain Bacteria; phylum Bacteroidota; class Bacteroidia; order 2-12-FULL-35-15; family 2-12-FULL-35-15; genus 2-12-FULL-35-15. The sequence continues at coordinate 2,421 of JANYDQ010000177.1, read as the reverse complement.
GCTTTCTGCCAAATCATCAACAGTACCTAATATCCTGTTCACTTCAGCCAATCTCATCGGTACAGGAGCACCGCCTTTTGTTTCTCCCAAAAACCCGATTACCCCGGTTACATTTTTAATCGTATGAGGAACTTCTCCAACCAATGCAGCTTCTATCAAAATATATCCACCGTAAAAAGGACGTTCTTTGGTAACTTTTTTCCCGTTGCGCAGTTGATATATCTTTTCAGTAGGTATTAATATTTGAGCAACATGGTTGCCCAATCCCATACGATTTATTTCTACTTCAATTTGGTGCTTCACTTTTTTCTCCTGCCCGCTGATAGCCCTGATAACATACCATTTCTTAACAGCCTCTGTCTTTGTTCCTTCCTTTTTTATTTGCTCACTCATTTTTATAATGTACTTAATACTTTTTTAAAACAAATGATAAATTGCTTCCATTCCTTTATTGAAAGTAAAATCCATGGCAAAAACAATAATTGCAATAATTACAGATGCAATAGCAACCAACACTGCGCTGCTTTGTAGTTCACTCCAGGTAGGCCAGGTTACTTTATGAAAAAGTTCGTTGGCTGTTTCGTCAATGTATGTTTTAAAATTGCTCATATTTCTTTAATTAGCGTATTAATTAATTAGCTAAGTAGCTAATTAAATTCTTTTTTTGCACAGGTGGAGAGATTCGAACTCCCATCAAAGGTTTTGGAGACCTCTATTCTACCCTTGAACTACACCTGTTTATAAAAACTCCAAATTCGTGTCATCCAACCCCCGCCTATTAAAAAAGTATTGGATATTTGGTATTAGATTTTAACATCCAACACCCCATATCCAACACCTTATAAAATTACTTAATGATTTCAGTTACCTGGCCTGCACCTACAGTTCTTCCACCCTCACGGATAGCGAAACGTAAACCCAAAGTCATTGCAACCGGAACAATTAATTTTACTGTAATAGTTACGTTATCGCCTGGCATCACCATTTCGCGTCCTGCCGGCAATTCAATTTCTCCTGTTACGTCAGTTGTACGTAAGTAAAATTGAGGACGGTATTTGTTATGAAATGGAGTGTGACGTCCACCTTCTTCTTTTTTCAAAACATAAATTTCCGCTTTAAATTCAGTGTGAGGAGTAATGGTTCCCGGTTTAACAACAACCATACCTCTGCGAATATCTTTTTTATCTATACCACGTAACAATAAACCTACGTTATCTCCTGCTTCTCCTCTGTCCAATATTTTACGGAACATTTCAACCCCTGTTATAGTAGATTTTAATTTTGTATCCTGCATACCAATGATTTCAATCTCATCACCTGTATTGATTACACCTGTTTCAATTTTACCGGTAGCTACAGTACCACGACCTGTGATAGTGAACACATCTTCAACCGGCATAAGGAAAGGCTTGTCAATTTCGCGTTTTGGAATTGGAATGTATGCATCTACTGCATCCATTAATTCCATGATTTTTTCTGACCATTTCGGATCTTTATTCAAACCACCCAAAGCTGAACCTTGAATGATAGGAGTGTTAGTTCCATCAAACTGATAGAAAGTTAACAACTCACGAATTTCCATTTCAACTAATTCTAACAATTCAGGATCGTCAACCATATCCACCTTATTCATAAACACAACAATTTTAGGAACACCAACCTGGCGAGCCAAAAGAATGTGTTCACGTGTTTGAGGCATTGGACCATCCGTAGCAGCAACAACCAAAATAGCACCATCCATTTGAGCAGCACCTGTAACCATGTTCTTCACATAATCCGCGTGACCCGGGCAGTCAACGTGAGCATAGTGACGGGTTGCAGTTGAATACTCAACGTGTGATGTATTAATAGTAATACCTCTTTCTTTTTCTTCAGGAGCATTGTCAATTGAAGAGAAATCTCTCACTTCTGATAAACCTTTTTCAGCTAATACAACAGTAATTGCTGCGGTTAAGGTAGTTTTACCGTGGTCAACGTGACCGATTGTACCAATGTTTACATGTGGTTTGGAGCGGTCGAATTTTTCTTTTGCCATTGTTATTTATTTATTTAATTGTTGTTTTATTTACTTTATTACTATTTATTATTATTGTTTTATTCTTAATACTTTACAAAAGAGCTGTTGATGAGGATTGAACTCACGACCTCTTCCTTACCAAGGAAGTGCTCTACCACTGAGCTACAACAGCCGAATGAAAGCACTTTCCTGTTTTAAAGAGCGGAAGACCGGGCTCGAACCGGCCACCCTCAGCTTGGAAGGCTGACGCTCTACCAAATGAGCTACTTCCGCTTTTATCATCCCAAGCTTTAGCGTAGGATGATTTTAATGTTTTTCAATACTTTTTAAAGAACCTATAATTTAAACCCGAAACCTGAAATCCCGAAGCTTTGATGCTGACACTAACCAAATTGAGTTAATCC
>JANYDQ010000176.1 GCA_025363555.1 Bacteroidota bacterium | reverse complement strand
CACAATTTTACAAATATTGAGCATAACACTTTTTGAGAAAATGCCCTTGAAACAAGCATTTGAAGACCATGAACTACTAAACGAAAATAATAGTACTCATAATCAACTGAAAATGTTTTAATTATGGTTGGACAGTAGTGATATGATATATAAAATCAATTTGCTTCTGAACAAATCAATTTAATTCCAGTTTTTATAATAATCTTTAGCTCAAATTCGTTGAATATTTTTTATCCAAATTAATTCTCCTAATAAAATTCTTTTAATTCGCTATTCAATTATAAAAATTTGTACTTTGGCGTTCTGTTTAATTTTTTTTTTCAAGTAAAATGAAGATAAAATCGTCGGTATTTTTTTTAATTTTTATTCATGTTGTTCTAAATGCCCAGAGCAATAAGCAACAGGCTGGCAGTAAAAATAAATACATTGACCCTGGCGAGGCGAAAGAACATTTTAATCATAATAATTTTTTGTGGGCAATGCCTGTCTATAAGCAGCTGTTGAAACAGGAACCTTTTAACGCTGATTACAATTATAAATTAGGGATGTGTTACCTAAATACCAATATCAATAAAACATTGGCTATTCCTTATTTGGAAAAAGCCGCTGAAACAAACCATATTGATAAAACCATTTTGTATAATTTAGGATTGGCATATCAATATGCCGGCAAATTTGATGAAGCAATTGCATCTTACCGGGAATATGTAAAAAATGTTATGGGTAAGGATAAAGAGAAAGGCGAACACCAGATAGAAAGTTGTGAAAACGGAAAAGAGTTTATGAAACATCCTAAAAATGTAACATTCGAGAATTTAGGAAAAGATATTAATTCGGAATCGCCAGATTATTATCCGTTTGTTTCTGAGGATGAAAATACGCTTGTATTCACATCAAGGAGAAAAGAAAATTTGGGTGGAAAAGTGGAAGTGGATGGATATTTTTCGTCCGATATTTACATTTCAAAAAAAGTGGACGATAAATGGGGAAAGCCCGTTAATTTGGGAGGTCCGATAAATACCCGTTACGATGAACAGGCAGTCAGTCTATCACCTGACGGCACATCCATGATAGTTTATGTGGACAGAATTGATAGCTTGGGAAACATTTATGAAGCAAAGGAAAAAGATAAAGCATTTAAACGATTGGTAAAATTAAATGCAAATGTAAATTCCGATTTCGAAACATCTGGTTCCATTTCTCCTGATGGTGCTACCATTTTCTTTGCAAGTAAACGCGAAGGAGGATCAGGGGAAACTGATATTTATCTAGCTCGTAAACTACCAAACGGGCAATGGGCAAAGGCGCAAAACCTTGGTAAAACAATTAATACAATTTTCAAAGAGGATTTTCCTGAAATAGCTCCGGATGGAGTTACTCTTTATTTTTCGTCCCAAGGGCATGATGGAATGGGAGATTTTGATTTGTTTAAAAGCACTTGGAATCCGGATGAAAACACATGGACGGTTCCCGTAAACTTGGGTTATCCTATCAATTCTGTAGGGGAGGAAAGAAGCATTTCATTTGCTAAAAACGACAAAGTAGCTTACCTCTCCGCTCTTCGCCCGGAAGGTTTTGGCGATTTGGATATTTATAAAGTTACTTTCCATAACGATAATAATATTACGTTACAAAATTTTGTAAAAACTTCCGATAGTGCAAAAACAGTGGATGCAATGGTATCTATTGTGAATTTGGCAACCAAGAGTACTGATTTGGAACCTTTTGTTTATACTCCAAACCACACTACCGGAAAATTTATTTCCTGCTTAACTCCGGGAAAATACGAAATAACTATTACAGCTAAGGGTTATAAAACCTATACCAAAGAATTTACAGTAGCTGAAAAAATAAATGCTGAAGACGACATAATTAAAAAATTTACCCTCAAAAAATGATACAACTTAATTTAACTAATCCTATTGCTTTCTTCGATTTGGAAACTACCGGGGTGAATGTTGCCTCCGACAGAATTGTGGAGATTTCTATTCTGAAAATATTGGTGGACGGAACAAAGGAAATAAAAACAAAACGAATCAATCCCACTATTCCGATTCCAAAACAAGCTTCTGAAATACATGGAATTTATGATAAAGATGTGGTTAACGAACCTACTTTTAAAAGCATTGCAAAAAGTTTAGCAGAATTTTTGGAAGGATGTGATTTTGGCGGATACAATTCTAATAAGTTTGATGTTCCTGTTTTGGTGGAAGAATTTATGAGAGCCGATGTGGACTTTGAATTCAGGAACAGAAAACTTATTGATGTGCAAAACATATTTCACAAAATGGAACAACGCACCTTGAATGCGGCATATAAATTTTATTGCGGAAAAGAAATTGTTAATGCACACAGTGCCCAAGCAGATATTGAAGCCACTTATGAAGTTTTTCTTTCTCAGTTGGAACGCTACGATGGAAAAGAGTTTGAAGACAGGAAAGGAAATAAATCAACTCCCATAAAAAACGATATGCAGGCAATTCATGATTTTTCCAATATGAATAATAATGCTGACTTAGCAGGAAGGATTATTTTTAATGATAACGGAGTTGAAGTATTTAATTTTGGAAAACATAGCGGAAAGCTTGTAGAGAAAATATTACGCGATGAACCATCTTATTTTGACTGGATGATGAAAGGAGACTTTCCTCTTTATACAAAAAAAGTATTGAAGGAGATTAGAGATAGAATGAAAGAAATTAAGAATCGTTAAACTCAAGAAATACAAAATAAAATGAAAACAGAATAATTTTTCATTTCTTTAAAATATCTAATTCACTAATTTAATATAGATGAAAATAATTTGTATAGGACGTAATTATGCCGAGCACGCAAAAGAAATGAACTCACCGGTTCCAACAGAACCTGTTTTTTTTCTTAAACCCGATACCGCTTTGATAAAAGACAATCAACCATTTTATTATCCCGATTTTTCAAAGGAAATTCATCACGAAGTCGAACTTGTTTTAAAAATAAATAAACCTGGAAAAAATATTGCTGTTAAATTCGCAAATAAATATTATGATGAAATTGGCATAGGAATTGATTTTACTGCGCGCGATATCCAGGCAAAGATTAAAGAAAAGGGGTTGCCGTGGGAAAAAGCAAAAGCATTTGATGGGTCGGCACCCATAGGACAATTTGTAAACAAAACCAAATTAAACGAAATGAATAATATTAATTTCCATTTAAATATAAATGGCAACCAGGTGCAGAGAGGCAATACAATGGATTTGCTTTTTTCGTTTGATGCAGTAATTGCATATGTTTCCCAATTCGTTACTCTTAAAACGGGTGATTTGATATTTACAGGAACCCCTGAAGGGGTTGGTGAGGTGAAGATTGGGGACAGGTTAGAAGCATTTATAGAAGACGAAAAATTATTAAGCTTTGAAATAAAATAGAGCAAATACTAAATTCTAAAGTAAATTAAGAAAATGAGAAAAATTACTACCATATTTATAGTATTTGCTTCAATGAACCTATGTTCAGGCCAATCTTTTGGAAACCTTATGAAAGATGCAGAAAAAGCTTCCAGCGATGTTCTTAAAAAAACTTCTCCATCAAACAACGGACAGTTAAGCAATGATGAAGTGATAAGCGGATTAAGAAATGCGTTAACAGTTGGCACCAACAATTCAAGCGGACTGGCTTCAAAACTGGATGGCTATTATAAAAACCCGGCTATATTTATTCCTTTTCCACCGGAAGCACAAAAAGTAAAAGAGAGGGTGGACCAGTTAGGAATGCAGGAACAGACTGATAAATTTGTTATGACATTAAATCGTGCAGCAGAAGAAGCCGCCAAAGACGCAGCCCCTGTTTTTATTAGTGCGATAAAGGGAATGAGTATTGGCGATGGTTTCGCTATATTAAAAGGAGCAGACAATGCCGCTACGCAATATTTAAGAGATAAAACAACTGCACAGTTAAAGGATAAATTTACTCCCATTGTTCAGGCTGCTATTGATAAGGTAGAAGTAACCAAATATTGGAATCCCATTATTACTACCTACAACAGAATTCCATTTGTGGAACAACAGAATCCTGATTTAACTGCTTATGTTACCGAAAGAGCCATGCAGGGATTATTTAAGTTAATTGCTGACGAAGAATTGAAAATTCGGAAAGACCCCATGGCGCGAGTTACCGATATTCTTAAAAAGGTTTTCGGTAGTTTAACGAAATAAAAAGAATTTACCCGGTTATGAAAAAAATCAGACTACCGCTTTTATTTGCTATTCTTTTTGTTTACAATAGTTGTACCACCCAGCAGTTGCAGCAGTCTGCTGATGCAGTTGTTAAAGCAGCCAATGACGCAATCAATTCTCCCAACTCCACTACTACTCCTTTAACAAATGACGAAGTAATAAGCGGTTTGCGCGAAGCGCTTACTGTAGGTACCAATAATTCTTCCGCTTTTGCTTCTAAGTTGGATGGCTTTTATAAAAACCCTTCATTATTTATTCCGTTCCCGGCCCAAGCACAAAAGGTAAAAACTTGGGCAATAAATTTAGGTCTTACCTCCCAGGTGGATAAGTTTGAAATGACTCTGAATCGTGCTGCAGAAGAAGCCGCCAAAAATGCAGCCCCTGTTTTTATTGATGCCATAAAAGGAATGAGTATTGGCGATGGCTTTGCAATATTGAAAGGTGCTGACAATGCAGCTACCCAATATTTAAAAGATAAAACAACTTTGCAGTTAAAAGATAAATTTACCCCCGTTGTTCAGGTGGCTATTAATAAAGTTGAACTTACTAAATATTGGAATCCTATTATTACGGTATACAACAGAGTTCCATTGGTTGAACAGCAAAACCCTGATTTAACTTCTTATGTCACTGACAGAGCCATTTTGGGATTGTTCAAATTAATTGCCGATGAGGAACTGAAAATTCGCAAAGACCCGATGGCGAGGGTAACCGATTTACTAAAAAAAGTGTTTGGTAGTTTAACACAATAAACTTTCTAACCTATTTAGCTTTGCTTAATAAAAAAGCCTTTCATTTCTGAAAGGCTTTTTTAACTTTTAACTTATCGAAAAGAAATAAACTTTCTTTATAGCCAAATATTAATAAGGATTTTCCCACGCTTTAGTAAAACCAACCACCGGATGAACGCTCATTACCGGAATTTTAGAATGATTTACCACTTGCTGGGCATACGTTCCAATCAACCGCCCTGTAATGTTTTCTTCCTGGTCCGTCATTATTACTATTAAATCAACTGGGTTATTGTTAGCATAATCTAAAGTCATTTTTGCCTGGTTCGCTCCATTCACAGTTGTTTTATCACATAAAACTCCGCATTTATGTGCATACTCCTGTATCTGTGTTAATTTTACTTCAAACTTCCTCAAGTCAACTTCATCCATATCCTTATCTGGCAAGCCCAATACATGTATTTTCGAAGCAAATTGTTTTGCAAGAACAATAGCATGATTAACTTTTTGACGTGAATGTATCGAATCATCAATAGGTATCAGTATGTCTTTATATCCGAATCGCTTAGTAGTTCCCTGCACTGATAATACCGGACAGGGTGCTTTGGTAACAACTTTATATGTATTACTTCCTGCAAAAAATTCTGCAATCCCCGAAGCTCCGTGAGTTCCCATCACTATTAAATCAACTTCTTTTTCTTTCGAAACAGACATAATTTCTGTAAAAATATTTCCGTTGCTGGTAATGCAGTCAGATTTTACTCCATATTTCGAACGGATATCATCCGCCACTTCTTCCAGCTTTTTTTCAATAGAAAGCATAAAATCTTCGGGAACGGTAACTTGGATTTGGGGAGTAATGATGGAAAAATTTTCCCAGTATTTTTCAATTACATGTAATAATATTAATTCTGCTTTGTAAAGCTGTGCTGCAAAAGCAGCATGTTCTATTGCCAATAAAGATGTTTCTGAAAAATCTATTGGAATAAGAATTTTTTGAATGGTAAATGGTTTCATAATTTAATTTGTTGGTTGAGTTGTTTATTATAGTTTAGTATGGATTTGGAAACATAGTAGTGTCTTTTCTAAAAACAGGACGAATACTTAACACGGGGATGTTGGAGTGATTAATAATTTCCTGTGCAGAAGACCCGATAAAAAACTTTGTAAATTCCAATTCCTGTTGCGTCATTATCATCACTAAATCGCCATCCACTTTTGCTGCATATTCCAAAATGTTTTGTGCAAGGGTATCTTCTCCTTTCACCCCTTTCACAATTTCTGCCGAACACTCCACCCCTTCTTTTTCCAAAAACGCTTTTGCCTGCCCCAACTGTCGGGTGAGCCGATTAACAACAAATTCGTCTGAAGTAAACAGTACAGAAATTACTCGAACCACAGCCCCTTTAAATAGCTTCGATAAATGAATTGCCATTCCTATCTTCTCCCTCGTTTCTTTCGACAAATCAAGCGGAAGTACTATGTTTTCAATTCCTTTGCGGTGTTCATGTCCTTTAATGGTAATAACAGGTATTTTAGATTCGCGTACCACTCGCAACGCATTCGAGCCTATAAATTTTTTCTTTATACTGCTGTCTCCATTCGTTCCCATTATTATCATTGTAGCATTTATCAGTTCTGCCACCGCGTTTATTTGTTCGTAAACATACCCTCTACCCACCAGCGAACTAACAACCAGTTTGCTTTTTTTTGCCACCTCTAACGCCAGTTTGTCCAAATCATTTTGAATGTTTTTTTTCAAATTTTCATGTTGCTTATTCGAAAATAGCTTGGCTATCATTCCGTGATCTTCAACCACATGCAACAATGTTATTTCAGCATTATATTTTTGGGCAATGTTGTACGACTGGTCTAAGGCAATAAGCGATTGTTCCGAAAAATCTATCGGCACTAATATTTTATTTGTAGATTGAATCATAAATTTTAAATACTTTTGAAACTTGTTTACTAAATCAAACAATTGTTGAATTCTAAACAAACTATAAACGAATAACTTTTTTTGAAGAATACAAACGTAATAAAAAATATTTTCTTTTTACCTATCCAAACTAATTTTAAATCAAAATAAATAATGATAAATCATAGTATTCCCGAAACCGAACTCATTCTTAACCCAGATGGCAGCGTGTATCATTTGCAATTACTTCCCGAACATATTCCGCAAAACATCATTATTGTTGGAGACCCCGGCAGGGTTTCAATTGTTTCCAGCCACTTCCAGTCCATCGAATTTAAAATTCAAAACCGCGAATTTATTTCTCATGGCGGAATCTATAACGGCAAAAAGGTAATGGTTATTTCTTCCGGCATAGGTACAGATAATATAGATATACTTATGAACGAACTGGATGCTGCCGTAAACATTGATTTAAAAACCCGAATAATCAAACCAAAACATACCGCCTTAAACATTGTTCGCATCGGCACTTCCGGAGCCCTTCAACCCGATATTGCAGTTGATAACTATGTCGTTTCCTCTTATGGCTTAGGCTTCGATGGGTTGCTTAATTATTATGCAGACCTGCACCTTATTAATAACAACGAAATTTCAAACGCATTTATCAAACAAACCAACTGGAACCACCACCTGCCTTTTCCCTATTGTGTAAAAGGCTCCGAAAAACTCATCAATAAAATCGGGTTCGATTTAATAAAAGGCATTACCGCTACTGCTCCTGGCTTTTATGGTCCTCAGGGTCGAAAACTGCGCCTCTCCCCCTGGGTTCAAGATTTTAACCAGAAATTAACAAATTTCAATCATCTCGACTTCCGCATTACCAACTTCGAAATGGAGACCTCCGCTCTCTATGGTTTAGGTACCCTCCTGGGGCATCAAACTTGCACCGTCTGTGCAGTTATAGCCAACCGAGTCATAAAACAATACAGCAAAAATCACCTCCTGGCTATAGAACAATTAATAGACCTTGTCCTAAAGAGATTAACAATCTAACGTTGAAATCTTCTTAAAACCATTTGTAAATACCTCTGCTCTCTCCCCTACATTTGTCCACGAAATAGTTAGTACATGAACAAAAAGGAAATCACAGCTCTCATATCTTTACTTGACGACCCGGACGAAACCGTGTTCAAACAAGTCAGTATGCAATTCCTTTCTCTTGGGCAAAATATCATTCCTTTGCTCGAAGACGCCTGGGAACACTCCTTCGACACCCTCATTCAAAACCGAATTGAAAATATCATCCATCAAATTCAGTTTGATATCATTAAAGACGAACTAAAAACCTGGGCTATGCCCGACCATCAGGATTTACTTGAAGGCGCTCTCCTTATTGCCCGCTATCAATATCCCGATGTGGACATTACCAAAATCCATAAACAAATTGCTCAAATAAAACAAGACGTCTGGCTCGAACTCAACGAATACCTTACCGCCCTCGAAAAAATAAAAATTATCAACCATATATTATTCGATGTACATAATTTCAGCGGAAACACATCTAACTATCACGCACCCCAAAATTCTTACATCAATAACGTGCTCGAAAGTAAAAAAGGAAACCCCCTGCTACTTTCTATTCTGTACACTATAATCGCCCAAAGCTTGGAAATTCCTATATACGGGGTCAACCTTCCCGAACACTTCATCCTCTGCTATGTGGATATAGAAGTAATGGGAATACCAACAATGGAAGGAAACCAGGGAAGTAATGTTTTATTTTACATCAACCCTTTCAGCAAAGGCGCAGTATTTGGTCAAAAAGAAGTGGATGCTTTCCTTATGCAGCTCAAACTACCTGCTTTAGCTGCCTATTACGAGCCCTGCTCCAATTTAGAAATTATTAAACGCCTGCTTCGTAACCTCATTACATCTTACGAAAAATTAGGCTATCCCGATAAAAGTGAAGAGTTAAAGGGGCTGTTAGGTTCTTTGGGTTAGTTCCCTTTCAGCCCCCGCACTCTCCCCGTTTATCACCAGTATTGATAAAGTACTTTTCCCTTTTTTTAGAAGGAGTAGAAGGGGTGGTTAGGTTTCTTTTGGGTTAGTTCCCTTTCCACCCCTCACTACCTTTATAGCTTGGTTTTTGCGGGTCAGGCGCATTTTGAATGTGTATCGATTGGTCGGACGTTTAAGTAAGTACATAAAAAAAAGAAGCCCGGAACCACCCAGACTTCTCACTCTATTATTAACCAATTAAACCGTTGCAAATTTAAAATTTATTTTCTATTCCTTCACAAACCTTTTATTTATTATTCCCTTCCCCTCTATTGAGCCTGCCGAACCATCACTTTGCACCTGCAAAAAATACAAACCACTTTCCAAACTTTTTACATTTACCTCTGCGTTACTCTCAGTAATTTTTTTAATTAATACTTTCCTTCCCATAGTATCATATAGTAATGGTTATATTTTTAAAATTGTTTATAACTACATTTATAATATCATTTGTCGGGTTAGGATAAATTTCCAATGCTTTATTTAAATTATTTTCTGCAACGACTACTGTTTCTGCACTAAGTTTTATAATCCAGTAATCATAACCTCCATGATTACCGGTTACATCACCATCAGCAAAATCAGAGAAGCCTGCAATAATATATCCGCCATCCTCCCCAAAAAAACTCCCGCCTTTTATCATCATCATTTTTAATCCTAATTGCCAAAGGCAATCAAAGATCATTTTTTATCAAGTCCAAACATAATAATCTGCGTTCCATCATACACAGCCCTTCAAAAAAAAATCCTGCTATCACAACCCATATCATAATCTTTTTGTACAATACCACTATTTACAACCCAAAAACAGCAAACACCTCAAAACCCCGCTCTCAAATTTTCATTCCCTTTATCAATCATAATACTTACCTTTACACAACCAATAAAAAATAATTCAACCAAGTGTTCCCATCAAAAGCAATATTATTTATACCCCTCCTCATTACCTCTTTCACTATCCATACCCGCCAAAACATTCATCCACCCCCACCCTTAATCTTCAATAACCATCAGCCAGGTTTATTTCCTGCTAATAATTCCTCCGCTCATATCTACTCCCCACTATCCAATCTCCTCCCCAATAGTGTCCATTACCAGGCATTCTTTTGTAATATGGAACTCAAAACCTTTCAAAAATATAATGTATGGGTAAAATTTCATGCAGGAGATTATGACACGTATAGTAAACAATGTGAAGGAAAATAAACGAAGAAAGATAAGAATTAAAAATGCCACATCTTAGCGAGAGATATGGCATTTTTAGTTAGAATAAGTTAATCCGCCTGTAAAAACGGATACCTGTAATCGGTAGGAGGATTCAATGTTTCGCGGACAGTGCGAGGCGAAACCCAACGCAAAAGATTAATCATTGCTCCTGCTTTATCATTTGTACCCGAAGCACGAGCTCCGCCAAATGGCTGCTGACCAACTACTGCACCTGTAGGTTTATCATTGATATAAAAATTACCTGATGAATTGCGCAATGCTTTTGTTCCTTGCTCAATCGCATATCTGTCTTGCGCTATCAATGCGCCTGTTAAAGCATAAATGGAAGTACTGTCAACTATTTTTAATGTTTCTTCGTATTTATCAGCATCATAAACATAGAGCGTTAACACAGGACCAAACAACTCTTCGCACATGGTAACATAATATGGGTCGTTCACTCTGATGATGGTTGGTTCAATAAAATATCCTTTCGATTTATCGTAATTACCACCGGCAACTATTTCGCAGTTCTTATCTTTCTTTGCATCATCAATGTATTTAGCAAGTTTGTCAAACGATTTTTCGTCAATCACTGCATTAATAAAATTAGTAAAGTCTTCGGTAGGTCCCATTTTCATTGACTTTAAATCAGCCTGCAATAAACCTTTCACTTCTTCCCAAAGATTATTCGGAATATAAGCACGGGAAGCAGCACTGCATTTTTGTCCCTGGTATTCAAACGCACCGCGACTTAGCGCAGTACATATTACTTTAGCATCGGCAGAAGAATGAGCAATCACAAAATCTTTTCCACCCGTTTCTCCAACTATACGAGGATACGATTTAAACTTGCTAATATTATTTCCAATTGATTTCCATATATCGTGAAATACAGCCGTAGAACCTGTAAAATGGATACCTGCAAAGTCAGGATGAGCAAATATAACTTCACCTGCATCAGGTCCCGAAGGATAAATTAAATTAATAACACCTGCCGGAACACCTGCTTTTATGAATATTTCCATCAATACATTGGCAGCATATACTTGTGTGTTGGATGGTTTCCAAACCACTACATTACCCATCATAGCGCATGAAGTAGGGAGGTTACCTGCAATGGCAGTAAAGTTAAAAGGAGTGAGCGCATATATAAAACCTTCTAACGGACGTTGTTCCACTCTGTTCCAAACCCCAAAGCCAGTGCCTGCTACAGGTGGTTGTTGTTTATAAATCTCCGTCATGTACAAGACATTGAAACGAAGAAAATCTATTATTTCACAAGCACTATCAATCTCTGCCTGAAACGCATTCTTGCTCTGACCAAGCATTGTAGCGGCATTTAACTTAGCACGATAAGGACCTGCAATCAGTTCGGCAGCTTTCAAAAATATAGTTGCACGATGTTCCCAATCCAATGCTTCCCATTTTGGCTTGGCTGCCAAAGCCGCATCAATAGCTTGTTGCACATGCGCTTTTGTACTTTTATGAAAATAACCTAATGTATGTTTGTGGTCGTGTGGCGGAGCAAGGCGAATCTTTTCATTGCTTCTTACTTCTTTACCTCCTATATACATTGGAATATCCAATTCTTTCGAGCGCGATTCCTTGAGCATAGCCTGTAGCTCTTTTCTTTCGGTACTTCCCGGTGCATAGCTTTTAATGGGTTCGTTCACCGGTGGTGGAACTGTAAAAAATCCTTTTGACATATTTGTTAGTTATGAATTATGAGTTATAAATTTTATGGGGTGCAAAGGTAATGAAAAAGATAATACTAAGATTTCACCACTAAGACACTAAGAACACAAAGGTTCACTAAGTCTTAGTGTTTCTGCGTGTTCTTAGTGTCTTAGTGGTAAAGAATAATTCGATATTCCATTTTTGAAACTCAACTCATTACGCTTTGGCTACGGCTTTTGCAGATAATTTACCAATTTGTTTTTTGCCATTTTGAGCATACG
>JANYDQ010000118.1 GCA_025363555.1 Bacteroidota bacterium | reverse complement strand
ATATTTAATTATCTTTTTAGTTGATTTAACACCGTCCTGTATAAGCTCCATAAAATAAATTCCTTTCGCAAACGAAGATATATCTACGCTTTCCACATACTTTCCACTTACCGCACCTATGCTTTTATCAGCCACCACATTTCCTACCAAATCAATTATTTTGTATGAATTAGTATTTATTTTATCAGAAGAAGTAATATCTATAGTAATCACATCAGTTGCCGGATTAGGATAAATGGCAAGTGAAGAAGCCGGGGTTGATTTTGGTTGATTTACATTAACGGTACAACTGTTATAAGTAAGAAAACTTCTTTGAAACTCACCGCCAACAGGTGCAGTGGCTACATAATTTTCATATTGCGAACTGCCATTAGGTAGTCCAATCTGGATGTTTAAAGTAAAACCAAAACAGCCATCGGTAGTAAACTGGCCGATTAATACTTTGTTGGTTAACGAGTCAGCACCATAAGAACCATTTAATGAAGCAATAGAACCATTGGAAGTAGTGAAAAGATTACCTACCTGGCTGGTACCATCAAAAACTCCTAAGTCGCCATTACCAGTATTATTAATACCAACCACTGTAACTCCCTGCGGTGTTCCGGCTACCGAACCATCCTGCTGTGTTAATGGAATACCAATGGCAACAGCAGTATTTTGAAGCATAGAGTTTGGCATCACTATATTTGAAACACCATTATCATCCGCCTTTAACACTCCTATATGCCCTGTACTGGTTCCTCCCACTGTTAACCACGAATCAAGAGCCACGCTGTTGTTATGCCAATACTGATTACCAATTAAGTTTGGATATACAGCTCCTCTGTCTTCGTTATTAAAGAAAGAAGTAGTAGTAGTAAAAGATAACGTGTGTCCCGGCACCCCGTAAATGGCTTCAAATCTATAACCCGGCAGCATGTCAACAAATACCCTGTAAGTAACCGAACCTACAGGTAAAGTTCCTATACTGTTGTTTGCATCATTTGCATTGGCAATGTAATACGTTTCCACAATCACATTTTCTAATCCATTTTGTGCTACCGCTAAACTCCCTGCGAACAATAGACCTAAGCCAATCATTAATTTTTTTGTTGTAATTTTTTTCATCTTTTTTTATTTAGAATTAATTGTTTTATTATTAAATTATTTTATTGTCTTCGCCAATCACTAATGAACTAATGAACTAACCTGTATTTCTTTATCCTTCGGATTTTTAGCAACAAAATTTAAGGTAGCTCCTGTAGGGGTTCCTATTTGCATGTTTAATTCAAAAGAAAGTATTCCATCGGTGGTAAGCTGTGCTATCAAAACTTTGTTTTCTGACGTTTCTCCCTTCACGCTTCCAAACACCGCCCACGAACCATTGTTGCCCGAAAACTTAGCAGGAGTAAGTGTTTTACTAAAAAAAGTAATATCAAACCCGAAGAAAGTAACCGGTTTTATTTTCGCTGTCATCATTCCATCTGCATTTGGCAAGGCAGTAATAAGAGAACCATCGGTATCTTCCGATTTCAAAACACCGCTGTGTCGTTGCGTGGCAGCACCAATCGTTATCCACGAATCGAAAGCGGCAGTACTGTTAACAATTTTTTTATCATCTATTTTGTCGCCTGATATATCCCCCCATTTGGCATTATTAAAAAAGTGGGTGGTAGTTTTAATGTTAAGTTCATGGTCTGGCACTCCGTACACTGCCTGCAGTTTGTAGCCGGGTTTCATGTCTGCATATATTCTATAAGTTACAGCTCCCTGCGGAAGAGCACCACCCACGGTATCCAAAGCATCTGCCGGGTTATACACATAATAGTTCTCTACTATAATACCTTCCAGCGCAGACTGGTCTTCCTCGGTAATTGTTTTCTGTGCCTGCGCATCCCCGGGAAAACAGTTAAAAATAAAACTAAATAAAGCAATGGTAAATAGACTTTTCATACTATATATACTGTTTTTAAATCGCAACAAAAGTCTATAAACTATGTTGTGTTTTGGTAACCCAATTATTACTATTCGGTTACACTAAGGTTAATTTATTTGTTCGGCAATCAATGTTGTATTAACATCAAATTAACAGCAAAAGCTAAGGAGGGTTTCACTTTTTATTTTTAAATGGCTAAATAATATCCCACACCTGTAATTGTTTTTAAATTTTTCAATTCCAGTTTTTCTCGCAGGTGATGGATGTGGACATCCAGCGTTCTGTTCCCTTTTACCAGTTCGTATCCCCACACTTCGGTACTTATTTCTTTCCGGGTAATTAATTTATTTGGCGAACCTAATAATAAGGACAGCAACTCAAACTCTTTTCTCGGTAACACTACTTCTTTGCCTTCTTTATATACCAGGTAACGTTCGTAGTCAATTCTTATTTGCCCTGTCCCGGTCAGTACTTCCAGTTCAGTTTTACCTTTGCTTCGCATTAGCATCGCATTGATCCTTTTTACCAGTACACGGGTTTTTACAGGTTTCACCACATAATCATCTGCACCGGCATTAAATGCTGATATTTCAGCAAAATCTTCTTTCCTGTCTGTATAAAATAATACAAGAGTTTTCTTGAATTCTTTTTCCTCTCTTAACTCCATACATATATCTATCCCGTTCTTAACAGGCATTATCAACTCCAGCATCACCAAATCAGGCAATACTTTTTTTGCGGTTTCTATTGCACCTGCCGAAGTGTTACAGGTAAAAACTTCATAACCTGCCTCTTCCAAAGCATTGCGCATATCAGAAAGCACAACTTCATCCGTATCTACTATTACTATTTTATACATCTTGTACTGCCCAAATAATTTCGCGGCAAAACTATTACTTCAATAAGAGTTTAAGATGAAGAGAAATTTAATTTTACTTTAGGGATTCCCCGGAATGTTAATTTACTGTTTCGAAACAGTTAAGCGAGTTCAGTATTTTAACAACATCAGTTCAACAATAGTAAACAGGTATTCAAACTTTACGGGCTTGGAAACATATTGGTCAGCTCCCGATGACATGGCGTATTGAACCCCATAATCGTCATTGACAGCGGTTAGCAAAATAATAGGAACTGATTTCATTGCTTCCTGATTTTTTAATTCAAGACACATTTCCACCCCGTTCATTTCGGGCATTAATATATCAGAAATTATAATAGTTGGATGTTCCGCCAAAGCAATTGCCATTCCCTCTTTTCCATTGTCGGCAGTTATAATCCGAAACCCCTTTTTGCGAAAATTGTAAGACAGGAACTCCAGTATATCCGGTTCATCATCTACAATTAATATTGTATTTTCCTCATTCATTCTGGCGTCAAAAGTACAATGTTAATAAGAACTAAACATTGCGTGAAGATTAACTTTAAGTTAGGAATGATTATTATTTTTTTGCAATTCAAGGGAGGAAGAGCGGATAGTTGTTATTATCCACCGGATAGTTAGTTTTTAAGAATAAACACTAAGGTAGTAGTTACTTCAGTAAACATGTAACCTTTTCGATGTCAAAAACACTTAACTTAATGACATTGCCCTCCTGGATGGGGAGTTAATTTACTTTAACCTCACGGCTATGCCCCGCCCCTGCCCCACTGCCTGACCTTTGGAGGTAACATACATAATAAATAAAACAATGATTAATTTACAAAGCACTTCAAGTCCATAGTCTGGTCCTCCAACAGGCAATGGCTCATTGCCCCTTTTTCCTTCTTTCAAGGAGAGGGGGTGCAAAAGATGCTTATTTTCAACATGCAGTTACTCTTAAAGCCGGCAGCAGTGCCGATTTTAACATCCTGGACATGGAGCCGGTTTGGTCCGATTCCATTTCAATAACTATTCCAAAAGCTTAAACATTTATCCCGGCAGGAAAAGTAGCTTTCTGCCGGGATTTTTTTTGCTCACTTTTCGAAACAGGCGCTACTCCTTTAAGAGCAGACGCTACTTCTACAAGAGCAGACGCTACTGGTGGGAGGTATTAAAAAATTTGTATAGTAGTTTAG
>JANYDQ010000102.1 GCA_025363555.1 Bacteroidota bacterium | reverse complement strand
TAAGCCCTGCGCGAACACGCATGTGCATACTGATGGTTTCCCATTGCTCGCCTGTGAAAGCAGTAGGCGGAGGAGTGCTGTGACAGCGAATACAGTTTTCGCTCCATAATTCGGCACCGGCTTTGTCCAGCATTTTTGTTGATGCGCATCCGTTCATCATGACAGATGCAATGACAATGCTGATGATGATTGTTGTGATGATTATTATTTTTTTCATTGTAGTATTTTTTAGCTTGTAATTTTAAAAACCCATTGCTATTTGTAACCAGAAACGAGGAGTATCTTCATCGGGCTGGTATGCTGCTTTTACAACAGTGCGCCAGTTTGCCCAATAGTTTAATCCGAAAATAAGCTGTGTTATATCTTCATTTTCTTTTGCATCTGCGGGAAGATTTAATGCAGAGTAACGGACAACTCCTTCAAAATTCTTTATCACTTTATTTTTTGACATTGTAGGACGATAAGCAAACTGCGCGTAATACACATCGCGTTTATTATTGTAAGTGTAAGTGCCAATGCCGGTTGTATCATCATGGTCGGAATAAATTGCATTATCCACATTTACAAAATTCCATTGCGCTTTTGCATCCACCGTTCCTTTCAAAAAATCAATTTGCTTTACGTAGTTTAAATCATACGCATACATGAGCGCATTAATTTTTTCGTACTCACTTCCTGCATCACCGGGTTTTGCCGTTTGCACGGATGCACCCAACTCAAGGCATGAATTGAGGAACGGAAGAAAACCTATTCGTCCGCCAATGGCTTTGTTCTTATTGTTGTCGGAATAATTTTCATACATCAGGTTTCCTTCTTCGCCCGGTTCTTCGTCACCAAGATTTAAAATAGGACCATTAGATATATAAATACTGTAATTCAGTTTTGATGAACCGAGAGGAAAACCGCCACTCAATGCTGCACCTATTTCAGAAGAAGGACCCACACCATCATGTCCGAATCCGAGAGGAGCAACAGGAATTTTATTTATCCATGACGGATGATAGGAAGGTTGAAATGTTCCGAAGGGAGTTAAAAATCTGCCAAAACGGAATGTTACATATTTGTTCAACACGCAATTTATGTTTGCGTATTCAAGATTCAAATGCAGTTGCCCGTCTTCAAATTCCATTTCTAATTCTCCTTCAAAGAAAAAATGCTTTGCAGGTCGCCATAAAAATATCGGGCTGAAACCTACATCACCAAACGAATTATTTTTTCCTGCTGAAACAAAAGACGCATTGGTGTATCCGGTTAAAAGAAATCCTGTATTAGAATATTCTTTTTTTCCCGGCTCTGCCGACATGCTGTCCATCGCGGTCTTATTATAATCCTGTGCGTTGACAACGAAGTATAAAATTGCAGTGATTGATGTGCAGATTATCTTTTTCATAGTTTAAATTATTTTTTTGCAGTTGCTTTAAGAGTTCTCACATAATTAATTACCTGCCATATCTGAATTTCAGATAATTTTTTCTGATAGGATGGCATAGGAGGTTTGCCGGTTTGAATTTTCCAAAGCAAAGCACCATCGGTATGGTCTTGCGTCATCTTAGATGATAAGTCACCGGGCGATTTACCGAGAGCAGCAGCAGCAGGTCCATCGCCTTTTCCTGTTTTGCCATGACAGGAAAAACATTCTTTTGTATAAAGTGTCTTACCCGCTGCAATGCCAGCCAAATCCGGTTTCAGCGGGTTCAATTTTTTGTCTGCGGCAGGAGGCGATTCCCACTCTTCTTTTTTCTGCTGGCTGAATGCAACGTAACTCAACGTGAGTGTTATTGAAGACAAGAGAATAAATAACATTATCCCCTTCTTTGTTTTACTTTGAAATAGATTTTTCATTTTTTAATTGTTTTAATTTATGAATGATTATTATTTGTTTAAGAAATAATATTTCCTGCATTTTTAATTTTTCTAATCATTGAAATCACTTTTAAATACACAACCCATACACCTCCAAACAAAATTGAAAATGTAAGGATGAGCCATATCGGAGCGCGGCTGGCAAATGTGGAACGCGCCAATGGTTGCGACCGCTGA
>JANYDQ010000077.1 GCA_025363555.1 Bacteroidota bacterium | reverse complement strand
GGTGAGACTATTGCTTCCACTAATCTAACGTAATTATTGTTTTCCCTTATATATTCTCTCACTACTAACCGACAAAAAATTAGTCGGTTAGTAGTGAAATAAAACTATATTTTGCCCTTTTTTTCATTCTTGAAAATTTTATCGTAAAAAAAACAAACTCAGAAATGTATTCATTTCTGAGTTTATTTTTATGCGGAATAATCGCACTTTATTTAGCAGCATTCTTTTGCCTTAAAATAATTTACACCGTTCCATAAACAGAAATAGTAGCTTCATCGCTCCAAAAACCCACTGTTTTGTTGTGCATTACATAAATCATTTTATATTTCCATACCTCACTTTTTCCAATAGCCGGAAGCGGAGAACTGTCTAAGTATGGAGAGCTGATGGCGCGCTCCTCTTTTACATAACCTGTTCCTTTGTCCACCCAAATTTCAACTGCATCAAACGCACCTTTTACAAACTTAATTACCGGGTGCGCGCTGTCCATATATACTTTGAATGTAGGCTTGCCCAACGAAGGGTCGAAAGGGGTGGAAACAGGCACAATTTGCAATGTTTCCCCTTTTCCGGTGTTAGAATATGAAATTTTTATTCGTTCTTTTTAAGAATTTTCATATTCACCTGTTCAATTCGGGTGCGGGTGGCTGAAATAATAGTAAAAACAAACGAATCGATTTGAATTTCCTCGTTCACTTTTGGAATACTTTCGTGGTAGTGCATTATTAACCCGCTGATGGTTTCAAAGTTATCGAGTATGGGAAGACGAAGATGGTATTTATGATTGATATAATCGGTTTCCAAACGGGCAGAAAAAATAAACTCTGTTTCCGAAATTTGTTTTTCTATCATTTCTTCCTTATCGTGTTCGTCTTCTATTTCTCCAAATATTTCTTCCATCACGTCTTCCATGGTCAGCATCCCGGATGTGCCGCCAAATTCGTCCACCACAATAGCAATGCTTTTGTGCTGCTGAATAAAAACGGTTAATACTTCGCTTGCCGGCATAGATTCGGGAACTACAGAAACCGGTAACAGGATACTTCTGATGTTTTCGGGCTTTTTAAATAGTTCTTTAGAATATACATATCCAATAATATTATCAATGGTTTTGGAAAAGATTAATATTTTTGAAAGCCGGGTTTGAATAAATCGTTGTTTCAATTCTTCAATTCCATTTTCCACATCCAGCGCAATAATTTCTGTTCGGGGAACCATACATTCCCTGGCTTTTACGGAAGAAAAATCTAAGGCGTTTTTAAATATCTGAATTTCATGGTCAATCTCTGCCTTCTTTTCCCGGGCAGAGGTTCCTTCCCGTAAATAATTATCTAAATCAATCATCGTGAAGGCGGTATTTTCTTTTTCTATCCTCACCCTGAAAACTTTTTTTAATATAAATTCCGAAATTCCTATTGTGATTAACACCACCGGGTAAAGTAAACCAAACACAATGGTTAACGGGAATGCAAATAAAGTAAGTGTTTTGTTTGGGTTTATCCTGAAAATGTTTTTTGGTAAATACTCCGCAGTTACTAAAATGAGCATGGTGGAAATAAAAGTAGAAAGTAGTAATATAAGTATTTTAGAAGAAATGAAATGGAGGAACAGAGGTTTCAATTGTTCGTCCATATAAATGCTAAAAATAACAAGTGCAATATTATTTCCCAATAACATGGTGCCCAAATAACGGGTAGGATATTTACTGAAATAAGAAAGAACCTTTGCGTTGAGGTTGCCTTGTTTGCTTTCTAATTCAATTCTTAATTTATTGGAGGTAATAAATGCAATTTCAAGCCCGGAGAAAAAAGCGGAAGCGATAAGAGTAATAAGAATAACACAAGTTGGTCCCAAGGTTTATTTTTTTTGTTCCTGTTCTTTTTGTTTTTGACCGGATTCAAACTTTACGCGTTGTTTTCTTCTTACCGCATACATTAACCCGGCTGCAAAAGTAAGAACAATAAAATAAATGGCTCCGCGGGTGTCTCCGGATAAGATACTAAATGCACATAACAAAATGGCTATGCAGCCAATAAACAGCCATATTAATTCGAGTATTCTAAATGTTTTATTCATATTTAGTGCAGATTACCTATTATTTTTTTTTGTTTAACTCTTCGTCTTTTACACTTACTTCTCCTTTTACATTTTTTATTTCATAATCCGAAAAATCCTGGTTGGCGGTTAGTCCGTCTCCCCAAATAATTTCATCCTTTGTGGATATTCTCACAAATTCATCGGTATATATTTTTTGGGTAACAGCATTCCAGATTAATTTTTCGGTATGCAGGGTGTCGCCTTTTTGGTTAATGACTACCACATTTCGTTTGGCTTCCATGTGTTCTATTCCGTTACCGTTTTCGAAACCTATTCCGTAATCTGCAGTAAGTTTGGTTTGTTCTTTTTTATGTTCGTCATAAAAAATCACTTCCATTCCTTTGGGCAATTCCATATAAGGCTTTTTGCCGGCATACCTGTTTAGGGCAGGGGCAGTAAGTTTTGCCCGCACACGAGCCGAATCGCTGTAAACGGTTTGAACATTCCGGTCGGACTGGATGGCTAATTTTTTTTCGCTTTCACCGGTAATGGTATTTACCACCGCAATATCGTTTTCGCAGGAAGGTAAAATAACCGATAAAGTGATGAGGACGAAAAGAAGACGGAACATTTTTGGGTACGGATAACGAATAATTACGGATTTACGAATTGCTGTATGCTGATAGTGAAAGGTACAAATTTAAGAATAGTTACGTTTCATTCGTAAATTCGTAATCATTCGTTATTTGCATTAATCAAATTTCGGTTTCACAAACCACCTGTCGTTAAGGGTAAACCCGATAGTAACTTTATAGAAGTTTTCCTTAATCAGCCCGTTGTTAACCGTTCCGCGCTGCCCGGCTTCCAAGCCTATATTAATCATGGAGAAACTTTGCAATAAATAATTTCTGCCCACCGGAAAACCAAACCCGATACTTGCTGCCTTTTCGGTAAGTTGTGTAGATTTTAACTCCAGCGAAGTTTGAGCATATCTGCCGCCAAAACGATAATGCACCCGGCTCAAATATTTTTTTTGCGCGGCTTTGGAATTGGGTACCCACTGTGCGCCTAACGAAACGCGCATACTGTTTTTTAAATCGCCCGATTGATTAAACGCCTGGTACGAACTCCAGTTTTGCATGGCAAAATCGGCAGCTACCATCCAGCGGTCGCCTTTTTTGAACCCGATACCGATGCCGAATGTAAGCGGCAAGGTAATGGTTCCATTTACTCCTTTTGCATTTTCAATGGTGTCTCTCACTCTTTCATAACCCTGCACATCATAATAGTTATACGAAAGGCTATCGGTCTTTGCATTCAACTTGGTTTGTGCCGAAAAGGTGGCTCCGAACAGCAACTTCACTTTTTCTTTTAACTCTCTTTTTTTAACCGAATCGATGGTATGAGCATACTGAACCCCGTAATCAAAATAAACATCCGAAATGCGGGTAGCTATTCCGGTGCGGGTGTTATAGTTGCCACTGCTGGCAGGAAAAATGCTTCTGCGCGTATGGTCTATATGTCCGAACAAATAAGAGGCATTGAACCCAAGCGATAATTGCTGCATTTCTTTTTTGTGCTTCAGTTCCTTTTTTATTTTCAACTGGTCTGCGCGATAGTCGGCATCCGATTTGGCAGTATTGTCCGCATTGGTTTTTGAAGCTAACTTTTTGTACTTCTCCGATTTAAGGTACATGCGGGGCAAATTATAAAATGGTTTTATTCCATTTCCGAAATAAAGCTGGTTAATACCTCCCGACCCATCATACAAAAAATCAACATTGCCAATATTGTCTATTGACTGGTGGTCGGTAATTTTATAGCCAACCGAACTGAATGGCATAAGCCCCACACTGGCGCCCCACCATTTTTTGATTGGAAAAGCAAGGCTTATATAATTGAGGGCGGCACTGTTGATAATGTTTTTGGAAGATTCGCTTTGCAGCTGCAAACGGGTATAATTCATTCCAAGTTCGGCAGTGGTCAGCCTTATTCCTGAATAGGATGCGGGGTTGCTCGAATTGATAAAAAACATAGGTAAGGTGTCGTTTTGAATAGCAATGGTGGTTCCGCCCATGGCAAACGACTGCCCGGAGGTCCTGGTATTTACATCTCCTAAACCATAACGGGAATAAGGCGAACTGGTAGCAGATTGGGCTGTCAGCGAGGTGGTGTTTAATAAGCAATAAGTAATAAGGAGTAACGAAAGGGTGGTGTTTCTTACTTGTATGATGTGCTTTCCGAGCTTTTTATTCATTAATAACAGTATCTAAAATTACACTCAACCCCTGGAGGATTAAAAATTGGTGTGCAAAGATGCTGTTTTTTAATCGTTTCACAAAGAAATTAAAATCCCCGCCTGTAATTACTACTGTTAAATTTGTATAAAGCTGTTTATAGCGGTCAATAATTCCGTCCACTTCGGCTATTGCGCCCAGCAACACGCCTGATAAAATACTGTCCTGTGAGTTGGTGCCTACCAGGGTTTCAAACTTTTCGTTTATTTCCATGAGGGGCAAACGGGCAGTGTAATTATTTAAAGCATGGAAGCGCATTTGCAACCCGGGCGAAATGCCTCCTCCCAGGAACTCATCATTTTGGTTTATAAAATTGTATTTAATACATGTTCCTGCATCTATTACCAGCACATTTTTGCCCGGGTATAACGCCTGTGCCCCGGCAATGGCTGCCAGGCGGTCGCTGCCCACGGTGTCGGGGGTTTTGTATTTGTTTTTGAAAGGGAGGGGATGATGAGCCGAAAATAACAACACAGGCGCAAAAGGCAACAATTCGCTTACCGTTTCTGCGGCTGCTTCCGAATCTCTGACCGAGGATATAAAACAGATTTTAATTTTATTTTCCTTCACTATTTTTTCAATATCCAGTTCATTACTTTTTGTTAGTTCGTAATGTGCCTGCAAAGTATTATCGTTAAATACACCTGCTTTGATGCGGGTGTTACCTATATCGAAGATTAGATTCATGGGGCTATTTATTTATCTTTTTCATTTTTTTCAGGATTTTGACATATCAAAAAACCATATTATTAAAATTCATATTGTATTTTTTTACAAAGATACCGTTTTTTGTTACTCCGGGAAAGCTAGGTACTTCGTCAGGAAAAAGCGGGGATGGTTTAACTAACCGTTGAACAGACCCCCATTTAGGAAAGATAGTATTAGATTTAGGAAGGATAGTTCCATTAATTATAGAGTTGATAATTAATCAGTTGTTTAATTCGGAAAGAGAATTTTTTCCAGTCCGCTCAGGTTTTATTATCCGGGTTTTATAATTTAAAAATATATTTTTCAGGTAAAAAAATCAATTTTTGGTACACAAAACATTAATTTCGGGATTATAAATATCAAAAACAGGACTCAAAAATGGACTTTCTTTAAATTACTATACAAATTTTAGATTCTTTCCCGCAAGTGCGGGATTCAAAATGACAAATACGGTTTATTAAGGGGGAGATTGGGCGGCTGCGGAGCAGTATGCTATCAAACCATCCTTCTGTTTTACCATTCATCACCCTATTCGTAAATTCATAATTATCATTGTCCACACATTCATTTATTTCCCTACTTTTGGCATTTCTAAATAAACAAAAACAAATGAAACTAAAACACATTCTTATTTCTTCGGCAGTAGTGCTTGCATCGGCAACCCAACTATTTGCCCAAACCAAACTAATAGAAAAAATAACCCGTAAAGGCGATGAGTTGATTATTCCTTACGAAAAATATGTGCTCTCGAACGGGCTGACCGTGGTGGTTCACGAAGACCATTCGGACCCGATAGTATATGTAGATGTAACCTATCACGTAGGTTCTGCCCGCGAGCAGGAAGGGCGTTCGGGCTTTGCTCACTTTTTCGAACACATGATGTTTGAAGGAAGCGAACATGTGGGCAAGGGAAAACATTTTAAAATACTGACCGAAGCAGGAGGAACGCTCAATGGTTCTACCACTACCGACCGTACCAACTATTGGGAAGTGGTGCCAAGCAACCAACTGGAAACAGCTCTATGGCTGGAAAGCGACAGGATGGGATTTTTGCTGGATTCGGTTACCCAGGAAAAATTTGAAAATCAACGAAGCACAGTAAAAAACGAGAGAGGACAAAACTATGATAACCGCCCGTATGGTTTGGTTGGCGAAAAAATAAATGCTGCCATGTATCCGCCCAGCAATCCTTACTCATGGCTAACGATAGGGTATATTGAAGATTTGAACCGGGTGGATGTAAACGATTTGAAAAAATTCTTTTTGCGCTGGTACGGACCAAACAATGCCACACTCACCGTTTCGGGCGATGTGAAAGCGGCAGAGGTGGTAAAAGCAGCAGAAAAATATTTTGGTTCCTTTTTGCCTTGTCCTGATGTAAAACCCCAAACACTTGCTCCTGTGGCGCTGGAAAGCGACCGTTATATTTCTTACGAAGATAATATTCGCGCACCTATGGTTGTGTTTTCTTATCCTACCATTCCTCAAAATCACCCTGACGAAGCACCACTGGATGTGCTGGCAGATATTTTAACCGGAAGCAAATCTTCTATCTTTTATCAAAACTTTGTGAAATCAGAACTGGCACAATCGGCAAGTGCAGAAAATTCTACCCAGGAATCGGTGGGAGATTTCAGCATTTCCGTTCGCACTTTTCCGGATAAAAAATTGTCGCACATGGATTCTTTAATTCGCACTTCGCTGGCAGAGTTCGAAAAAAAGGGAGTTACAGACAATGACCTGAAAAAATTCAAAGCAGGTTTTGAAAGTAATATGGTAAATTCACTTTCCAGCGTTCAGGGAAAAGGCAGACTGCTGGCAGCTTTCCAAACCTATACCGGAAATCCGAATTACATTGTGAAACAAATAGAAGCATACAATAAAGTAACCAAAGACGATGTGGTGAGAGTGTATAACAAATATATAAAAGGAAAACATGCAGTGATTTTATCGGTATATCCGAAAGGAAAAATTAATTTGGCGAAGCAAGATAATTTTACTCCTCCTGTTCGAAACACCGCTGCCACGGAAGGTGCAGAGTATAAAAATTTAGTTTACAAAAAAGCAAAAGACAATTTCGACAGAAAAAAACAACCGGCTTCCAGCGGAGCAGTGTCTGTTAAAGTACCCGATGTATGGATGCTAAATTATGCAAACGGGATGAAAATTATTGGTTCCAAATCGGATGAGGTGCCCAGTGTAACCATACAGGTGAATGTGGAAGCCGGACATCGCTACGAAGACAAAAAACAGGCAGGCATCTCTGCATTGCTAACAGCATTAATGAGCGAATCTACCACCAAACATACTGCGGAAGAGATTTCAGAGAAATTAGATTTGCTGGGCAGTTCGGTAAGTATTCAAAACAACGGGCAGGATATTGTGTTGTCCATTTCGTCATTGACAAAAAACCTGGATTCTACTTTAGCTATTGCCGAAGAAATATTCTTCCATCCTAAATTTGATAAAGTTGAATTTGAGCGAGTGAAAAAACAACGATTGGAATCTATTGCCAACCAGGTAACCCAAGCTCCCGTTATTGCAAACAATGTGTATGCAAAATTATTGTATGGCAACGAACACATCATGAGTGTTTCTACGTTAGGAACAAAAGAAACAGTGAGCGCACTTACGGTGGATGATTTGAAAAAATATTATTACGACAATTTTTCTCCAACTATCTCCAACATTGTTGTAGTTGGAGATATTACACAGGATGCGGTGATGCCGAAATTAAATTTTTTGAAAACCTGGAGAGGAAATGTAGTGAAACATAATCCTGAACCACCTGTTCCTACTATTGACAAAACAAGAATTTATTTTGTAAACAAAGACAAAGCACCGCAATCGGAAATCAGAATCGGTTACATGGCATTGCCGTATGATGCATTGGGAGAATATTACAAAACTTCTATTATGAATTACATTTTGGGAGGAGCCTTTAACAGTCATATTAATATGAATCTTCGCGAAGCAAAAGGATGGACGTATGGTGCGCGTACAGGATTCAGCGGAAATAAATTCCAGGGAGCTTTTACTGCAAGTGCAGGAATAAGAGGAAATGCCACAGACAGTTCTATTGTGGAGTTTATGAAAGAAATTAGAAATTATTCTAAAAGCGGGATTACAGACGAAGAACTTGCATTTACCAAAAGTTCCATCGGGCAGGCAGATGCACTGAAGTACGAAACAGCAGATAAAAAGGCGGTATTCATTAAACGATTGATGGATTATAATTTGGAAAAAACGTATGTGGACAAACAAAATGAATTATTAAAATCTATTACCAAACCGGAAATAAATGTAATTGCGGGCAAACGGTTGCCGTATAACAATATGGTAATTGTAGTGGTAGGTGATAAATCAAAAACATGGGATGGCTTGAATAAGTTGGGTTACGAAGTGATAGAACTGGACACCGATGGAAACCCCTTAGCGAAAGACAGCAGGAAAGAGGCAGGTATGCCGGGCAACGCAAACCCGGATGATAACAAAAAGGCTGACCCTTCAAAAACGGATGCCCCGGTTAATCCTAAAGGTACGCCCATGAAGGTACAACGTGTAGATGTTAAGCCAAGATAAAATTCAGGGGTGTGATTTTTCACACCCTGAATTTTAAATAGCAAATTTTAAAACCTTTTTTGGTAAATAGTTTTTCGTAATGAGTTTGAATGGATGTTAATACTTCGTCTCTCGCGGAAGTATCTGCATATAAATCGGCAGTAAAATCAATGATTTCAAACTTGTTTTCCATTGCCACTTCTTTGGAGTATTCATAAAACGGTTCGTTATCGGTTTTTAAATTTATAATTCCATCTTCTTTCATTATTTTTTTATAGCGATTAATAAACATCATGTTTGTTAATCGCTTTCTAACACGGGTCTTTTGTGGTTGCGGGTCGGGAAAGGTAATCCATATTTCGGAAATTTCATTTTCAGCAAAACAAGCTTCAATAAAATCTATCCGGGTACGAACAAAAGCTACGTTATTCATTTTATTATCCACCGCTGTTTTTGCCCCTGTGTGTATCCGGTTTCCTTTTATATCCACACCTATAAAATTCTTTCCGGGATACCGTTGCGCTAATCCTATGGTGTATTCGCCTTTTCCACAACCGAGTTCAAGCACAATGGGATTATTGTTTTTGAAATAGGCTGAATGCCATTTTCCTTTCAATGCAAATTGGTTATCTCTTGCTTCTTCAAACGAAATAAAAAAACAATTGTGAAACGAATCTACTTCTGCGAACTTCTTTAATTTTCTTTTTGCCATTTACTGCCTTATTTAATATTCTTATTTTTACAAAAATAAAAATTAATGCACACCCGACAACGAATATTAATTGCTCCTCTTGATTGGGGACTTGGACATGCCACCCGGTGTATCCCAATTATTCGTTTATTAGTAAAGAAAAATGCGGAAGTAATTATTGCTGCCGATGGTCGCCCGCTGGAGTTACTGAAACGGGAATTTGCCGAACTTGAATTTATCCGATTGAAAGGATATGCCATTACTTATCCCAAAAAAGGCGGTATGATTTGGAAAATGTTTTTTTCCATTCCCCGAATTCTTGTCGGTATTAATACAGAACATAAGGCATTAAAAAAAATCATTAAAGAAAAAAGCATTGATGTAGTTATTTCGGATAATCGTTTTGGATTGTGGAATAAGGAAGTGAAGAGTATTTTTATTACCCACCAGTTGATGATTAAATCTCCTTTTGCAGAAAAACTTTTACATCGAATAAATATACGATATATAAATAAATTTACTGAATGCTGGATACCCGATACGGAAGGTGCAAATAATTTGTCAGGAGACTTATCACATAAATATCCTTTGCCAACCAATGCTTTTTTTGTTGGTGCATTATCGCGTTTTGCCTCACCCCTAACCCTCTCCAAAGGAGAGGGAACGATTGGTGAGAATGATATTATGGCAATCATTTCCGGTCCGGAGCCACAACGAACAGTATTTGAAAAAATTATTTTAGTTCAACTTCTTAAAATTAATTTAAAAGTATTAATAGTTTGCGGAAAAACCGAAGAACAGAAAAATGTAAACCTAAAACAAAACGTTAAAATTGTAAATCATTTGAGTTCGGATGAAATGCAGGAAGCACTACTCAATTCGAAAATAATAATTGCCAGGAGTGGTTACTCAACTATTATGGACTTAGCTACTCTTGGCAAAAAAGTAATTTTTATTCCCACTCCCGGTCAAACAGAACAGGAATACCTGGCAGAAGAATTAAAACAAAAAAAGATTGCCATTTATCAAAAACAATCCGAATTTAATTTGGAGCAGGCATTGCTTGAATCAGAAAATTATAAGGGGTTTGAAGCTATTGCGAGTAATAATTTATTAGAAGGAAGAATTGATTTGTTATAAAACACCCCTGTCAGGGTTCTAAACCCTGACAGGGGTAATGTGAAAGCAATATGTTATTTCTATGCGATAATAGGCTGCACTACCGGAACGCCCGCTTCTTTTATTTTTGCAATTCCGCCTTTTACATTCGTAATCTTATCAAATCCGTTTTTCTTTAAAATAGAGGATGCCATCATGGAACGATAGCCCCCGGCACAATGCACAAAGTAATGAGCATTTTTATCCAGCATTTTTATTTCTTTTTCCAAATCGCCCAATGCAATAAGCTTCGCATTTTCAATAATGCCTGTATTCCATTCGCCCGGATTACGCACATCTATAATGTTATCCAACTGATATGTTTTTGCAAATTCATCGGCATTAACGCTGTCTGTTATTTCCACTTTTTTACCTTCTTTTTTCCAGGCACTCATTCCGCCCTGTAAGTATCCTTTCACATTTTCATACCCTACACGAGCCAACCGCAACACCGCTTCTGTTTCTTTGTCTTCGCTGGTAATTAATAACAATGGTTTGGTTGCATCCAGCAATGCGCCCACCCAGGGGGCATATTGTCCGTTAAGCCCTATGTTTATTGAATTGGGAACTGTTCCTGTTTCATATTCTTCAGGGGTACGGGTGTCCAGAATGATTACATCTGTTTTTGAAAGTGCTTCAAACTCGGCTACCGACAGTGCTTTGGTGTTTTTACTTAACACTTGGTCAATATTCTCATACCCTTGTTTGTTCAGCAGGGCATCCATTGCAAAATAATTAGGTGCGGCTGAAAGTCCATCGGTTACTGCTTTTACAAACTCCTGCTTTGACATGGGTTGCAAAGCGTAATTCATTTTCTTTTGAATGCCAATGGTGGAAAAAGTTTCTTTACCAATATTTTTTCCGCACGAAGAACCGGCACCGTGCGCAGGATATACTATCACCTCATCTGCCAGCACTTTTATTTTACTGTTCAGCGAATCGTACATCATTCCTGCCAAATCATCCACAGTTACATTGCTTTTGATAGCCAAATCAGGACGACCTACATCTCCTACAAATAAAGTATCTCCGGTAAACACTGCATGTTCTTTGCCGTTTTCATCTATTAATAAATAACAGGACGATTCCATGGTATGTCCCGGGGTATGCAATACTTTGAGTTTTATTTTCCCGATAGAGAACACTTGATTATCTTTTGCTATTAAGCTATCGTAACCTGTCTCCGCTTTTGGTCCGTAAATAATTGTTGCTCCTGCTTTTTTTGCTAAATCCACATGACCCGAAACAAAGTCGGCATGAAAATGAGTTTCAAAAACATATTTTATTTTTGCATTTCGCTTGTGTGCCAGCGCAAGGTAAGGCTCTGTTTCGCGTAAGGGGTCAATAATTGCCGCTTCGCCATCCGATTCGATGTAATACGCAGCTTCGGCAAGGCAACTGGTATAAAGTTGTTCTATATACATGGTTTAAAATTTAGTACCACAAAGGTAATGGTTTATAATGAAGTAAGGAAATGACTTTCATCAACCTTTAGAGTTGACATTATATGGATTAAGGTTATTTAAGAATTAACTTCATTTAAAGACCACACCCCCGACCCCTCTCCTTGAAAAAAGGAGAGGGGAGCCGGGAGGTGAAATGCTCTGTTTTATTTAAATAGCGAACTTCAGGATGCGCAGCGTGAGGGATTGTAGCGGAAATCCTTTTTTGTTGCGTTGATAAAGGGGTTGGAGAAAAAAAGATTGGAGCGAAAGCCCGATCCCGATTCTTCATCGGGGGCACGCCCAAATAATTTCAGCCATTTTATATAATTATGTAAATGAAATTTAAACAGTCTTTTAAAATAATTATATTTGTCCGGTAAGAATATTTTTCGACAGGTCAGGTAAGAAACTTTATGATATAAAGTACTTCACATCTTGGCTCCCCTCTCCCGTCATCCTGAGCTTGTCGAAGGATTCAAGGAGAGGGGTCTGGGGTGAGGTCTGAATAAAAAATGCCATATAGTTCATAGCAATATATTTCTTAATCTATATAATGTCTGATATGAAAAAAACACCAGGAAAAAAAGCGATAACACAAACAGTTTTTTGTTTGCTGATTATACTTTGCCTGTTTCCATTTATTACCGCCCCCATCGCATTAGCCTTGGGGCTGGTGTTTGCGCTTACGTTGGGCAATCCTTTCCCGAAATTTAATTCGAAAGCCACCGGCTACCTGTTAAGAATATCTGTTATCGGGCTTGGCTTTGGCATACAGGCAAACCAGGCACTGGAAGCCGGAAGCAAAGGTTTTTTATTTACAATAGTGTCTATTCTTGGCACTATTATTTTAGGGTATTTAGTTGGCAAATGGGCAAAAATAGACAGCAAAACATCTCATCTTATTTCGTGCGGAACTGCCATTTGTGGAGGCAGTGCCATTGCTGCTGTTGCTCCGGTTATTAAAGCCAGTCAGCATCAAATATCGGTGGCACTGGGCACGGTATTTATTTTAAATGCCGTTGCTCTGTTTGTGTTCCCGGTAATAGGAAACTATTTACATTTAACACAACAGCAATTCGGATTGTGGGCTGCCATAGCCATACACGATACCAGTTCTGTAGTAGGCGCGGCAGGTAAATATGGTGCCGAAGCATTACAAATAGCCACCACCGTAAAACTTGCCAGGGCATTATGGATTATACCTGTTGTGTTTTTTTCAGCATTTGTTTTTAAAAACAAAGAATCAAAAATAGCTATTCCGTATTTCATACTTTTGTTTTTTGTTGCCATGTTGTTAAATTCTTATGTTCCCGCCATTGCCCCGCTTTCGTCTGTAATTAATGCTATGGCAAAACGCGGAGTGGTAGTAGTTCTTTTCCTGATTGGTTCGGGTTTATCAAAAGAAGCATTGCAATCGGTAGGGGTAAAACCTTTTTTCCAGGGAGTATTTTTATGGCTCGTTATTGCATCGGCTTCGTTGTTTACTATTATGGAAACGGTGGGGTAAACTTCTTTTTTAGCAAAATACCAATAATCTTCCCTTGGGTATTGTTTGTCTTCACTGCTACTCACTTTTAGTACCTTTATTTAATACTTGTTAGGGAAACTAAAATTTCTTGTTACACCTTTTAATTAAGTGTGATAAAAGTGTGTTTTTTTGCAAAATAGTATTTTTTCGTATATGTTGAGTTCAGGCACTTTTTTGTCCCGCTTTTATCTGCTTATCAAAATTTGATAGGCAAAGAGGGAAGAAAGCAGCGTTCTTTGTACTAAATAAATAACCGGAAGGGCGAAATTTTGCGCTGATAAAATGTCCAAAATGGCACTATGCCTTAAATTGATGCAACTAAGCCTTAGATTAAGGAAAGAAAGCAAGTAAATTGAAAAAGGAAGTTTATTCCATCAAAAGAAAGCAACTTTGCATTAAAAGAAGGGAACATTTTGGTGGAAAAAAGAAATATTTTTGAAAAAAAAGAAATATTTGTGGTAAGACTAGGAACATTTTACAAAAAGAAAGGAACATTGCAAGAAAAGAAAGGAACATTGCAAGAAAAGAAGGCTTAATGGCACAAAATCGAGTTTTGAGAACTTTAAAAATAAACTAACTTTATATAAATCAATCACTTAACTAAAACTTAAAATCACGACACCATCCACTTTGTTCACTCAAATACCATCCGTAAGCACGAAGTTGTACTTGGTGTTCGCACTGAACAATTCTTTTCGACTCGTGCCAATTAGGAGAAGGAAAGACACAGAGGAAACAAAAAAAAGAAAAAGGATTGCTGAGACCCCGTAAGCGCCCGATTGTATTGTATGTTTAAATAATACTGTAAGTTTTACTTATTACATAATAAACCACTCCTCAACTTTTTACTCCAAATCAAACAAACCCCGTAAGCGCGAAGTTGTACTTCGTGTTCGCACTGAACAAGTCTTTCGACTCGTAGCAATTATTTGGTGATTATCCCACACTTAAATAACACACCTATCCTGCCCACAAACTGTTTATATTATTAAGGACTAGTGGAAAGAATAAAACAGTACTTTTGGAGGGCGTATAATAACAGGTTATACCCCTGTGGTGGCATCATAATAACATACTAATACAACCTAACTACTTAGCTCAATTTAATGGAAAACAAAGAGGACAAACCGAAAATTCTTAAAAATAAATATATTCCCACTGCTGAATTTTACAGCCAGATAATAGACAGCTTACAGGATTATTCTATTTTTACGTTAGACAAAGAATTTATTATTAACAGCTGGAGTTCCGGCTCCACAAAAATATTTGGTTACGAAACAGAGGAAGTAATTGGCGAACATTTCGATTTAATATTTACTGAAGACGATGTGAAAAATGGTATTCCGAAAAGAGAAATTGAAACCGCTTTAAAGGAAGGCAGGGCTACCGATAACAGGTGGCACATTGCTAAAGACAAGAATCTGTTTTATGCTTATGGCTTGGTTTTCCCACTCACCGGGTTAGATGGCGAGATGTTGGGCTATGTTAAAATTTTACGCGACTTGACAGACCGAAAACAGTCGGAAGATGCAATAAAAAAATATGTAAGGGAACTGGAAGAGCTGAATACTCATAAAGAGAGTGTGCTGGCAATACTTTCACACGATTTAAGAAGCCCGCTGTCGGCTATTATTGGAACAGCAAAATATCTGAAAGATCATTTTCATAAAATGAAGCCAGAAACGGTGCAGGAAATGCTCGAGTTACTTTATAAATCAACAACGGACGAATTAGATATGTTGGACTACCTGGTGGAATGGGCAAGGATTAAATATGCGTCAGATGCTTTTTCTCCAACAAAAATCAAACTCACCGAATACATTGATAGAGTTTTTGAAACGTTAATAGAAACTGCTTCCATCAACACCATCAATCTTCACCACGAAATTGAAGAAAACACCTCTGTATTTGCAGATGGGAAAATGTTAATTTCTATTATACAAAATATTGTTTCAAATGCCATAAAACATACCGGCAAGGGCGGGACTATAACGGTTTCGGCAAAAAGCAAAGACGACAAAATTATTGTTCGGGTAAAGGATACGGGAATTGGAATGTCGGAAGAAATAATGGAAAAACTTTTTACACCACAAATGAAAACCCTTTCGGAAACACGAAAAAAGAATAAAGGCGCTGGTATAGGACTATTACTGGTAAAAGGATTTTTAGAAAAAAATGGAGGTGAAATTTGGGTAGAGAGTATAGAAGGAGAAGGTTCTTCCTTTTATTTTACATTGCCTATGGAGGAACCTCTCTATAAAATAGGCAGTTCGGACGAAATTATGTTTGATGAAAGTGCATAATAAAAAGATGCGCTAAAGAAATTATTTCCGCAAATCACTAACCGATAGAGAATCAAAGCATTTAACTGCACATTTTGCCACAGGCGCAAAAGAAACGCTGTCAATAAATACTAAAACCTAAGTAAGAAAAATAGAGTAAGTACGTTTACTCCAAATCAAACAAACTTCCTTTTTGAGAACGGGGAATTTTGCCGAGATGTTTATAGGCAAGTTCGGTGGCTTCTCGCCCTCGCGGTGTGCGGACAAGATAAATCTTGAATATTGGAATTGCGAGTGCACAGGCAAAAAGCAGATTCACCCTATTTCTGAAAATGAATGTCCTGTTTGTAAAGCTACACAAGATGAAAGCCCAGGTAGTAGAAAAGATGAAGTTTCTTTATTTGTATATAAAAAGGATGAAAAAATAGTACCTTTGTAAGAATTTAAAATTTTTATAAAATGAAACAATACAATGAAATAATTTCCATAAACCCCAGTGTACGTTCAGGCAAAGCTTGTATCAGAAACTTACGTATCACAGTTTCTGATGTATTGGGTTATCTTGCATCAGGAATGACCACACAAGAAATAATTATTGATTTCCCGGAACTATCAATTGAAGACATACAAGCGTGTTTAGCCTATGCTGCAGAAAGTGAAAAGCACGTGAAATTTGTTTCTATAGGATGAAATTATTAATTGATAATAATATTTCTTATCGCGTATGTTCTCTCTTAGTTAAATCAATTCAAGGTAGCAAACACGTTTCCGATTTCCAATTAGATAAAAATACAGAAGATTCAGCAATTTGGAATTTCGCAAAAAACAACG
Organism: Bacteroidota bacterium; assembly: GCA_025363555.1. GTDB lineage: Bacteria > Bacteroidota > Bacteroidia > 2-12-FULL-35-15 > 2-12-FULL-35-15 > 2-12-FULL-35-15. The sequence goes on along the minus strand of JANYDQ010000077.1, from coordinate 13,377 downwards.
GATATACCATTCTTACCAAAGACAACGATTTTGAAACTATGAGCCGCTTATTCAGTTGCCCACCCAAAGTAATTCAGCTTATATGCGGAAACAAAAAAACTTCAGAACTAATAAAAATTCTTGAGAAACATGCGGAAGCTATTAAATTATTTGATAGTGATAATGAAAATTGCTTATTGTATTTGCAATAGCAACACAGAACTACTACTATCCCTGCAATGATGAATATTATTATATGGATTTTGCAGTTCATTAATTTTTTCTCCACCCACCACAAAAAAGAAAAGCCCCGCTTCCCCTGTAAGTGCTTAGCTGAAAGGTTGAAAGTGCGGTAGTGCTTAGGTTGAATTTAATCCTGTAAGTTTTACTTATAACATAATAAACCACTCAACAACTTTTTACTCCAAATCAAACAAACTTCCTTTTTGAGAACGGGGAATTTTGCCGAGATGTTTGTAAGCAAGTTCGGTGGCTTCTCGTCCGCGGGGTGTGCGAACCAGGTAACCTTCCTGTATTAAAAAAGGTTCATATACTTCTTCAATAGTACCTGCTTCTTCGCTCACTGCAGTAGAAATCGTAGTAAGCCCCACAGGTCCGCCTTTAAATTTATCAATCAATGCCGATAAAATACGAATGTCCATTTCGTCCAACCCGTTCTTATCCACATTTAATGCAGAAAGCCCGATGTGAGCAATTTCAATATCTATAGAACCATTGCCTTTTATCTGGGCAAAATCCCGGATACGTCTTAACAAGGCATTCGCAATACGCGGTGTACCGCGGCTTCTGCGGGCTATTTCGTTTGCTGCTTCATCCGTTATCGGAACATTAAGAATACTTGCAGCACGAATAATAATTTTTTTGAGAAGTTTGGAATCATAATAATTTAACCGGGAATTGATACCAAACCGGGCACGCAAAGGAGAAGTTAACAGCCCCGAACGGGTGGTAGCACCTACTAATGTAAACGGATTTAATTTGATTTGAACACTGCGGGCATTAGGTCCGCTGTCAATCATTATGTCTATTTTATAATCTTCCATAGCAGAGTATAAATACTCTTCCACAATAGGACTCAACCGGTGTATCTCATCAATAAACAATACATCGTATTCTTCCAGGTTGGTTAACAAACCTGCCAAATCGCCCGGTTTATCCAGCACCGGACCGGAAGTGATTTTTATGTTCACTCCTAATTCAGATGCTATAATATTGGCTAAAGTGGTTTTTCCTAATCCCGGAGGACCGTGTAATAATACATGGTCCAGGGCTTCGCTGCGTTGTTTTGCTGCCTGTACAAATATTTTTAAATTCTCTACTACTTCGTATTGCCCTGTAAAATCAGAGAACTCCGCAGGACGCAGTACTTTTTCAAACTCTTTTTCGGCAGAGTCTAAATTTTCGCCATCTGGATTTATGTTTGGATTCAAGGGGTAATAAATTCTAAATTCTAACGTCTCAGTACTCAATACTCTGTACTTAATACTATTTCAACGTAATGCTTGTTTGCCCAACAATTACATCATCACAAATAATATCAATTAAATATTTTCCTGAAATAAAAGGATTAGGACTTGCGCATAATACCTGCACCGCCACATCATCGTTAGCATAACTTACTTCCTGTTTGGCAACATAAAAACCTTTTCCGCCATTAAATTTTACAGTGTTTTCTTCATCCGGAGATTTGCAAAGTTCCTTGCCATCAGGGGTAGAAATGCGAATGTACACGGTGCGGCTTCCTTTCTTTGCAATTTTATTTTCGCCTAATACAAACGACACTTTTATTCTTTCTACGCGAGAAGCTTTGGTAGTTTCCACTTCTTTTTTTCCACCCGAACGAAACTTAACACCGGTAGCCGTAGGGTTTTCGGCTTTTAATACCGAACCCAGGCTAATGGTACTTGCCATTGCTTCTTTGTCTTTAGAAAGTTTAGTCGTTTTATCTTTTTCCGAATTCAAATCGGATGTTACTTTTTCGTTTTCTGCAATAATTGTTTTGTTCATGGTGTTTAACGAATCAATCTCTACAATATAATGCTGCATAATTTTGCGAAGTGTTTCTGTTTCTTTTTTCAACTTCGAAATAATGTAGGCATCATTTTTATGTTTATCTGCCTGTTCCAGCAAATCGGCTATTTGCGCCCGTTTGGCATCCAAATCAGCATTCAATGTTTTATCATTTGTTTGCAAGGTTGCATACTGCTGCTGCAAATCCAGCAAGTCGGCTTTCACGTTATCGCGCTCCACCGTTACATTTTGTTTTTCAATAACTACTGTGTTGGCACGTCCTCTTTCCTGCAACCATAGCCAGATAAAGATTACGTTTCCGATTAATAACAAACCAAGTAAAATAAGTAATAACTTATTATTGGATTTTTTTTCTTCAGGTTGTGTTTCCATGTTCATAAGATTGTTTATTTTTATACGTTACAAAAATACTATTTTTTGTCTCCAAAGGCACACCTTATGTTAAAAGACTTTTTCGCACTTATATTTCCACAGGTTTGCATGGCGTGCGGAAAACCTTTGTTTAAAGGGGAGGATAACCTTTGTACACTTTGTATTTATAAATTACCGAAAACAAATTTTCACATGGAAAAAGATAATCCTATAGAAAAAATATTTTGGGGAAGAGTGCCATTGAATGCTGCCGCTTCTTATTATAGTTTTACAAAAGGTGGAAAAGTGCAGCATTTAATTCATCAGTTGAAATACAAAGGACAAAGAGAAGTGGGCGTGACTATCGGTGATTTATACGGGTATGAATTAAAACAAAGTGATAACTTTAATACTGTTGATTTAATTATTCCTGTTCCGTTGCATAAGAGGAAAATAAAATCCCGGGGCTATAATCAAAGTGAAGCATTTGCTGAAGGACTTTCTGCAAGTATGAATGTAAAAACAGATTTTAGAACCTTATACCGGGCTTTGGATTCGGCATCACAAACAAAGAAAACACGGTTTCTTCGCTGGAAAAATGTAGAAACTGTTTTTCATGTAAAAGACGAAATTACTTTGCAGGGCAAACATATTTTATTGGTGGACGATGTGATAACTACCGGGGCAACGCTGGAAGCCTGTGTGCATGCCCTGCAAAAAATTCCCGGTGTAAAGGTTAGTATAGCTACCATTGCCTGGGCAAGTCATTAGCAAGTTACTCTTTCGATAAATTAATCTACTTTTGCACCACCAAAAACAAAGATGTCTGAATCAATCATCATTTCGGGAGAAATAAAAAAAGAAAAGTACGAATCATTGATTCCACAAATAAAAGCATTGGTGGAGGGCGAAAGTGATTTGATTGCTAATCTTTCCAATATTATTGCAGCATTAAAGTTTGGAATGGATTTTTTTTGGGTGGGAGTTTATTTTGTGCGCCTCGCACCAGCCCTCTCCAAAGGAGAGGGAGAAAAAAAGGAATTAGTGCTTGGACCTTTCCAGGGACCTGTAGCTTGCACACGCATTGGTTACGGAAAAGGAGTTTGCGGAAAAAGCTGGGAAACCAAACAAATAATTATTGTGGAAGATGTAGATGAGTTTCCGGGACATATTGCCTGCAGCAGTTTGTCTAAGTCGGAAATTGTTTTGCCTGCATTTAATACATCAGGCGAAGTAATTTTAATTTTAGATGTGGATAGCGAACACCTTTCTAACTTTGATGAAACCGATAAAATGTATCTGGAACAGGTAATTTCAATAATGGAAGGGTGTGTTAATTAAATTATGTAACGATTGAACAATTTACCGATGTGCGGATTAAAAATAAATAATAACAGGAACAGGAAACCGGTAAATGGATATATCAATACATTGATATATCTTTTAATCTCCAGCCTGTTTTTTTCCTGCGCACAGGTGGTTGCTCCGGGTGGCGGCAAAAAAGATGTTAAACCTCCGCGAACGGTAAAGTATGTTCCCGATAGCGCACAGGTAAATTTTAATTCAAAGTCTGTACAAATAACATTTGATGAATTTATTCAGTTGAAAGATGTGAATAGTCAATTGCTCATTTCTCCGCCAATGAAAAACCCTCCTGAATTTTCGATTAAGAATAAAACACTGAACATAAATTTTGATAAGAAAGATACTTTAAAACCAAACACTACCTATAGCATCAGCTTTGGAAATGCGGTGCAGGACATTACAGAAAATAATCCCCTTGAAAATTTTAAATACATTTTCTCTACCGGAAGTTTTATTGATTCCGCCATTGTGAAAGGTAAAGTCGAAAATAGTTTTAATCATATCACAGACAAAGGAATATTGGTGATGCTTTACAGTAAATATACTGACAGTATAGTGTACAAAACACTTCCGGATTATTTTGCCAGGACCAAAGAAGATGGAACTTTTCAGATTAATAATATTAAAAAAGGAAAATATAAATTGGTGGTGGTAAAAGACGGCAACTCCAATTATAAGTACGATGGTGAATCGGAAAGCATTGGTTTTATGGACACTCTCCTGGATGTTTCGGAAAAGAAAAGTATATTGATTGACATTTTTCAGGAAATACCAAAAAAACTTTATTTGAAAAAAGCCACGTATGATTCGTATGGAAAGATTGTTTTTGTTTTTAATAAAAGCGCAGATAGTCTGACCATTAATCCGATCAATTTTACATTTAAGAATAATGAAGATGTATTACTTGATTATTCAAAAAACAAAGACACGTTAAATTATTGGTTTAAAAATATTGATAAAGATGTTTTGAAAATACAATTGAAGAATGGAAGCAGAGTGATGGATACCTTAGAATATAAATTAATAACCAAAGAGGATGCGCTTAAATCAAAAAGACATCCTTTAAAACTTACCCTGTTAAATAACTTCAACGGAAACCAAAACTTCGATTTGAATAACCCTCTGATATTAACCTTTTCTCAACCACTTAATGAAATTAGTGATTCAATAAAAGTGATGCTGAAAGAAGACTCTGTTTTAATTAAAAACAACAAAGATTATCAATTCGAAAATTATAGCGTTAACCAGGTTGCTATCGCAAAAAATATTAAATGGGACTCAACCAAACAATTTGAAGACCCGAATAACCCTGGAACATACATTGTAGCCCCAATGAAAATAAGTGAAATATATAAGCCCTCAAAAGAATCAACCAGCTATCATCTCTTCATTCCTCCGGGAACATTAACGGATTTCTTTGGGTTAAAAAATGATACTATTAAAATAGATTTTAAAACAAGGGATGAAAAGTATTATGGTACGGTAAAATTAAAGTTGACTATTCCTGAATGGAAAGGGCAATACATTGTTCAGTTATTAGACGACAAGGAAAACATAGTGCGCGAAAGTATTATCAAAGCCGGGGAAACAATTAATTATGAATACCTGCATCCGCTGCAATACAAATTGAAATTAATTTATGATGAAAATGAAAACGGGAAATGGGATACCGGAAATTACTTTCATAAAACACAGCCGGAAAAAGTAATATATTATTCGGGAGCCATTAATATAAGGAGTAATTGGGATTTGGATTTGGAATGGAAAATTATTCCTTAATCTGCATCATTTAGTACAGGAAACTTGCTTCTGAAAGTTTCTAACTCTTCATAATTTAGTGTTTGTGTATATATTCCCTCCCGGTTGTTTGATGTGGTGCATATACTATTGCCTTTGGGTTCCAGCATAACGGAATATCCCGGATGAAATATATTGTTTCCATCTGTGCCCACCCTGTTTACTGCTGCAACATAACATTGGTTTTCAATTGCCCGGGCACAAAGCAATTTCTCCCAGGCATCTATTCTTATTTCGGGCCAGTTGGCAACATATATTAATAAGTCGTAAGGATTGATTTTTGTATTTCTGCTCCAAACCGGGAAACGCAAATCATAACAAATAAGCGGACAAATTTTCCAACCTTTTAGTGTTACTATTAATCTTTGGGTTCCTGCGGTATAATGATTGTTTTCGTCTCCCATGCTGAACAAATGCCTTTTGTCATAGGTGTGGTAAGTTCCGTCAGCATTCATCCACACTAGGCGATTGTAATATTTTCCATTTTCTTCGCACATAAAACTTCCCGTAACCACGCAGTTCTTTTCTATTCCCATATTCTTCATCCAGCTCACTGTATTGCCATCCATTGGTTCTGCAAGTGTTTCCGGGTTCATACTGAACGCGGTAGAAAACATTTCAGGAAGAATAATTAAATCAGTAGCGGCAGGTACTTCCTCCATCTTTTTAGAAAACGCTGCCAGGTTGGCTTCCTTGTTTTCCCATTTCAAATCGGATTGTATGATGGTTACGTTTAGGTTTTCCATTTCTTATTTTCAGACCTCATCCCTTCATCCCTCTGTGAAGGAAGGAGAGGGACAACTGGAGGCATTTAAATTTTATTCAATATTTCTGCTGCTTTCTCCAATGTTTCTTCTTTTTTTGCAAAACAAAAACGAAGCATATAATTATCCATAGGTTCGTGATAAAAAACAGAAACAGGAACCGATGCTATTCCAAACTCTTTGGTGAGGCGGATGGCATAAGTAGTATCTTTTTCTTTGCTCAATTTTTTATAACTCAATAACTGAAAATAAGTTCCGGCACTGGGAGTAAATTCAAACCTTGAATTTTTTATCAGTTTGGTAAAATAATTTCTTTTGTCCTGGTAAAAGATATTTAACCCGGTGTAGTTGGTTTTCTCTTTTAAATATTCTGCCAGCGCATACTGTATGGGCGAATTAACACAAAACACAAGGAACTGATGCACTTTGCGAAACTCCGCCATCAGGTTTTTGGGTGCTACACAATATCCTACTTTCCAACCGGTAGTATGAAATGCTTTGCCGAAAGAAGAAACGATAAAACTACGTTCGGCTAATTTAGGAAACCGAGAAACGCTTTGATGTTGCTGGTTATCGAAAATAATATGCTCGTACACTTCATCGCTTACTATAACAATGTCGGTGTTCCTTGTAATCTTTTCCAGCATCAGCATATCTTCTTTTGTCATTATACTCCCGGTTGGATTGTGAGGGGTATTAATAATTATCATACGCGTACGGTGACTAATCATTTTTTTTACCTGGTTCCAATCAATAGTATAAGCAGGTGCTTTTAGCTGCAAATAAACGGTTTTGCCACCGTTCATTTCTATTGCCGGCTGATAACAATCGTAAGCAGGTTCAAAAATAATTACTTCGTCTCCTTCTCTCACCACGGCAGAAATAGCAGTATAAATAGCTTGTGTGCCTCCGGCAGTAATTGTTATTTCTGTTTCTGCATCGTATTTTGTTTGATGCAGCGATTCTATTTTGTCGGAAAGAACCTCCCGAAGTGCCGGCAGTCCTGCCATTGGAGCATACTGGTTTTTTCCTTCTTTCATGTATTTATTTACAAGTGCAACTAAATCTTCATCGCAATTAAAATCAGGGAAACCCTGGGAAAGGTTGATGGCATTGGTGTCAGCAGCAAGCTTGCTCATTACTGTAAAAATAGTGGTGCCTACATTTGGGAGTTTACTGCTGATAAGGTTTGGATAATTCATAAATGAGTATTAAGTATTAACTATGGGTCCACTGTACTTTATACTTCAGACTTTGTGCATTGGACTTTTTATAGAGTTTAAAAGTACAGGTTAATTCTTTATCTTGCTCATGTTTTGAAAATAAATATGGTTTTTTATTAATTACTTATGTGTTTTTAATACTTTTGCCGACTATTTATAAATTTTAAAACCTCAATACAATGACAATTAAAAAGAACTCTGTAGTATCTGTTAACTACACGCTTTCTGAAAAAGAAAGCGGAACACAAGTGGAACAAACGACCAAGCAACATCCGTTTGTATTTATATTCGGAAACGGAGGTTTGCTCGAAGATTTTGAAACCAACTTAAATGGAAAAAAAGCGGGTGATACATTCGATTTCTTTATCGAACATTCCAGGGGATATGGCAAACGTGACGAGCAGCACATTGTAATGATTCCTATTGAAGCATTCCAGGCTGAAGATGGCTCGTTTGATGATGAAAATGTGAAAGTGGACGTTACATTGCCAATGGTGGATGACGATGGAAACCGCTTGTATGGTAAGGTGATGGAGATCACTAAAGAACATGTGAAAATGGATTTTAATCATCCGCTGGCAGGAACTGATTTGCATTTTGTTGGCGAAGTGCTTGATGTAAGGGAGGCAATAGCTGACGAATTAGCTCACGGGCATGTGCATGGTGAACACGGGCATCATCATTAGTTGATTGTTTCACTATTTCATTAGTCAATAATAAAGAACATAAATAATAAGTACTTACTTCAACTCCATTATCCCTCTCCTTTCTTCAAGGTTAGGGAACGGGGGTGAGGTCCGGGCAAAGCATCATCACTAATACTAACCGCGTTTATAAAAACTTTCCTATGAAAAAAATTATTTTATCTTCCATCCTTGTATCAGTTATGGGCATACAAGCTGTTCATGCACAAAGCAATTATAAAGTTGCAAATAAATTTTCTGTTGAAGGCGATGGCGGCTGGGATTACCTGTCGGTGGACGATTCGCAGGATAGACTATATATTTCTCACGGTACTGTGGTGCAGGTAATGAATACCAAAGACGGAAAAATAATAGGAACCGTGAAGAACCTTAACGGGGTGCACGGCATTGCATTTTCAGAAAACATGAATCACGGGTACATTACCAATGGTAAAGATTCCTCGGTTACTGTTTTTGATTTAAAAACATTGGAGACCATCAGAAAGGTGCCGGTTATGGGACAAAACCCCGATGCTGTATTGTTCGATTTTTATACTCAACGGTTGTTTACATTTAACGGAAACAGTAATGATATTAGTGTGTTCGATGTTAGTGTTGACAAATATATCGGGAAAATAAAATTGGAAGGAAATCCTGAATTTGCGGTAAATGATGATAAAGGATATATATATGTTAACATCGAAAACTTGTCCATGATATGTAAAATCAATGCTTCTACTATGAAGGTGGAAAACAAATGGAGATTGAAAGAAGGCAAAGAACCTTCGGGATTAGCTATAGATAAAGAGAGCCACCGTTTGTTTTCGGTTTGTGATAATAAAATGATGGTGATTTCGGATTATGAAAAAGGAGTTGTGATAGCTTCTGTGCCTATCGGAGAAAACCCTGATGGCTGTGCTTTTGACCCTGAGCTGAAACGTGCATACAGTTCGAACGGAGACGGAACCTTAACGGTGGTGCAGGAAGTAGATGCCAACACTTTTAAAGTGCTGGAAAACCTGCCTACCCAAAAAGGTGCCCGCACCATTGCTGTAAGTGCAAAAACACATCACCTTTATTTACCCACTGCCGAAAGAGGAGAAAAACCAAAATCAACTGCTGAAAACCCCCACCCCCGACCAGTAGTAAAGCCAAATACGTTTATGGTGCTGGATGTGGAGCCGTTACCTAAAAGCAAAGAAGGCGATGTGGTTCCGTTAAAAGTCAAACAAGAATAATTACCTTGCCTTTTCGCTCTCAAAAGGAGAGGGGTGGCGTTACCTGAATTCCGTCATATCAATGCAAATAACTTCAATTCATCTCTAAAAAAGCTAATATTACATCTATTTTTTAACTTATTCATCGAAACGTAAAAATATTTGATTAATTATTTCATTTCTAACGATTTATTTGTTTATCTTTGTACTCTTGTCTAAATCTATATATCATGTTTGAAATATTAAAAAGTTTTGAAACTAAGTATGGTCACCTAAGAAAAAAAGGATTGACTATTGAAGGATTATCTTTGATAGACGTTAAAAAAAAGAAACACGTAATCAAAATTTCCCGCCCGTTAGTGTTTGATAATCGTCAACTCCCAAAGAGATTTGAAGGTTTGGATATCAAAACCAATATCAAATTAACTGATGAGCTACCAAAAGAATTCAATGTTGACCGTAGTCAGCCTGATTGGCACAAAAAGGAGTATATATGGGCTCCGGAGAGATTTGTGAAGTATGTTAATCGTTGTGAAAAAGAAATAAAGGCGCAATTAAACAGTCCTTTGATGACTAAACCAGAACTGCTTGATGCTTTATGCTTTGGTAATTTCGAAGAGCACAAACAAAAAAGCCTTGCATTGATTAAAGAAGGTAAATTACCTGCATATAGTGAGAATTAGTTTATATTAATTTAATAAAAAAAGCACTTTGAGAAATCAAGGTGCTTTTTTTATTTTAGTTTATTTATATTCACACCTATTATTTAATCCAATCACTAATCCAAATACAAAATAAAATTATGGAAGGTTATATCAGAACAACTACTTCAAACAGCATAGCAACTATTACCTTTTTTCATCCTCAAAGCAATTCAATGCCAGGCATACTACTTCGTCAATTGGCAGAAGAAATTATTAAGGCAGGAAATGACACTGATGCAAAAGTCATTGTTCTGCAAAGTGAAGGAGAGAAAACATTTTGTGCAGGAGCATCATTCGATGAATTAATTTCTATAAAAGATTTAGAAACGGGAAAAATTTTTTTTTCCGGATTTGCAATGGTTATAAATGCAATGCGCACTGCGCCTAAGTTCATTATTGCACGTATTCAGGGAAAAGCGGTAGGTGGTGGTGTCGGCATAGCAAGTGCAGCAGATTACACATTAGCTTTACATTCAGCTTCAGTAAAACTTAGTGAGTTAGCAGTTGGTATTGGACCATTTGTGGTAGGACCTGCTGTGGAACGAAAAATCGGGACTGCTGCTTTTACTTCTTTATCTGTTAATGCAACTGAATGGCAAACGGCCCAATGGGCAAAGGAAAAAGGTTTATATGCAGATATCTATAATTCAAAAGAAGAAATGGATATTGCTATTGCTGCTTTATCGAATCAACTTTCCAAATCAAATCCGGAAGCGATGAAAATGCTAAAAAAAATATTCTGGAGAGGAACCGAAAACTGGGATACACTTTTAATTGAACGTGCTGAAATGAGCGGGAAACTTGTTCTTTCTGATTTTACCGTAAATGCAATAAATAAATTTAAAACGAAAGCACAACAATAATCTTTTTCTGCTGTCCTCCCGTTCGGAACTTTTTTCTTAAAATTTTCTTAAAATATTTAACCCTATCCAAAGTAAGGTTTCGAAATATAATTCTATCTCGAAACCTCCATCTTCACTTTCTTATTCTTTATCTTTTCATTCCTTATCAATTCAAGAACAGAATCAATTTTTTTTCTGTTCACAGCGGCATACGAAGTAAAATCAAGCACTTCTATCAAACCCAATTCATCTTTATTTATTTTCCCTTTTTGTAAAAGCATCCCTACAATATCCATTTTATTAATCTTATCTTTTTTCCCGGCCGCAATATAAAGTGTGCACCATGGTGTGTTTTCAGGGATGATGTTTTTTTCAGGAAGAGTTTCTTCTGCAGGTTTTTCTTTTATAAAGGTCGGGGTGTATTCACCCTCCGACAAAATCAAATACGCTGTACCTTTTGCATTCATTCTTGCAGTACGCCCGTTCCTGTGAACAAATATATCTTCTGTGTGTGGCAACTGGTAATGAATAATATTTTCTATTTCAGGAATATCCAATCCCCGCGAAGCTAAATCGGTAGTGATTAAAATAGTGTTGGTTCCATTTCTTAGCCTAATCAGTGCCCTTTCTCTATCTTCCTGCTCCATTTTACCGTGAAAAACACCATGTGACAATCCTTTGTTCTTAAGCAATTCGCTGATGCGCTCTACAGCATCTCTATGATTACAAAATACCAATGTCGCTTTATTGCCCAATTTGCAAATCAAGCCAAACAAAGCATCCAGCTTATCCCTCCCTTCTGCTTTCACTATTTTCAGATTCAATCCTTGCGGCTGAGTAGGCGAATTGGTTAGAAAATTTAATTTGACAGGATTCACAACACCTGTAAATAAAGGGATTTCCTCCAGGTTGGTTGCCGAAGTAAGTATTCGTTTGTTTAAGCTTTTTAACTGATAAATAATAAACGACATATCCTCTTTGAAGCCAAATTCAAGAGCTTTATCAAACTCATCAAGAACTAATGAAGTAATAGTGGTTGAATCAAAATTATCATTTCGAATATGATAAGCCAATCGTCCGGGCGTTCCAATAAGCAATGCAGGTGGGTGTTCCAGGTTATTCTTTTCTGTCCGGGTACTATGCCCGCCATAACAACAATTAACTTTAAATCCCGTACGCATCAATTTCCACACCTGTTCTATCTGCAATCCAAGTTCTCTAGAAGGCACTATTACCAGCGCCTTCACTCCTACTGCATCGTTATCCATCCTCATCAGCAGTGGCAATAAAAACCCAACCGTTTTTCCAGAACCCGTTGGTGACAGTAATACAATATCATTTACGCTTTTTCCCGCTTCCATTGCTGCCCACTGCATTTCATTCAGCTCAGCAATCTTCAAATTCTCCAGTACTTTTTCTAACATTTTTTTGTTTAATAGCTACAAAGGTATTGTTTATTTAGTTGATGGAAGTTAAAGGGCTTGAATGGATGGTCAGATTGGACGTGAATTATTATAAAATAAGGATATTAGAAATTTCAAGAAGCTGAATAAAACCGTTGCTTTATAAAAAACTTATCTTTGTAAAAAATAAAGCAAAAAATTATCACAACCATTAAAATGCCTTAGTATTTTAATAAAGATATTTCAGAAAAAATAAAAAAATGCAGAAATATAAATTTATACTTCCCCTTCCCTCACTCCTTGCTATCAAACCAAAAGAGGGGATAAGGATTGTACTTTTTCTGATTCTTTTATTTACATTAACCCAAAAAAGTTTAGCTCAAACCACGAGAGTTACCGGAAAAGTGGTGGATGCCTTTACCCGTGAACCATTACCGTTTGTAAATATTATTTTCAAAGGAACCACAGTAGGTGTTACCACTGATGTAGAAGGGTTATATACTATTTCCACCACATTAAAAGTGGATTCCATGTATTTCTCATACATAGGCTACGCACGAGTTGCAAAAGGAATAAAAATGGGAGTTACACAACAATTAAATGTTCCGATGACACAAGGGTTTGAGCTGCAAACCGTTGTAGTAAATCTCTTACCAATCCTTTCTATATCAAGTAATACAAGCGTTTGTGCAGGCCAATCTATTAACCTAACGGCTAACGGGGCATCTACCTATACGTGGACAAATCCTAACTCTCAATTAACAACTATTTCAGTTTCACCAACTGTAACAACTATTTATACCGTTAATGGCACATCACTAATGGGGTGTGTGGGATTACCAGTATCTAATACTATTACCGTTTTACCAATTCCTATAATTACAGTTACTGCTCCTAACACAGCTGTAACTTATTATGTAAATAATACTTATAATATTACCTGGACATCTGCCTATTTGAGTTCATCGTTTGTGGTTCTTGATTATTCTATAAATAA
>JANYDQ010000380.1 GCA_025363555.1 Bacteroidota bacterium | reverse complement strand
CTTCCGGGTGTAGGTTGTATATGTATTCTGAATAACAAATCATTCGCTCCGGAGAAGCCGGAGCCTGAACCATTGGGATAAAAGCTATTAGTTGCTAATTGAACAAAAGTAGTATTGCAAAAAAAACTTGAAGTAATTCCTGCAGATACGGAAATTGGCGAAGTTAGGTTAGCGGTGTACCAGATGAAACTGGAGTTTCCCGGAACATTTATACTAATCCCGTTTACATTTAGAGAACCTGGACCTCCAAAAGTATTTTCCGCAAGCACCTCAATTGCTACCACCTGCCCACTGATTGGTGGGGTAAACGATTGATTAAAAAAACCAAAAGGACTAGTGCTTGTTCCGGTGTAAATTTCATTAAGTATTTCAGCATTATCAGTTATCATTCCATAAACCTGCACTTTATGAGCATCGGTATTAAATACAGTCATTCCTTCTATCGGGGTAAGTGCATTTATCTGTGCCTGGGTCATGCGGGGAAGTAACACAGGTTTCGGGGTTTCAATGCGCAATGAATAAGCAGAATCGGCAGCCGTGTTTGTATTGGTAATAGTTAATGATGATTTTACGGTAGTATTCATTAGTGCCGGGTTTATAGCTAACACATTATTCTCTACCCATGCGCTTCCATTCCAATATACAGTATTTCCGGTAGATGTTCCTGAAATAAAACTGCCTGTTGCACCAGTTGCCCCTGCTGTTCCATTTGTTCCGTTAGTACCGTTTGTTCCGTTAGTGCCATTATTACCTGTTGCTCCTGCAACTCCGTTAGTTCCGTTAGTTCCATTGGTTCCCGCTGCTCCCGTTGCTCCGGCAACTCCGTTAGTTCCGTTAGTACCATTAGTTCCGTTTGTTCCATTGGTACCGTTTGTTCCATTGGTTCCTGTTGCTCCGGTTGCTCCTGCTCCATTACCACTGGTGGCTGCATATAAGGCATAAGGCACAGATAACATTTGCGAAGTACCCATATCCACATACGTACTACCGCCTGTTACATCCATTTCCACTTGTGTAAATTTATTTCCACTTGCCCAATTGATACCTGCAAATGTGCCGGCTACCACTGTTCCTGCACCAATATTGACAGAAAATAAACCCAGCGTATTGGTAGTTACTGATTGTGTTTCCCGGTAAACAACAGTGCCTGTGGCTGTGGCATCATGAATGCTGAAACGCAATGAAATGTTTTGACTTGCGATAAGATTACCGCTGTTGTTTCGTGCTACTGCCTGGTAAGGAATAGCAGATGGCGATTGTGCATAAGATAGATTCTGAAACAAGTTCAGAATGACAAAGGTGATGATGGTGATTGATTTTTTCATTATAATTTATTAATTGTTAATCGTAGTTTTATTTTTATTTCTTTACTTTCAATTCTTCTATTTCTTTTTTCAGTTGTTCTATCATCGCCTGCTGTTCCTGCACTGCTTTTACAAGAGGTACCACAAACTCGGCATACCCTAAACTATAGTTATCATTTTCATTGGTAGGTGCGTGTACGGCATCAAAGGAAGTAAAGCCAATTTCTTTAATTGTTTTTTCTACTTCCTGCGCAAGGAAACCCGTAGAGCGGCTTTCTGATAATTTAATTAATTCCGCTTCGCGACCTTCTGTTTTTTCTTTTATATGTTGTGCGAATTTTAACCTGTTAAAGTTATACGTTACCGGGTGCAGCTTCATTATAAAATCCAATCCTTTCACATCGTCTGATACATTGTCTTTAAAGCGGGCATCAGAAGGGTAAGAATATGGAACCTGCCCCTCAATAACGTTAATCGTAGTATTGCCTATACGCAATTTGTTGGATGCATTGACGGTAGTGTTATAGCCAATGGCGGTAGCGTTATTAAGGTTACCACCGGATACATTGGCATTATATCCGATGGCGGTGTTACCGCCTCCTGTGGTGTTGGAAGAAAGAGCATTAGTTCCGCTGGCGGTGTTATTGCCTCCTGTGGTGTTGTTATAAAGAGCACCATTTCCGCTGGCGGTGTTGTAGGCACCTGTGGTGTTGGAATTTCCTGAATTATAGCCTAAGAATGTATTCCCAAAATTATTTCCAATAAAAGAATTGGTTTCAATTCTTCCTGCTTTCTGATTGTTCACTCTTATATTAAAAGCAATATTATCGGTAGTGCCTATAAAGTTCGTTCCATCCACAGTGCCTGTATTGCCTGTACGAGACCAAGCGTTTAATGCGCCATCAGCACCTGTTGCTCCTGTGGCTCCGTTGGTTCCATTTGTGCCATTTGTGCCATTTGTGCCAGTAGCTCCTGTAGCACCTGCTATACCATTGGTTCCATTAGTACCATTATTACCTGTTGCACCTGTAGCACCTGCTGCACCACTGGTACCGTTAGTACCATTATTACCTGTTGCGCCTGTAGCACCTGCTGTACCATTGGTACCGTTAGTTCCATTGGTACCATTCGTTCCATTATTACCTGTTGCTCCTGTTGCTCCTGTTGCTCCTGTTGCTCCTGCTATACCATTGGTACCGTTAGTGCCATTATTACCTGTTGCTCCGGTAGCTCCTGCTAAACCATTCGTTCCGTTTGTTCCGTTATTTCCTGTAGCACCAGTAGCTCCTGCTATACCATTGGTTCCATTAATTCCTGCATTTCCAGTTGCACCAGTAGCACCTGCAGTACCATTGGTTCCATTATTTCCTGTAGCTCCGTTAGTGCCATTGTTTCCTGTAGCACCAGTAGCACCTGCTGTACCATTGGTTCCATTATTTCCTGTAGCTCCTGCTGTACCATTGGTTCCATCATTTCCTGTTGCTCCTGTAGCACCTGCTATACCATTGGTACCGTTAGTGCCATTATTACCTGTTGCTCCTGCAACTCCGTTAGTTCCGTTAGTTCCATTGGTTCCCGCTGCTCCCGTTGCTCCGGTTGCTCCTGCAACACCGTTAGTGCCGTTAGTGCCATTGGTTCCGTTAGTGCCATTGTTTCCTGTAGGACCTATGGGACCTTGGAGACCGGTTGTTCCCGTTGCACCTGTTGCTCCTGCACCATTACCACTGGTGGCGGCATACAAGGCATAAGGCACAGATAACATTTGCGAAGTGCCCATGTCAACATAACTTGTGCCTCCCGTTACATCCATTTCCACTTGTGTAAATTTATTTCCACTTGCCCAATTGATACCTGCAAATGTGCCGGCTACCACTGTGCCTGCACCAATATTGACAGAAAACAAACCAAGTGTATTGGTAGTTACTGATTGTGTTTCGCGATATACTGCTGTGCCAGTAGCACTGGCATCATGAATGGTGAAACGCAACGAAATGTTTTGACTTGCAATAAGATTACCGCTGCTGTTGCGTGCTACTGCCTGGTAAGGAATAGCAGATGGTGATTGTGCATGTAAATAGCCAATAGCCAATAGGCAATAGGCAATAGTTAAGAAGAGGATAATTTTTTTCATTTGTTTAAGTTTTTAGTGATTTAAAATTTCAGACGCCAAAATTAAGCCTTAATATTTTAAATAAACACTATTTTTATAATTGACAATTGATAATAACTGCGAAGATGATTAGTTTTTTTAGTTTTGAAGCCGCAAAAATAAATGAAAATATTTATATTTGAACGAATTAAATCTTTATTAACACCTTGCCCCTACCCTCTTCAAATTGGGAAGATGACGGACAAGATTATATGTGTTTATTCAAAAAAATTAAAACGACCTGAACGCACGAACATAATGAAGTGTGTTTCTTACAAGCTCATAATCCAAACAACTGGATGGGTCCACTGTACCGGCAACATCGTCATAATCATAATAATTAATTGTATCAGGATACCCGGTAGAAGTCCAGTAAGCAACACCATTGGTAAGTACGGAACACGCCTGGAGCAGTTCGTCCAGACTGGGTAAATACCAATCGCTATATCCTCCTGAAACTAAATTATCGCATAAAGAAGCTGCGTAACTTCCGGCACCCTGCAAAGAAATTATATTGGCAGTATTCGCATTTCCGGTGCCTATGGCATAGGAGGTGTTAACTAATAAGTTAGCGCCATTGCTCCATTGAATACCTGTGCTTTGGTCGGTTGTAGCGGCTATTAATCCGTGTACACCACTGGCATCAATATATACAATGGTACCACCCTGGTAACTCTGCCCAATGGTAAAATTGGAGGCTGCAAAAAATACCGATAAACCATAAGATGTTCCTGCACCATTGGTGGCATACGCACGCACATAATATCCGCCTATGGAAAGCCCTGTAATATTGCTTGAGAAGGTTGCAATTCCTGTTCCATCCGAAGTGTGGGCGTTTGCTATAGTAGGATTGTTGGTGGTGCTCCAGCATACACCCTTTGCCGTAACAGGGGTACCACCATCGGCTGTTATAGTGCCACCGCAAATGGCAGAGTTATTGGTTATGGAAGTTACTGTATTGGTATATACGGCTGCTAAATTACCGCACGGACCCCAGTGAGGATAGCCATTACAATAGGTTAACGTTTGCCCTGTGGTGCCCGGAGGTACAGTTATCCACCCGTTGCCATCCCAATACATCATTTGTCCTGGAGCAGTGCCGGCAGGTATTATGGCTTGCGAAACCCAACTTGCATTACCACTTGCATCACTTTGCAACACTTTGTTCGCCCCGGCACCTGTTGTCATAGCCAGGTTGTTTGTTTTTATTGTGCCGTTCACATCCAGTAAAGTTTGTGGTGATGAGGTTCCGATACCTACATTTCCACTTTGGTCAATGGTCATTCTATCAGTGTTTGTATTGTGGTCGTACAAGCGAGCTTTACCGCCTGATGCATACCACTGATAGCCGTTGTTATACCCTAAAGTTCTATCTGCAAAACGAAATCCTGCTAAACTTCCCGATGAGGTTACATTACCTGTTATTTCCAATTGTTCCTGGGGTGAGGTGGTTCCTATTCCTACCCTGCCATTGCCTTTAAAGGTTACATTGGTAACCATTGCATTGCTTTCGCCATATCCAAAAGCAATATCAGAAGCTAATACGTTTGAATGTATTTGAAGTAACCCACCCTGAACACCTATACCATAATGCGGACCTGAAGTACCAAAGAAGGAAATTTTATCTCCAATTACATTACCAAAATGCAAAGGATAATTAGGAACAGCTCCAATACCTATTTTAGTGGTAACATATACTTTTCCGTTAAAGTACCCTGCATACCCGGAGGTGCTTTCGCCATATATTCCCCATGCATCTGTTCCTGTATTACATTTCCCAGTTATTCCTGTTCCGTTAGATACAGTACTTTCACCATTTATTGCTGTGGTGTAAGGTGTGTACACATTTAGTTTACCAACAAAACCGGAGGTGCTTCCAATTCCTACATTTGAACCATTATCAAAAATTTGCGAATTGCCTATTGCAGTTCCTGTGCTAAATTTCCCCACATAATTTACTGTTCCCGAAACCGAGCCACTGCCTGGCGCACCCGTAGGACCTACATCACCTGTTAACCCGGTAGCCCCTGTTGCACCGTCCATTCCATTTGTTCCGTTTGTTCCGTCAATACCTGTAGCCCCTGTAGCTCCATCTATACCGTTTGTTCCGTTTGTTCCGTTTGTTCCCGAAATACCTGTAGCACCCATTGCACCGTTTGTTCCATTTGTTCCATTTGTTCCATTTGTTCCGGCAACACCCGTTGCTCCGGTAGCACCAGTTGCACCACCGCTTCCGCTTGTAAGCGCATATAAAGCATAAGGCACAGATAACATTTGCGAAGTGCCCATATCTACATAAGTAACACCGCCTGTTGCATCCATTTCTACTTGCGTAAACTTGTTGCCACTCCCCCAGTTGATAGCACCAAATGTACCAATAACAGGAGTTCCCAGCCCAATGTTTACGCTAAACAAACCAAGTGTATTGGTAGTTACTGATTGTGTTTCTTTGTAAAC
>JANYDQ010000349.1 GCA_025363555.1 Bacteroidota bacterium | reverse complement strand
ACCATAAATAGGATATATATAAAGCCCCGTAGCGCAATGTCATTAAGTTAAGGAATTTAGCAATGGGATTTGAAATATTCAATATGCCGCTCCGATGGAGCTTAGGGTAATTTGAAACATTATTTTCTATTAAGATATTGCTCCGCTGGAGCATTCGGACTATGGTTTTTTACTCCGGTAGGAGCTTTTATCTTAATAGAAATTGTAAAAGTGCAATTAGTAAAAGCTCCATCGGAGCGATATTTTTATTAGCGGGTTAATCCTTAACTTAATGACATTGCCCCGTAAGGGCGACCTGTATTAATAATTAACAAAAAAAATGGATTGCCAGTTATTCTTAGAAGCTGTCTAAAAACAGCCGAAAATAATTACACGTGCTCTTTAGACCTCACCCCCATCCCCTCTCCGAAGGAGAGGGGTGACGTTTCCTGAAGTACTAAATAGATATAAGCTCAAGAACCTATTTTTATTAGGTTGCTCACCTGCTACCCCTTCTCTTGAAGAAAGGAGAGGCGTGACGATACCTGAAGTACTAAGTATTTTTACTCCCAACTTCACTTCCTACCCCCTCTCGTATGTTTGCACCCATAATTTAAAAAGTATTACTTTTATGAAAAATTAATAGGGAAAAGAAATGGGAGCAAATTCCCCCGTTCGCATCTGATAGTATCAGAATGCTGTGAAGGAGATATCGCCCCATTTCTTTTTATCTTTAGGAGTTTGAACAGAATTTTAATCATACCGCCAGTTGGTACAGATTGTATAAAACACGAGAAAAAACGAAAAAAGATTTTTCCTTATTGATGACTTTAAAACAGATTTATTAATCAATTAAAAAAAACAAAAAAAGAAAGAATGGAAGAATTAATTCAAAATTGCGTGGGTATTGATGTAGCCCAGAACGAACTGGTATGTTCGTTTGCACAACGGACAGGGTTGGGCAACATCAACATCATAGCCAATGCTGTGTTTGTAAATTCGGAAAAAGGATTTAAAGCATTACTGAAATGGCAACAAAAAATCAAACCGCTTGAAACACCTATCCAGTTTGTGATGGAAGCCACGGGAGTGTATCACCAGCGGTGTGTTCATTTTTTACACGCCAATGGATATGATGTATCGGTGGTATTGCCCAACAAAGCAATGCACTTTATG
This sequence comes from Bacteroidota bacterium, assembly GCA_025363555.1. Taxonomy (GTDB): domain Bacteria; phylum Bacteroidota; class Bacteroidia; order 2-12-FULL-35-15; family 2-12-FULL-35-15; genus 2-12-FULL-35-15. The sequence goes on along the minus strand of JANYDQ010000349.1, from coordinate 1,078 downwards.
AAAACGCTGCACATCAAAACCATTACCGACCAAACCTCGGCAAATGCATTGGCACAGATGGGCATTGAAAAGCAACTGGAAAACTGGGAAGCTCCCCATCCGCTTTACAACCAGTTGAAACACTACAGCAGAGAAAGAAACCGCCTGGTGGAAGAACGTTCGGCAATCAAAAACCTCATTCACGCTGAAAAAGCAGGTGAAGAGTCTGGACCTAAAACCATCAAAAGAATGGAAAAAAGAGTGGAGTTGATGAACAAACAAATCAAAGAAGTGGAAAAAGATATGAAGGAGTTGATTGCCACTGATGCAGAACTGAAACGCAAACTGGAATTCATTACCAGCATTCCAGGAGTTGGATTTATAACTGCTGCAAGCATTGTGGGCGAAACTCAAGGATTCCGAAACATAGAAAACAAGCGACAATTGGTGAGTTATGCAGGTTTGGATATTGTTGTAAAAAATTCGGGAACAAGTGTTAGAAGTAAACCAAGAATAAGCAAAAGAGGAAACAAACACATCCGAAAAGCAGTTCATCTGCCGGCTTTATCTGCAATAAGAAATGATGAGAATATGAAAAGTATCTTTGTACGGTTGGTAAGCAAACATGGAATAAAAATGAAAGCTGTGGTAGCCGTACAACGTAAAATTCTGCAACTGATGTACACGCTTTGGGTAAAAGAACAAATGTATGATGCTGACCACTATCAAAAAAATTTAGGGCAGGTAGCAAATGCTCCCGCCCTAACCAAGCTTATAGAATAATCTATTGCTTATGACCTAAGTCAGCTGCAAAAATAAAAATTATTTTGCATTGTTTGTATTTTGTATCACAGAATCTCCTTGAAAAAGGAGAGGGGTGACGTTTCCTGAAGTGCTAAGTATTTTTACTCCCAACTTCACTTCCTCCCCCCTCTCCTTCGGAGAGGGGATAAAGGGGTGAGGTCTTACATTAGGAATTTGGTCATTTTTAGATAACTTCTTAGTTCTAATAACCATCAGCTACCGCGTCAAAATAAAGAAACCTTTATCCTCGTGCTCCTTCCCATCAGAGCCAACGGTTTTTAAAACGTAGAAATAC
>JANYDQ010000046.1 GCA_025363555.1 Bacteroidota bacterium | reverse complement strand
AACCATAATGACTTCCCGGTGAAACCACTACATATCCATAATTATAAGGTGAATCGGTGGTATCGTACAGGCAATTAGAATTACCGTCAACATAAATTGTTCCCTGTATTTTATCATAAGTAACACCAAAATCAGGACCTGTAAAATTGTGAGCAACTGTACCGGAGATATGCATTGTATCAGAATTAGGACAGCCGGTAACATCGCTATAATAATAGTTCATAGTCAAGGTGGCGATATATGTTCCAAGTGGAATAGGTGCTTTGTAATGCCCGCCATTATATAAGTAAGCATAAATGTTTCCCGGGTTAATTAACACATAACCGCCTGTGTAAGCAGGTTCCGAAAAATCGTGAGTACAGTCTGCATTCAAATCATCATACACATATCCTTCCACATAATTATAATTGATTCCGAAATTATTGTTGGCAAAATCGCTGCAACTATTGCTCGCCACAGGCACAGATATGGTAGAAAGACAAGGGACGATACTATTATATGTATTATAAGTAACAGTATTGGTATAAAATCCAACGGGAACTATTGCTGAATAATATCCTGTTGTAGGGTTAAAATAGGCATAAACATTATTGGGAGTAATATTTATAATCCCAAAAGAAGGAACCGAATCTCCTGCATCCTTAATGCAGTTATTATTCAAGTCCCTGTAAACATAACCGCTTACAACATCATAATGAACCCCAATATTAATATTGCTGATGGTATCGGAAGCAGTGGTAGTGTTAATTGTATTGGGACAATAGGTTATGAAATTGTATGGTAATGAAATAAGATGGATGTTGTATGTTGCGTTGCTTATCGGAACAGTGAACCTGTAAAAACCATTGGTATCAATAGTGGTAGTAGTCATCAGGGGTAACAGTTTTACATGCGCGTTATAATATTTCGGCTCAAGGGTATCCCTAATGCAGTTTCCATTCATATCCCTGTACACATTGCCTTCAATAACTGTGAAATCAACACCAAAATCATTATTCGGAATAGTGGTGAACACAGAAGAAGCAATATTAACTGTATCAAAAGGATGACAACAGGTAACACTTGGATTAATATAATTTAAAGTTCCGGTATAAGTTCCTACTGGCACATTCATGGTATAAAATCCACTTGCACCAACTACTGCCAAAATAGAGCCGGGCATAAATTTTACCATGCCTCCGTGGAAGCCAACGTCAGAAGTATCGTGTATGCAGTTTCCATTTAAGTCGTGATAAATATTTCCCGTAAGGGTAACATAATTTATCCCTATATTCTGATTTGTGAGAGAAACGCTGGTGGCGGTTGCTATATGTATAGTATCATACGCATAAGGAGGACAGGTTTTTAAGAGATTGCTGCCTCCCGGGATAACTGCATTAAACGTCAGGTCATAATTTCCTGTCGGGAAATAAGAAGAATAATAACCATTCGAATCCACTATATGAGAATAAATATTCCAGGCTCCAATTTGATGCGAAATTATATGACAGTTTTGTACCGGAGTCTCGCCTGCATCAAAAACGCAGTTGCCATTCGCATCATGATACACATAACCGGATATAAACACACGACTTATTGCAAAATTCTGGTTGGGATAATATACAGGCACAGCAGTAGCTATATGAAGGGTATCGTACGTTGTAGCCGGACAAGTAATATTGCCCCCTGATGAATTGTAATGTATAGTTGCGTTATAAGTACCCAAAGGCAGTTCCGCCATATAATAGCCGGTATTGTCGGTGTGGGTAACAATATTTCCGGGCTGAATAGTAACTGTTCCCGGATACTGTGTCTGGTTTGGTTCCACACCATCTTTCACACAGTTTGCATTATCATCGTAATAAGCAATGCCACTAACCACCACATTGGACGAATATATTTTAAACCCATTTACCATTGGCGCTGCCAGGTCCGCATACACGTTCCAGAGTCCGGATAAATTCAGCCCGATGGGAATGGCAAACGTACCCACCATTGTGCTGTCGTTTATAATAGAAATGCTTGTAGCAAAAATAGCAGTAGTATATAATGGTAAATTGTAGGTGGAAGTATTTTGCCTAAGCGATGAAGTAGCTTGTGTAAATAATGTACCCGAACCTGAAATGGTTAAAGTAACTGTAGTTCCGGTAGCGGTGCTGTCGGGGGTAACTGCAATAACGGCATTACTCTGGGCGTTTGTTTTTTGTGAGATGAATGAAAGCAGCATGAGTGCTGCAATGGCATAGTGTAGGATTTTTTTCATGGGACATATATTTAGTTTGTTTATTAAGATTGTTTTTAAGCAAGTTTCTCTAACTTTTCCTTACCCAATCTCTTCCCATGAATCTGCCACTACCTCACACATGTAGTGCATCCTGTTTATTGATGTAATTCGTTTTTTACATCATCCCTGAAAAAAAATATTCATATAAATACCATTTCCTCCTTCATTCAATTTTTTTGCTTTATACATTTTTTCTCTTTAGCCGATGTAAATATAAAAAGAATAATCGGGTAAACACAAACTAAAAAAAACGCAGAGTAAAAAACGCAGAGCGCGAAAAAAAAGATTTACCACTAAGACACTAAGAACACAAAGTTTCACGAAATGTTTTTTTATTTTGTTTTAAACAATTGAAAATATTTTTATTCCTTCACAAATTTCTTTCTTAAATTTCCTTGCTCTGTTACTACTTCTATAAAATAAATGCCTTTTGCCAGGTTGCTTACATCCATCCCAGTTTCCCTATTGCCTATTCGCTGCTCGCTATTCACTATTTCTCCCAACACATTATATATATGTATAACTTTAATTGTTGAATTGCTTAATTGTTGAATTGTTAATTGAGTTGTTGCCGGGTTGGGATAAATTTCTATTTCCTCATTATTTATTCCTAATTCCTCCACCCCCACATTACACCCCGCATATTCACATCCATTGCTATCTACTTTTATTACCCATGCATCTTGGGAAGCTGCGAAACCAGTTCCAGTCATCAAATATCCGTTATCAGATGTGTGCTTCACATCATAAATATAATTATCAATATTCGGGTTTGCATAATATGTTCGTAACCACACCTGGTTGCCTGAACTGTCCGTTTTTAATAATAAACCAAAAGGAATGGAAGAAGGAGTACTTACCCCGGAACATACTATGCTTCCATCATTTAAAATTATGGGAATGGAGTAGAGTTGTTGGTCACCTGCCCCTCCATAAGTTTGTTGCCAGATAATAATTCCTGCTTTTGTAAGTTTGGCTATATAGGCTTGAGCAGCCAATCCACTAACTATTTTAGCACCAACTAAAATATAAGTGCTGTCGGGTAATTGTTTTATAAATCCCTGCCCCGCAGTTCCTGCATATACTTTTTCCCATTGGAAATTTCCATTTATATCAGTTTTTACTATATGTAAAGTACCTGCACGATGCCCTGCCATC
>JANYDQ010000248.1 GCA_025363555.1 Bacteroidota bacterium | reverse complement strand
GTTCCGTTGTTGTAAAAGAATTTATTATTTCCACTGCTGATGGTCATTGCAGCACCTGCATTTACATTGATGATTCCTGATACATCAAAGTAACCGCCAATCCAGTTGAAGGAGCTTCCTGAATTAAAATTAAAAACAGATGCACCCGACATATTCCCGGAAGACCAATCGAGAGAACAGCCGGTAGCACTTGAGGTTCCGTCAATGGAGAACACTCCGCCTGTTATAGCTACATGTCCTGCTCCTGTAAAGGTAGCACCCGTCATTACGTGGCATATTCCGGCAGGAAAGTTTAATATGCCTGTATTTGTGGTATTCATTATTCCATAATTATAACCGGTTCCGCTAAATGAAATTGTTCCGCTTGAAACGGTCATAGTGCCATAGTTATTGTATGAACAATTACTTTGAAATGAAGTTTCACCTGTGCCTCCAATCTTATTTACTGTGCCTGTTGCCTCGTTGGTAAAGTTAACTGAACCATAATAATAATTATAAAAACCGGCATCGGTATTAATGTTGAAGGTGCCGTAATTATTAAAAGCAGGCGTACCATTATACATATAGACCCCACCTGTTCCTGTCCAGGTGCAGGTGGTGTAATTGTTTATTGTACCACTGTCGTAAAAGAATTTATTATTAGAGCTGCTGATGGTATATGCAGAACCTGTGTTGACATTGAGGGTTCCGGTACTACCAAAATAGCCGCTTGCCCAATCGAAACTACCACCGGAATTAATCTCTATGGTGCCTGCTCCTGTTAAAGTTCCATTTAATATAAAAGCACCGTTGACATCCATATCTGTGCCTGTTCCGTTGGGTATGGTAAAGGAACTTACGTTTTCCAGCGTTGCTCCGTTGTTCACCACTACCTGGTCGGCAGTTAGGGAACTGTTAATGGTGATGTAATGTGGAGATTGAATGGTGATGAGACCATCGGAGGAAGAGGGGCTGATGCCTGCATTTAGCCAGCTTGCTCCATCATAGGTTTGCCAGATAGCAGGGTTGTTCCAGTTTCCGGAGGCGACAGTTCTGTAATCTCCGGCAGTTTGAGCAACGGAATAATCTGTTACAATCAATATCACGAAAAGTGCGCAGATAATAATGCGGAAGTAGTTTTTTGTATTCGTTTTTTTTAATTTAGGGTTATTTATTTATTGAAAGTAGATTTTGTTTTTGTTAAAATACTTTTGCAAAAATAAATGTTTTTTAAAGACTGCGGCATACCCTGTTTAAGGTATTTTGTATCCGTACAGGTACTTAGTGTTTTGTTTCCTTGGTTTGCATAGGGTATGTAAGTTTAATAAAATAGTGCAATTCAGGCACAGGCTCTCCCGCTCTCCTTCCCAACTACCTCCCAACATAGTGTCATTCTTATGCAGCGAAGACTCTCTCTTAAAAAACACTAAAATAATCAGATGAAAATCTTTTAGCTGGTCAATGATTACTGGGTAGATGGTTTAAGGGTACATGGTCAATGATACCAGGTGGCTGGTCAATAATACCGGGTAAATGGTCTCATCTACCGGGTATATGGTCTCCTCTACCTGGTATATGGTCAGTAATACTGGGTAGCTGGTCAGTAATACCGGGAATTTGGTCTCATCCGATTATTTTAAACAAAACCTGTTTCCGGTAGTTGCCGTAGGCAGGTTTATTTGAAAAAACTAAATTGCTAAAATCAGGCATATTAAAATTACAGAACCTAAACAGCCTTCAAATAAAAAATCATATCTCCAAAAATAAATTGTAGTTTTGTTTATTCACCAAACCCTAAATCTCTATGAAAAAAAATTTACTATCCTTTGTATTGATATTTATATCCATACAATTTGCTCCGGCACAAATTCTTTGCATTCAATGCTTCAATCAAAATGATTCTATTGGTCTGAATGTAAATAATCACATCGTTAACGGGGGATTCGAAAACACAACCTGTCTTTCTAATCAGTACACCAGTACCTTTTGTCCGGCTTCTACTAATTTTTCGTGTTCCATTGCCAACTGGATATGCAGCGGGGGAGGAACGGCTTCTTACCCAAGCATTGATGACAATACCTTTACCGTAACAGCCGATGGAAGCAAAGCAGCCTATTTCGGAAACGGGAGCAACGCTGCTACCTGTTCTGCCACCTACAACGATACCTTATGCCTTGCTTCTTCTACCTGCGAAATAACCACCATTCCAGCAGGCTATCCTACCAACGATGCAACTTTTGGAGGAAGCAACGGGGTTAGCTTGTCGCAAACAGTGAATGGTTTAGTAACAGGAACAACATATGTGCTTGAATTCTGGGCAGGGGGCGAGCCGCAAACAAATGGCTGGATGAAACCAGGAGTATTTGCGGTGGATATTGGTTTTGGAAATACTTTTTTAAAATGCAAACCTACACGGGCAAACCCTGTCAGCATTGGCACCCGTTACCTTATCCAGTTTATGGCTACTTCTGTTTCACACACTATTAAATTTACCAACTGGGGGCACATCTGCATTCCCTGCACAGAACTTATATTAGACAATGTCCGATTATACCCTGCTTCCGAATTGCCCCCAACCGTTAATTCCTGTATCCCTGAATCTATACAGGAGCTGGATGCCAATGTGATGACGGTGTTTCCTAATCCTGCTACTACACAATTAACAATTAAAACCAACAGCAGCCAGCCTTCTGAAGTAACAATTTTTGATGTTACTTCGCGGATACTGTTGCACCAAACCTTTGCAGGGTCTGTTATGTTGAACACCGAACAGTTTGCAAAAGGAATTTATTTTTACGAATTAAAAAACAAGACAGGAGTTATTCAAACAGGGAAAGTGGTGAAGGAATAAAAAGAGGTATAAGTCAACAGGTGGTGGATGATTTTAGTGTAAATAGTAATGAATTGTTTTCGCTAACTTACTTCCCGATACAAAACCTTGAAAAAATATTTGAGAGCAAATCGTCAGTAGAAATCTCACCGGTAATGGTACCTAAATAATGCAGTGCCTGCCTGATGTCCATTGCCAGGAAATCTCCGGTTACATTATTGCTTAATCCTTCCAGCACCCGCAACAACGCCACGTTGGTATGTTGCAATGCCTCCACATGACGGGCATTGGTAACTATTGTTTCTGTTACGTTTACTGTTTTGCTGTCGAACAATTTAACCAGGTGTTGTTTCAATTCATCAATATGGGTGCGCTCCTTGGCAGAAATAAAAAGCATATCAGGAAAATCAGAAAATTCTTTTTTGATATAATTAATATCTTCTTTATCAATTTTGTTGGCAACTAACAATAAATGAGAATTATGAAGATGGGGCGCCAAATCGTCCACTATCTGATGAAGTTCGGTAGCGGTTATATCGTGAGCATCGAATAAATAAATGGCAATAGACGAAAATTTTATTTGCTGAAATGTTTTTTCAACCCCTATGGATTCAATAATGTCGCTGGTTTCACGAATACCTGCGGTATCAATAATACGAAACAGCACTCCGTCAATTGTTATTTCATCTTCTATTACATCCCTGGTTGTGCCTGGTATTTCAGATACAATGGCTCTGTCTTCTTCCAGCAAAACATTTAGCAAAGTAGATTTTCCTGCGTTGGGCTTACCTACAATAGCCACGGGAATACCTGTTTTAATAACATTGCCTACTTCAAACGAATCAATCAATCGCTGTACAATCCGCTGAATAGTGCTGACCAGGTTTTTCAAATCGGTTCTGTCAGCAAATTCCACATCTTCTTCACTAAAGTCAAGTTCAAGTTCTATTAAAGAAGCAAAGTCAATTAAGTTTTGGCGCAGCAATTTTATTTTATTCGAAAAGCCGCCCCGCATTTGTTGTATAGCTACCTGGTGAGAAGCGGATGAACCGGCAGCTATTAAATCTGCCACGGCTTCTGCCTGCGACAAATCCAGTTTGCCATTCAGAAAAGCACGAAGGGTAAATTCTCCTGCCTGCGCCATTCGCGCACCGTTCTTAACAATAAGTTGAATAATATGCTGCTGAATAAACCCTGAACCGTGACAGGAAATTTCTATAGTATCTTCGGAAGTGTAGGAAGAAGGCGCTTTAAAAAGAGTAGCGAGCACTTCATCTATGATTACATCCCCATCGTGAATTACCCCAAAATGAACGGTATGAGATGGTTTTGATGTTAAATCAATTTTCTTAAAACTTTTTGTTGCAAATAGTTTATTACAAATGGCAAAAGTATCCGGTCCGGTAACCCTTATAATTCCGATAGCTCCAACACCTTGAGGAGTGGCAAGAGCCACAATAGTATCTTTATTAATAAACGATGTCTTCAATGAATTAAAAGCTTAATTTCGACAAAAGTAATTATTTGCTTTGCAATAACGCAGTAAAACTATAATTTAGCCGACTGAAAAAACAATTCAACAGGTAATAATTCAAAAAAAATAAAATATAAAAATCAATAAATAATAAAATAAATAATAATATGAGTGTATTAGTAAATAAAAATTCAAGAATAATAGTGCAGGGATTCACCGGAACGGAAGGAACTTTTCATGCCTCGCAAATGATTGAATACGGAACCAATGTGGTGGGAGGAGTTACTCCCGGCAAAGGCGGAAGTACTCACCTGGAACGCCCTGTTTTTAATACTGTTCAGGAAGCAGTTAAAAAAGCGGATGCCGATACTTCCATTATTTTTGTGCCCCCTGCCTTTGCTGCTGATGCCATTATGGAAGCTGCCGAAGCAGGAATTAAAGTGATCGTTTGTATTACGGAAGGCATACCGGTGAAGGATATGATACAGGTAAAGGAGTATTTGACAGGAAGAAACTGCACGCTGATTGGACCTAATTGCCCGGGAGTAATATCGGCAGATGAAGCCAAAGTAGGCATTATGCCGGGGTTTGTGTTTAAAAAAGGAAATGTGGGAATTGTTTCCAAATCGGGGACGTTAACGTATGAAGCATCTGACCAGACCGTGAAAGCAGGACTTGGAATAACTACTGCTATTGGCATCGGGGGCGACCCGATTATTGGCACTACTACCAAAGAAGCGGTGGAATTGCTGATGAACGATGAAGAAACACATGCTATTATTATCATTGGTGAAATAGGCGGAAACCTGGAAGCAGAAGCTGCCCGATGGATAAAAGCAGATGGAAATCGTAAACCTGTTGTTGGTTTTATAGCTGGGGAAACGGCTCCGAAAGGGCGAACTATGGGTCATGCTGGTGCTATTGTGGGTGGAGATGACGATACAGCAGAAGCAAAAAAGAAAATAATGCGGGAGTGCGGCATTATTGTAGTTGATTCTCCTGCCGACATTGGCATTGCAATGGCAAAAGCACTGGCAGAAGATACAAGACGGGAAAGCCCACACCATCATGCCAACAGAGTGGACTAACTAATTATCTATCCAACTTAAACTATTTTAATTATGAAATTACTGGAGGGCAAAATTGCTTTGATAACAGGTGCTTCCCGCGGTATCGGGCGGGGCATTGCATTGAAGTTTGCAGAACAGGGGGCTAACATTGCTTTCACTTATTTGTCTTCTGTGGAAAAAGCACAGGAACTGGAAAAAGAACTGGAAGCGTATGGAATAAAAGCAAAAGGGTATTGTTCTGATGCAGCAGATTATAAAGCTTCGGAAGAGCTGGTGAATGCTGTGATTGCTGATTTCGGAACCATTGATGTGCTGGTAAATAATGCCGGAATTACCCGCGATAATTTATTAATGCGGATGAGCGAACAACAATGGGATGAAGTAATGAATGCCAATTTGAAATCCATATTTAATGTTACCAAATCGGTTCAGAAACCAATGCTGAAGCAGCGTAAAGGTTCTATCATTAACATGAGTTCGGTGGTGGGAATAAAAGGAAACGCAGGACAATCGAATTATGCTGCATCAAAAGCAGGAATTATAGGTTTCACCAAATCCATTGCTTTGGAATTGGGTTCACGAAACATTCGCTGCAATGCCATTGCCCCTGGCTTTATAGAAACAGAGATGACCGCTGCACTGGATGCTAAAGTGGTGGAGGGATGGAGAAATGGTGTTCCTCTAAAACGTGGGGGAACAGCAGAAGATGTGGCAAATGCTGCTGTGTTCCTGGCATCGGATATGAGTTCCTATATTACCGGGCAGGTTATTAATGTGTGCGGTGGAATGCTTACTTAACAAGGAATAACGTTCAACGAATAACGAATTTTCACGAATAACGAATCAGTGACCGAGTTAAAACGAAAAGATTTATTATTTCCCGAATTAAGTTTTCAAATCGTTGGTTGTGCTTTTGAAGTTCATAATGCCATAGGTTTCGGATTCAAAGAAGACATATATCAAAAGGCACTCGCTCTTTCTTTCAAAGACAAACAACTTGAATTTAATGAACAATTAGTACATCAAATAAAATTTAAAGAACAAGTTTTAGCAACACGAAGATTTGATTTTGTTGTCGAGAATAAAATTGTTGTTGAAATAAAAAGAAACGACAAATTTTCGAAAGCCAATATTGACCAAACTATTGATTATTTAAAAACATCCAAATTGAAGTTGGCTATTTTAATTAATTTTGGAAAAGAAGGCATAGTCTATAAAAGATTAATTAATCCCTAAATTTTTGATTCAAATGCAATATTCGTTTCACTTCCCAATTAGTTTACATTCGTTATTCGCGAAAATTCGTTATTCGTTGAGCTTTACATTCGTTATTCGCTGAACTAATATGAATTTAATCACAGAATATCCTTTATGGTTTAGCTTTTTCTGCATCGGTGCAGGATTTGTTTATTCATTTGTTCTTTACAGAAAAGACAAATCATTAAGCGAATTTTCTGCCTGGATGGTAAGGCTCATGGCTGCTTTTCGTTTTATTGTTATCACCATTCTTTCATTCTTTTTGCTTTCTCCTTTATTAAAAAACATTAACCGGACCATCGAAAAGCCCGTGATTATTATTGCCCAGGACAATTCCGAATCAATAATAGTGGGCAAAGATTCTGCGATGTACAAAATAGAATACAAACATGCACTTCAAAAACTGATGGATGAATTAGGGGCTAAATATGAAGTTCGCGCCTATTCTTTTGCTGATAAAATCAAAGAATTAAAAGCAACAGACTCCTTAAAGTTCAATGAAAAACAAACTGATATTTCATCTTTATTTGATGAAATAGAAACCCGCTACAGCAACCGGAATGTAGGTGCGGTACTGCTTGCTACTGATGGTTTATATAACAAAGGTTCCAATCCGCTTTATTCGTCTGATAAAATAAAAGTGCCTGTTTACACCATTGCATTGGGAGATACCACTGTTAAAAAAGATATTATCCTGGCAAAGGTAAATTCAAATCGCCTTGCCTATCTTGGAAATCAGTTTCCAATGGAGTTGGTTGTAAATGCAAAACAGTTGAAAGGCAAAACCACTACACTTACTGTAAGCAAAGGAACAGCAGTGTTATTTACTCAAACCGTTAATTTTAATTCCGATGCTTTTATCACTTCCATTCCGGTTCTGCTGGACGCTAAAGAAGCTGGTTTGCAGCATTACAAAATAAAACTTTCTTCCTTGCCCGAAGAGATGAGTTTGGCAAATAATGAAAGGGATGTATTTATAGATGTGCTGGATGCGCGTCAGAAAATACTTATCCTGGCAGATGCTCCTCACCCTGATATTGCTGCTATTAAAGAATCTATAGAAGCCAACCAGAACTATGAAGTGGAGAGCTACACCATCGATAATTTTGATAAGCCCCTCAAGAAATATAACCTTGTTATTCTCTACCAATTGCCCAATACAAAAAACCCTGTATCAAAAATACTCAATGAAATAAACGGGGCGAACCTCCCGGTATGGGCGTTTTCTGGTGCTGGCTCCATATTAAAAAGCAATTGGAGTGTAACTCCTTCCAATCAAAAACCCAACGATTGTGAACCCGTGGCAGATAAAAATTTTCCATTGTTTACCATCAGCGATGAGTTGCGCAAGGCGATAAAAGATTTTCCTGCCGTTAGCTGCCCCTTCGGAACGTATGCAGCGGAGAACAGCGCCAATGTATTGATATATCAACGCATCGGGATAGTAGATACCAAAACGCCTTTTATGTATTTTACTGCTGTGGGTGAAAATAAAATGGCAATAGTGGAAGGCGAGGGAATATGGCGCTGGCGGTTGCAGGATTTTGCCGCACATGGTAATCATACTCTGTTTGATGAATTAGTTTCCAAAACAGTGCAGTACCTTTCGGTGAAAGCAGATAAAAGTTTTTTTAAGGTAATCAATAAAAACAACTTTCCTGAAAATGAAGTAATAGAAATGGAAGCAGAAGTGTATAACGAAAGTTATGAATTGATTAATGAGCCGGAGGTAAACATTACTATTACCAATTCGGACAACAAAACGTTTCCGTTTACATTCAGCAAAACATCTAATGCTTACCGCCTTAATGCAGGGATGATGCGCGTAGGAGAATATAAATACGAAGCAAAGGTGAAGGCAGGAGAGAAGATGTACACCCAACGCGGGAATTTTAGCATAAGTGCTTTGCAGGTAGAATTAGTAAACACGGTAGCCGACCACCAGCTATTGTTCAGCCTTGCTAAAAAACATAACGGAACAATGGTGTATCCGAATGAGCTGGATAAATTGGTCAAACAACTGAACAGCAGGGAGGACATTAAATCGGTTTCTTATTCCGAAAAAAAACTGACCGACTTAATCAATCTCAAATGGATTTTCTTTTTACTAATGGCATTATTAAGTTTCGAATGGTTTATGCGCAAACGAAACGGGGCAAATTAATCTTTATCTAAAAATTGCTAAAACAAATTAAATCCTTAATTTTATCGCTTAGTTAATACCATACATGATGCTTACAACACAAACACCGCTTGTGAAAGTTCAAAGAACACCACAATCAAGAATAAACGAAATTGATTTTAATGACCTGCATTTCGGGAAAGTTTTTGCCGACCACATGTTCATTGATGATTATAAAGACGGGCAGTGGGGAGATGCGCGGATAGTGCCTTACGGGCAGGTGCCGATGAGCCCCGCTACTTCTGCACTGCATTACGGACAAGCTATTTTTGAAGGCATGAAAGCTTACAAAAATGATAAAGGAGAGGTGTTATTATTTCGTCCGCTGGACAATCATAAAAGAATAAACCTCTCTGCCGAACGCATGGCTATGCCAAGCATTCCGCAGGAATTATTTATGGAAGGGTTAAAGCAATTAATTAATTTGGACAACCAATGGGTGCCTACTACCGAAGGTGCTTCTCTTTATATTCGACCGTTTTTAATAGGTACGGACGAATACATTGGAGTGAAGCCATCTGATGATTATCGTTTTTATATTATCACTTCCCCGGGAGGTGCCTATTATAATGAGCCGGTGAAAGTGCTGGTAGAAACTAATTTTATAAGAGCAGTGGAAGGAGGAGTAGGATATGTAAAAGCATCGGGTAATTACGGACGCTCCCTATTCCCTACTAAACTGGCACAGCAAAGAGGTTATCATCAAATCATCTGGACAGATGCCCGCAACCACCGCTACCTGGAAGAATCAGGAACAATGAATTTAATGTTTGTAATAGATGATGTGTTAATAACCGCACCATTGGGCGATACCATATTAGCAGGTATTACCCGCGACAGCGTTTTAACGCTTGCCCGCGACTGGAAAATGAAAGTGCAGGAACGGAAAATAAGTATTGACGAGGTGATAGATGCCCACAAAAGAGGAACGCTGGAAGAAGCTTTTGGAACAGGCACCGCAGCTACCATTGCCCATATTTCATTAATCGGGTTTGAAGGCAAAGATTATGAATTGCCGCCTGTAGAAGGAAGAATATTTTCTCACCGTGTTTCAAAAGAATTAGACCACATCCGCAAAGGTCAAGTGGAAGACATTCATAACTGGATGTATAAAATATAAGCTCTCTTCATTATATTCTCTATCTTTGTATTAACTAATTTTAATTCATTTTATTATGTACACTTCATTTCATATAAAGGCAAACGAACTTGACGAAAAGTTTTTAAAAAGTATAAAAACACTTTTTAAAAGCAAGGAAATTTTTATCACTATAGAAGATGAACCCGACACTACCGAATATTTGTTATCTACCGAAGCCAACCGTAAACATCTAAAAAAATCATTGACAGAAGCCAAAAAAGGTAAATTAGTAAAAGTTAATCTTGACAAATTGTAATGAGGAAAATTTCTTTCACTCGTTTCTGCACACACACAATTTGAAGCTTGGAAAACCGATGACAAACAAATTTATTCTAAAATAATAGAACTTCTTAAAGCAATAGATCGAGAACCTTTTGAGGGTATAGGCAAACCCAGTTTAAAAATCAAAAAGCCCGTTACACAATGGTAACGGGCTTTTTTATTTTTATCAAGTTATAATTTGAATATATTGTTTTGTTAAATCTATTTTTATCTCTAACGCAACAAATAACTTCATGGCCATTTTGCAACAATACGGGCAACAATCGCTGAGCAATATACCCTGTAACACCTGTTAGTAGAATTTTCATCGGCAGTATATTAATATCCGTTTTTATATAAAATAAAAATATTTGAAAGGTTCAAGTTTCAAATGATTTCAATTATTTTCAGGCAGGATAGATGGAGCTAAAAAAAATAATTGTGTGAAATGAGGAAAATTAAATCTTACTTGCCTGTGTTATGCCTTTCAGTTTTAAATAAGTCATTGAACGCGTTTTCAAGATTAGGGAATTTAAAAGTAAAATTCATGGCTATAATTTTTGCACAAGATACTTTACTACCTTTTAAAATAACGTCTGCCATTTCACCAAAGAATAATTTTAATATAAATGCAGGAATATTTGGAAACCAAAATGGTTTATTTAACGTTCGCGCTAATGCAAGGGTAAATTGCTTGTTTGTTCTAATGTCAGGAGCAACTGCATTATAAGGTCCATTCATTTGTTTGTTCTCAATTGCCTTAATATAAATTTGGCATAGATCTTCGATGTGTATCCATGGAAGATATTGTTTTCCATTTCCTAATGCCGAACCAATTCCCAATTTAATTTGAGTAATCATTTTTGCAAGAGCTCTATCCTGGTGAGCTAACACAACGCCTGTTCTAATTTTTACGGTTCTAATTCCTAATTCGTTAAATCGTTCTACAGATTGCTCCCACAGTCTGCAAGTTTCCCCTAAAAAGTCATTTGCCGCTTGGTCCTTTTCCGTAAATATTTTGTCAGAAGTAACTGCCCCGTAGTATCCAACAGCCGAAGCGGATACAAAGGCTTTCAATGTTTTATTATTTTCTTTTAATGCGTTAAAAATTAATTCCGCTGATTTAACACGACTGTCGATAATTAATCGTTTTCTTTCAGTTGTCCATCTTTTTTCACCAATGTTTGCGCCTGCAAGATGAATAATGTAGTCAGTATTCTCAATAGCTTTTTTTTCAATTATCTTTTTATTAATGTCCCAAAAATAAGTTGTTAAATCCTCAACCTTATGTTTTGTGGTACTTAGGATACAAACATTAAAACCCTTTTCTATTAGTTTTTTGAAAAGATGTCTGCCAATAAGCCCACTTCCACCCGTTATTAAAACTGTTTCCATATCACAAATAAATTAGTTGTTAAATACATTGTTTTTTTTTCACCTGAACTTGCGAACTTTTAAAATCCGTAGTTACTTCCCGTAAGCACTAAGCTGAAGTAAAGCAATGGCGTGAGGGCTTAGTGTTTATATACTGTTGTAAGCTATGCTTACATATTATTAATATCATTTTATTTTTTAAAAAGTA
Organism: Bacteroidota bacterium; assembly: GCA_025363555.1. Lineage (GTDB taxonomy): Bacteria > Bacteroidota > Bacteroidia > 2-12-FULL-35-15 > 2-12-FULL-35-15 > 2-12-FULL-35-15. The sequence goes on along the minus strand of JANYDQ010000248.1, from coordinate 4,558 downwards.
AGTAATACTTAACTGTATTAATTTCACCCTAAGCCCCAACACACAAAAACCTACCCGTCAGCTTAGCTCGTGCGGGGTTATTGTATTATTATTTTCCTGTTGCAAATATGTTTCTGTTCGTCTGTTGTCTGCACAAAATAAATTCCTGCTTTCATTTCGTCTTTATCTATTGTCATTTGTGTTCCTGTAAAGTTTATTGATTTAATTTCTTTTCCAAGAATGTCTGAAATTAATATTGTTGTATTTTTCTGTTCGGTATTAAATGTAATTGTTGTCTGTAAAGTAAAGGGATTAGGATAAATTAAAATTCCATTTTCCGGATAATTTGGTAAACCAATTGATGTATTAATATGAATAATGCAGGATGAACTATTTATACAATCTCTGTAATGGACTGTAAATGTTACGGTATAATCTCCACCTGAAGAGTAAGCGTGTGTAGTATAAGGCACACTATCATAAGTTCCATCTCCAAAGCTCCAAGTATAAGTAGTGTGTGAATTTAGTTGCCAATAATAAAAATAAAAACCAAAGTTAATTGTATCACCAACACTGGCATTTAAAGTGCTTGGGCTGAAAGTGGCTTGAGGACACTCATAAGTATCTCCTTTAATATGTATTAAAGAATTTAAACCGCCTACAAGGTATCCAGTAGAATCATTAATAAAAGAACCGCCTTTTAAAACCAATGATGATTTAGAATACTGTACTCCCCAAGTTTGCCCTTGGTCAATTGTTTTGACAATCCTTCCAGAACCACCAGTGCAGTAGCCAACAGAATCAGAAGGGAAAAACATATTATAAAGCCCAATGCCTGTTGATGCAACTAGAAACCAACTTTGTCCTTGATTTATTGTTTTATAAATATGACCACCATAATCATCACAGGCAAAACCAATGGAATCAGTTACAAATTTAATTTTAGTAATTATCGCACCACCAAAAGTTGTATCTGTCCAAGTAACGCCTCCATCTGTAGTTTTTGCAATCAAGCTTGGGGAAACTCCTACATCGGATGCACCACCAGCGAAACCAATCGAATCATTAATAAAATATACCGTAGCGAGCCAAGCATAATTATAGTTCGGTTCGTAAATTGCAGTCCAATTATAACCCCCATCAATTGTTTTTGCAATCCCTCCGTGCCATTGAGAAACGGCATACCCTAATGTTTCATTTAGAAATTGAAAATCACTCATACGAAACCAAGTTGGCAAATTATGATTTATTATATTCCAAGTTAAACCTTTGTTTCGGGTTTTCGCCAATGAGCAATATGCTGTACTTGTGCCTATTTTACACTGCATTGCTACAAATCCAACACTATCATTTGCAAACCTGAAAGCATTAATAACTCCTTCTTCCTGCCCGAAGCACAATAAAGTTGAATCATAAGATAATCCTCCATTGGTTGTTCTTAATATTCTACACGTATCATAATTTGAACCTGCATATATTGTTTTTTCCGATAATATTATTCCTATTGAATCATTAAAAAAATAACAATCCTGATATTGACTTGAATGTATTGTATCAGTTAGCGGAATCCAAGAATTACCAAAGTCTGTTGATTTAAGAAGCATCCCGTTTGTCAAAGAACTCATAATATAATTTGAATTTATAATATCTACCGAACGTAAATTTTGATACCATATTCCTGTTGTAACCCAATTAAAAACCCAAGACAGCCCGCCATCAGTTGTCCTTGCTAATTTAGGAGTTGTGCCAACACAAGCAAATCCAGTATCTAAAGAAGTAAAGCACGATTTATTGATATAAGAACCTGTGGTTGCTTGTGTTCTATTCCAAGTAGTACCGCTATCAAATGTTTTATAAATAAATGTCAATGTATCGTGTCCAGTAACGTAAATAGTTGAGTCATTAAATGCTTGTATTGAAGCTGCACGTTGCGTTATACCAAACAAAACTTCCTGCACCCAAGTATTTCCTCCGTCAGTTGTATAATAAATACCGCCTTGGTCAGCTAAAGCAAATCCCTGATTGTCATTTTTAAAATAAATATCTTTGACGGAACGGGTTGACGGAAAATTTAGCGTTGTCCAGTTTGCCCCGCCATCAATGGTTTTAACAATTATTCCATTTGAACAAGCTACATAACCAACATTTAAAGAAGAAAAATAAATTGTATTTACCCAAGCGGTAGTGCCTGAATGCTGTTCATTCCAAGTGTTTCCACCATCAGTTGTTTTATAAACAAAGCCTGTACCTCCGCCTAAATAACCGTTCAATGAATCAATAAAACAAATGGAATTAATGCTTAAATACTGAAATTGTTCAATGTATTGTACAATCCACGTTGCACCAATATCAGGGCTAATCATTATTGTACCAGCATCCCCAACAGCAATAATTTTGGAAGTTCCAGGAATTGGCTTTATAGAATAAAAGGTGTTTTGCGGAGTATGATGTACAAAATTCCAGTCGTTACTATTTTGTGAAAATAGATGAGAAGTTGAAATCAATAAAAGAACCAATAAGAATTTGTTCATTTCTATCTTTAGTTTTCTCATTTTTTAAAAGTTGTTTGTATAGCAATTCTTGTTCTTTGCGTCAAAGTTAGCACTTCCCTCAGCATTACTGCTAACATATATATCTACTCAACAAAGCTAAACATAATATTCTCATTATCAAGTGAGATATAAAAAAACGCATTGCGTAAATACATTTTATAACCGGTTGACAATTGTTTTTTGTAAAGATATGTATTTATTAATTGTTTCGGCAAGATGCCGGTTAAATACAACGTAACAGGACGTTTCGCTGAACGGGGATATACCAGGTAAAAATATTTTTTGAAAGAGGATTTTCTATTCGGGAAAAATGTGTTTTGCTACTACCCAGTCAGAGGTACCCTCTTTATGAGTGTTATTACGCATACGGAAAAATGTTTTAACACCCACCTTCATATTTCTAGCAGTATAGCTTGCTTTCATATTACTTCCCAGGGGTATCCAGGTTTTTTTATCATCTATACTGTATTCCCAGAAATAAGTGCAACGTACATATTTACCATTTATTTTTTTACCTGTAGAAGATAAATCAATAACACCTGTTCCTCTGCCCTGTTTCACCTTCAGTCCGTGCTTACCTCCCGACCTCTTTTTTACCAATAGCATTTTTGCACTGGTAATTATTTCGGCACTATGTTTAGGATTTAATTTTGCCAGCCTGTTTACAAAATCCAATGCATTATCCAGTATTATTTTCACTCTTTCTTTTTGTGTATTCTTGGCTGATACTGCGCCATCTTTTTCTATGCTCACTTTTTTAATGGCTTTAAAAAAAAATTCATTTGCTTCGTCCAATGCATCCAGTTCAATAAATTGCGGGTCATAATAACCCCCGACATTAGCCCTAATTGCTGCTGCTATGCCTTGTGATTTGATAAGAAAAGTCATATCTGCTGTCTTCAAATCTAAACCTAATTTACCTCTTTCAAACTTGATTGAAATGGTCAGGATAATATGTTCATATCTCCTTTTTGTTTTTACTGACATAGAAGAATAATTTCTAATTACTCCTTCTTTTTCCCGGTTGGTTAACGTTGTTATTGGTTTCATTTTATTTATTGTATTAGATGGTTTTTTAATTTGGTTAATATTGCTTTATTTACTTAAAAGGTTAACACTTCTTTCAATTTCATTCACCGAAATTCCGCTTCGTCCTTCCTTTATTTTGGTCGGTCATGCCGTATATAGACACAGACATGCCGGATACAGATACTGTCCTGTCGTATTTTCGTGAAGCATTCCCTAAATTACGGGTTGACATCCCATAAATAAGAACAGACCTGTTCAAATTCTGCCTCGACAAATTATAATTAGCATCTGACGGCACATTTCCAGAGTAGGCAAACCCATTTTTAGAGACAGACCAGCCATAAAAAAGGAAGGTCATCACGGTAACCTGCACAGACGCAGCATTACAGCGCGAAAGGATACTGGAAATAATAGTGTAATTCATTGTATTGTTGTTATTTATACTACAAATGTAATGAGATTTATTAAATTAGCAAAAATTTAGGTAAAAATAATTTGAAGTAACCCATGATTAGTTTTTGTTCAGTATTTTCCTCACCAAGCTGTTAAAGTAAAAATATGTATATTTAATTCCGTACGTTTGCAGGTGCAAAAAACACCGGCAAAGACATCGCTTCTCCACATTTAAAATGACAAAGGAACACCAACGAAGGTAAAATAGAAGACAGGAAAGCAATTGGTAGAAAGGCTGGAAGCCTTGTTAAATGAAACGTAGCTATAGGCTAACAGGGGAAATGATAGGTTATAAATATCTTTTTAGCGTGAAGTTTTAGACTTGAAATTTGGCGAAACACAGACACAAAACGAACACCACACGCTCGCGCCCAATATCATTAAGTTAAGCCCGATGCCGTATGGCATTATATGTTTATAGTAAAAATAGTAATCAGTGACATGCGACCCCGAAGGGGTCGTACACTTGCTTCTTAATTTTATTACTATAAACATGCAACCTTTTCAAGGTCGAAAACCTTAACTTATGACATTGCGCTCGCGCC
>JANYDQ010000210.1 GCA_025363555.1 Bacteroidota bacterium | reverse complement strand
CAATGCTAAAGTAAAGGATTATCAAGTAGTACAAGCGATTTTCGTATCATTGTTTCTTTTTTCTCCCAATGGTAAATATTATTGTTTTACAATTAATAGATACCCTTGGGAGTTATTAAAAATCAACTTTTGACAACTTCTTTTAATAACTAATTGAGTTGTTGTTTTTATTTCAGTGTTATCTTTTTAGAATGTTAAATTTTGATTTCAATTGTTTGTGTTGAATCAAAGTGAGGCTACAAAACGCAACAAGGAAGATTATCCCAAGCACCAAACCCGTAATGGATTTTCCAGGAAAAACTTACCGTTAAAATGTCGTAGTAGTTAGGGTGTGGTGGGAACATGAGAATGATAACCAGCCAGACTAAAAGCATTGAAAGGGCGCAGTTGTTACGAATGCAGGGTTGTTGTTAAATTAAATTACTTGATAATAAAAATGTAAGACAAGATAAACGATAACACCCATTGTGACGAAAGTAAGTAAGAAAATAGCCATAAATTTTGAAACTTTAAATTCCCTAACCATTATTCGGATGGGTTCTGTAACAATATAAACAATTGCCTTTTTCAGTCTGCTCCAAGAACTTTTGCCTTTTACTATGTATTCGGTTGCACCGGAGCGAAGAGATTCTACTATCACATCCATGTCTTTAATCTTTGAGTGCATGATAACTTTTGTATCAGGGTTAATTTTTTTTATAGATTTTAAAATCTCTACACCGTTATTTGAAACATCACTAAACGGGTCGTTGAAAAAATTTCCAAGAATGACCACGTTGGTTTCCTTACCCACATTTTGCAGACAACTCGCTTCATTATAAAAGGTATAAGTCGTAACATTTTTACCAAATCTTTTTTCAATATCTTTTCGCAGAGCATCAACCATTGACCTGTTTTCGTCAACAATAAAAATATTTACTTTTTGACTTTTGGTAACTTGTTCAATTTCTTTTTTCAGGCTTTGTGAATGTGCAGTTATTGTTGTCATAATATATTTTTTTATTTTATAATTTGGGAGGATGTAAACAACTTTTTACGGATTCGCTGATGTGCGGAAATAAAAAACGGTCTTTTAACACAAAATCCTGCGCCCCGTGCTTCAAAGCTTTCACTGCTGCTGACATTTCATTTTCTTCGGAAACAATAATTATACATGAGTTGGGACTTATTTTTTTTATCTTATCCATAGTATATTCTCCTTTGTTATTATCTTCACAAACTGTGTTTAATTTATGGTCGAGCACAACAACATCCGGTTTTATGTCTGAATTATCAATTTCCTCAATAAAAGATTCTTTTGTATGAAATGATTGCACGTTCACGTTTCCTTCTAATTTCTCGAGTGCATTTATCATTAATTTTTCATTAAGTTTATAATCGTTTGCAACTACAAATACTTTAAATGATTCTATCTTTTCCATGGTATTGTTCTTTTGTATTTTTAACAGTCACTTTTTTAACGATTCCCATTCTAAGCCATTTACGGGTTCTTTTCATTTTCTTATTAGAAAATTTCAAGTCGATTTATGTGTTTTGTTATTTACTCAATAATTTTTGCTTCCGGATAAATTCTTTTCCATTTTGCAAATAAGGAAATATTCCTTAATACAACTATGGTTTTGTAATCAAGTCTTACTTTGATTTTTTTTAATGCAGATGTAGCTTGTTGCTCTAAAGTTTGTGTTTTCATTTTCATTTTCTTATCGTTTTAAGTTATAATTAATTATTAATAAATTTCGTTAGACAAAGGTGAAGGTTTTAATAAGACGGTGTGTTATATCATTCTTTTAAACTGTTACAAAATTTTTTGATTTACATTAATTAATTTATTTTAGTGTGTCTATTGTGGTATATTTCAAAGACCATTTGAGATTATCGATATCTGCTGTGTATCTGCTTTTAAAGGGTTCCCAGCTATCTATAACTTTTGGCTGATAGTCATTCATTCTTTTTTTTAACTCATTATTTCTTATTTCCAGTTCTTTAATTTTCTGATGACATGCGAGTTTATTTGTGGTATTTTTGTTGGTAAGTTTCAGTTTAAATCCAGCAATAATCAACTCATTATTCGAAATTTTTTGTTCTGCTTCTTTTCTAAACTCTTTTACATCTTTATCAAAATCATCCCTTGCTTTATTTAAGTCCTGTTTAGATTCAATAACCTTAACTTCCGCTTTTTTTACATTATCCACAGAAGTATCACAACTGCTTAAAATCAATAATATTATTGCCAGTTTAAAATAATATATTACTCGTGCTTTCATATTGCAAAGTTCGGAATCTACTCTATCAAATCTATTACATAACTTTCAGTAAATTTTATGTTTAACCTTCATAAATATATATGTCATCATATTTGTTTTATAATACTTCCCATCTTCCATTCTTTTCCCCTTTGCTAATTCCAATAATTTGTATAGTTTTGCACCCCAATTTTTAAAGGGCAACAAAACAAAACAAATCAACAATTTAGTAATTAAGCAATAAAACAAAACCAATTAACATGAATGAGTATTTTATTTATTTAGCACCCGTTTTAGGGATTTTAGGATTAATAGTCATGGCGGTCAAGTCGGCATGGGTAAGCAAGCAAGATGCGGGCGATGCCAATATGCAAGAATTGGCAGGATACATAGCCAAAGGTGCCATGGCATTTTTAAAAGCGGAGTGGAGAGTATTAAGTATTTTCGTAGTGTTTGCTGCAGCTTTGCTGGCTTTTTCAGGTACAGTAACAGAAATTCACGGTCACCCTATTCATTCTCATTGGATTATTTCTGTTGCTTTTATTATAGGTGCAGTGTTTTCTGCTACTGCGGGTTATATCGGTATGAAAGTAGCTACCAAAGCCAATGTACGTACCACTCAAGCTGCAAGAACAAGTTTAGCAAAAGCGTTAAAAGTTTCTTTTACAGGTGGTACTGTGATGGGACTTGGTGTTGCCGGGTTAGCAGTAGTTGGTTTGGGAGGTTTGTTTATTGCATTTCTTAAATTTTTCCATGTGGTAGATGTGGATAGTGAACAAATGAGAACAGCCATTGAAGTATTAACGGGTTTTTCTTTAGGCGCAGAATCCATTGCTTTATTTGCTCGCGTGGGTGGAGGTATTTATACTAAAGCCGCTGACGTTGGAGCGGATTTGGTAGGTAAAGTAGAAGCAGGTATTCCCGAAGATGATGTACGTAACCCAGCTACTATTGCAGATAATGTAGGTGATAATGTGGGTGATGTGGCAGGTATGGGGGCGGATTTGTTCGGTAGTTATGTTGCTACTATTTTGGCTACAATGGTACTGGGACAAGAGATAGTTCAGGGGAAAATAAACGGTGTGTTCGAAGATGGGTTCAACGGGTTTTCACCTGTATTGTTGCCAATGGTTATTTGCGGATTGGGAATTGTTTTCTCTATCATCGGAACTTTATTTGTAAGAATTAGAGCAGAAAAAGACAGCGTTCAAAAAGCATTGAATCTTGGAAACTGGTCGTCAATAGTACTTACTGCTGTTGCCAGTTATTTTTTAGTAATATATATGTTGCCGCTTCACATGACGTTGAGAGGATATGAGTTTACTAATATTAACGTTTACTTCTCCATATTAGTTGGGCTTGTGGTAGGTACCATTATGAGTATTGTTACAGAATATTATACTGCAATGGGTAAACGTCCCGTTATGTCTATTATTCAAAAATCAGCTACCGGACATGCAACTAACATTATTGGTGGTTTATCAGTTGGTATGGAATCTACGGTGATTCCTATTTTAACATTGGCAGGAGGTATTATGGTTTCCTATCATTTTGCAGGATTATATGGTGTAGCAATAGCTGCAGCAGGTATGATGGCAACCACAGCAATGCAATTAGCAATAGATGCTTTTGGACCGATAGCAGATAACGCAGGCGGGATAGCAGAGATGAGTCAGTTACCGCCTGAAGTGCGCGAACGCACTGACAACTTGGATGCAGTAGGGAATACTACAGCTGCGGCAGGAAAAGGATTTGCAATTGCATCCGCAGCATTAACTGCTTTGGCATTGTTTGCAGCGTTTGTGGGAGTAGCAGGAATCCACGCTATCGATATTTATAAAGCAAATGTATTGGCAGGTTTATTTGTTGGAGCAATGATTCCATTTATCTTTTCTTCTTTGGCTATTGCAGCTGTAGGTCGTGCCGCAATGGACATGGTGAATGAAGTAAGAAGGCAATTTAGGGAGATACCCGGGATTATGGAGTACAAAGCAAAACCGGAATATGAAAAATGTGTGGAGATTTCAACTAAAGCTTCTATCCGTGAAATGTTGTTGCCGGGAGCCATTGCGTTAATCACTCCGGTGATCATTGGGTTTGCATTTGGACCCGAAGTGTTGGGAGGTTTATTAGCAGGGGTTACTGTATCCGGTGTATTGATGGGGATTTTCCAAAACAATGCAGGTGGTGCCTGGGACAATGCTAAAAAGTCGTTTGAAAAGGGAGTGATGATTAACGGAGAAATGTTTTACAAAAAATCAGACCCGCATAAAGCATCTGTTACAGGTGATACTGTTGGAGATCCGTTCAAAGACACTTCAGGTCCTTCCATGAATATATTGATTAAATTAATGTCCATCGTTTCGTTAGTTATTGCTCCATATATTGCAGAAAGCCCTGCAAGAGGAGAAATGGGTGGGGAATGCAGCAACATGAAAAAAGAATGCTGCCACATGGATATGAAATGCGACATGGACAAGTGCATGAACATGAGCAAAGAAGATTGCGCTAAATATTGCGATTCCATGAAATGTTCGCCAGAAGAAAAAGCAATGTGTGTAGAACATGCTGGTATGTCTGACTGTTCACAAGCCTGTATGGACAAATGCAAAGAGATGGGAATTAAATGTGAGAAAGGTTGTATGGGAAAATGTCATGACGAGTGCAAAGAAAAAGGTTGTAAAGAATGTAATAAGATGTGCAGCGCTGGGGAAAAATCTTGTTGTTCGGAACACCTTGGTACTGAATCCTGTGGAGACAAACATGAAAGTGCTTGTATGGAAGGATGTCACAAAGGATGCAAAACAAAAGAAGAATGTATGAAAAGTTGCGGAGCTGCCTGTGCAGAGAAACATTAGTTAAAATAAATTATCAATTCAAAATCCTAAATTCTAACAATTAGAATTTAGGATTTATTATTTTGAGCTTCTAACTGTGTGACCTCGAGAGGATTCGAACCTCCAACCTGCAGAACCGGAATCTGCCATTCTATCCAGTTGAACTACGAAGCCATTTTTAGAGGCGCAAAGATATATAAATTAGAGGTTGAATTTTAGATTTTTGATATTTGAAATATTTGAAGCAGTACCACTTTTAAACATCTGAAAGACACTAATCCATCCGAAAATGTCTTTTTTAGAAAAAATATTTTCATCTTTACACAATAAATCATCTACTTTTGCGTTAGTATAGTACACTAATGTTATTTAAAGCTATGAAAAAAATAATTTTATTTGCAACAGCATTCTTTGTTTTTCAATTTATTAATGCTCAAAATGTGCCAATATTTCATTGGGCAGATCATCTGTCGTATAAAAGCGGAGTGGCTGTGGCAGAAGGAAACGGCAAGGTTTATTGTGTTACTAAAAGTGGAATATTCACTTATAATAAAAGCGATAATTCAATGGAACGTTTATCAAAAATAAATGGATTATCGGATGTACAAGGAACGGTAGTTGGTTTTGATTATTTCAATAATAAAGCAATTATTTGTTACCAAAATTCTAATATAGATATTATTGATAAAAATAATCTAATAACTAACATCTCGGATATAAAAAGGAAAAACATTATAGGAGATAAACAAATTTATAGTGTATATTTTATTAATCAATATGCATATTTGGCTTGTGGTTTTGGAATTGTAGTTATAGATATGAACAGACTGGAAGTAGCTGACACCTATTATATCGGACCAAATGGAAATCCAATTGTAGTGCGTGATATTACTTCTGATGGAAATAATTTTTATGTTGCGACTAATACTGGGGTTTACATAGCTGCGGTTAACAGCGCTTCTCTTGCCGACTTTCATTCCTGGAGCAAATTACCTCATCTTCCCAATGGTAAATATAATACCATCACATCATTTAGAGGAAAAATTTACGTTAACCGTTCTATGCTTTTAGAGAACAATATTTATGACCACGATTCCATAAAGATATATAATCCTGCTGATAGTTCCTGGATGCCCTGGTTTCAAAATAATTTTACAGCTCGAAAGTTAAAAACTAATAATAACAAACTAATTGTAGTTTTTGCATCACAGGTTAACCCTTATGATTCTGTTCCTCATTCGACCGGTTATTTTGGAGACCCCGATTTTGTTAAAGATATTTTTGATGCAGTCCTGGATAATAATGATGATATTTGGATAGCTGATGCTAATAATGGATTAGTTTCCTGGCGACATGGTATTGGCTACGAATCACATTACCCTAATGGTCCTGCAAGTGAAAAATCATTTGGTATGAACAGTTCAGGAGGCAATTTGTTAGTTGCACCGGGAGGTTTTGATGTAAGTGCCAGTGGCCTTTTAAGGAAGGGGGAAATTTATGCCAATAAAAATAATACCTGGAGCACTGTTAGTGGCAATTATCCCGGGATAGTAGGACTGGATTCACTTTTGGACATAGTCAATACGCTTGTTGATCCCATGGATGAAAACCATGGTTTTGCTTCTTCATGGGGTGGGGGAGTAATAGAATTATACAATAATGTACCAATAAAACGATACGACAACACAAATAGTTCTTTAATCAAATTCGGTGGTTCTGTTTATACAGACGGTTTAGCTTTAGATGCTACTAACAATTTATGGGTAGGAAATTCTCATTCCACGCATTGCCTTGTCAAGAAAACAGGTGCGGGTTTGTGGTCTTCTATTGATTTTACAAATTTGATTGGTACCGGAGGTGCTTATGTAAGACAAATATTGGTAGATAAAAACGACCAGAAATGGGTGGTGTTGCAAGGAAAAGGAATAATGGCATGTGCTTCGGGCATTTCCGGAACGGCAACAAACAGTAATACAAAACTTTTTACTTCCGCTACCGGCAATGGAGCTTTGCCAAGTGTTAATTTTTATTGCATGGCTGAAGATAAAAACGGGGAAATATGGGCGGGGTCTGATAAGGGGATTTCCGTATTTTATTCTCCCGAAAATGTTTTTGTTCCCGGGCAGAATTTTGATTCCCAACAAATATTATTGGAGCAGGATGGCCATGTTCAGATATTATTACTTACCGAACTGGTGCAAGCTATTGCGGTGGACGATGCAAACAGGAAATGGATTGGAACAGCTAATTCCGGTGTGTTTTGCATGTCGGCTGACGGAACACAACAAATTTATCATTTTGATGTAACCAACAGCCCTCTGTTCGACAATGATGTAAGAACCATAGCCATCGATCATAAATCAGGACAGGTTTATTTTGGCACCGCCAAAGGTATTATTGAGTTCAGGGGTTCTGCCACTCAAAGCAATGAAGACTGTGGCGGAATGTATGCTTTTCCAAATCCTGTAAAACCAGATTATGACGGACCTATTGCCATAAAAGGAATGATGGAAAACTCAACAGTTAAAATTACTGATGTTAGCGGAACCCTTGTTTATGAAACAAAATCGGAAGGAGGGCAGGCGTTGTGGTATGGAAAAAATTTTAAAGGACAACGGGTAAACACTGGCGTTTACATGGTATTTTGCACCAGCGAAGACGGCTCTCAAAAATGTGCTTCCAAAATTTTGTTTATCAATTAACCATAAAATAAAAGTTGGTGAACAGGTAACATTCTTCACAATGCTTCACAAAACCAGTGGTATTATTCTTCATACCCAAAAATATTTGGATACCAGTTTAATTGTAAAAATTTTTACAAAAAATTTTGGGCTTCAATCTTATATTATTAATGGAGTAAGAAGCAAAAAATCGAAAACCCCAGCTTCTTTATTTCAGCCCCTGGCTATTATGGATATGCAAGTTTCGCATTCTCACAAAGGCGGTTTGCAACGAATAACAGAAATAAATAACAACACCCCCTACTACACCATACCCTATAATATAGCTAAAACTTCTATCCTTTTATTTTTAAACGAAATACTTTATAAGGCAATAAAAGAAGCACATCCGGACGAAGATTTATTCGAATTTATAAAAAACTCCCTGCTGGTTTTAGATTTGCAAACCGGTAATTGTTCCAATTTTCATATCTATTTTATAATTCAATTAAGTAAATACATTGGTTTTTACCCTCATGGCAAATTTATTAGCAATGCCTCGCTCTTCAATTTGCAGGAAGGCAGTTTTACTATCAACGAACCCAGCCACCTTTATTTTATAAATTCAGAACAAAGCCTGTTGCTCCATCGGTTTATGAATGCAACTTACCCCACTATTCAACAAATAAAAATAAACAAAACCGACCGCAAAAACCTCCTGCAATCTCTCCTGGTTTATTACCAACTACACATTGCCGGTTTTGGAGAAATAAAATCTTTTGAAATTTTGGAAGAAGTTATTGCTTAAATTTTCACTAATCGTGCCCCCATAATCCGGGCACCATTTTTTTGTCAAAAAAACAATATACTTTCCAGCCCAAAATATATGCGTTCTGTGGCAAAGAATATACGGAATGGGTCCCGGCATATGCTTTCTTCCAAAAAGAATATACGGAATGGTTCCCGGCATATTCTTTCTTCCAAAAAGGATATACGGAATAGCTCCCGGTATATACTTTCTTCCACAAAGTATATACGGAATTGCTCTCGGTATATACTTTTTGACAGACAATATACTTATTTTCAGCTATTTAGCTTTTTTGGGGTAAAAAGTAAGGTTTTTAGTAAATACCCGTAGAGCCGAAATATGGATGTTGCAAAATCAACACCTCCAAAAATCAAAAATCAACACAATTATTATTATTTGGGCGTGTGCCGATGAAGAATCGGCACCGGGCTTTCCGCTACAATCTTTTTTGTGCCCCCGCCCTTTTCAACGCAACAAAAAAGGATTTTCGCTACAATCCCTCACGCTACGTTTCCCGAAGTACTACTTATATAAATCCACCTGAAACTGGCATTACACCTATCATCAAACCAGCAACATCAGTTAGCTTATAAAGAAACGTAGGTCTGGAAGCGCAGCGTGAGGGATTGTAGCGGAAATCCTTTTTTTGTTCTTCACAAAAAAAGATTGTAGCGGAAAGCCCGACCCGCGATTCTTCATCGCGGGACACGCCCAAAAAAAAAAATTTAATTTCAATTCTTTAGCCAACGGATATTTAGGCTGAATAAGCCCGGGCTTTAGCCAAATGAATCATTTTGGCTAAAGCCCTTTGTTTGTAACCATTTATAACCGTCCCATAAATGGGACGGCAATGAAATAATTCCTTAACTTAATGACATTGCCCGTAGGGACTATATGTCTGTAGAAATAAGAATATCACCCTTGTCATAAATCCCGTAGGGATGAAATATGCTAATGGGTGGGGTCGTGGCCCAACAACGATAAGGCTTTCAAAGGCAAGCCACACAATCGCTCACAAACGAACTCTAATAAACTTTTAATGATTTAATACCCTAGAGGGGTAAAGCCGCAAACACGGGCTTATAATCGCTTCTAACAAGCGTTTTTAGGGTATATTACTTCCTAATAAGGTATATTTGGCTCGAATAAGTCTTGCCAGTCTTAATCCCTCTCATATTCGACCTAAAGCCATTCCACATTGCTTTTATAATATTTGTTCTGCCAGTTTTAATTTTTTCACTCAACAAAGAGACATAAAACGAATCGAAAATCATTGGCAGAACTCTAAACAATTTCAAGTTGTGCTCCTTAAATAATCTCTCAATATCATTAGGCGTAAAGTGGTATAAATGTCTTGGTACATCATAAGCCGCCCAGTTTTCTTTATAGATATTTGCGTCTAAAGAGTTACAATTAGGCACAGCAATAATAATAATTCCGTTCGATTTTATTAAGCGTTTCAGGTCTTCCACTCTTTCGTTTAACTTAGGAAC
>JANYDQ010000189.1 GCA_025363555.1 Bacteroidota bacterium | reverse complement strand
CTTACTAAAGCCTCGCATGATTGAAGAAAAGATGCTTTTATTATTGCGTCAGGGTAAAATTTCAAAATGGTTTAGCGGGATAGGTCAGGAAGCTATTTCGGTAGGTGTTGCTATGGCTATGGATAACGATGAATATATTTTGCCAATGCATCGTAACTTGGGTGTTTTTACTGGTAGAGATGTTCCTTTAGAACGTTTGTTTGCCCAATTTCAGGGCACTATGGGAGGTTTTTCACAAGGAAGAGAGCGTTCATTTCATTTTGGTACACAAGAGTATAAAATAGTTGGAATGATTTCGCATTTGGGTCCTCAAATGGGTATTGCCGATGGAATTGGTTTAGCTCATTTATTAAAAAAAGAAAAGAAGGTAACAGCAGTGTTTACTGGTGATGGCGGTACTTCAGAAGGTGATTTCCATGAATCTGTAAATGTAGCTGCAGTTTGGAATTTACCGGTTATATTTGTGATAGAAAATAATGGTTATGGACTAAGTACCCCATCCAATCAACAATTTAAGTTCAAAAATTTTATTGATAAAGGAATTGGTTATGGTATAGAGGCGCATAAAATAGATGGTAATAATGTGTTGGAAGTATATGATACCATGAAAAAGTTAACTGATTCTATTCGTGAAAACCCGCGCCCTGTCTTGCTGGAGTGCATTACATTCAGGATGAGAGGGCATGAAGAAGCATCAGGTACAAAGTATGTTCCTCAAGAATTATTTGATGAATGGGGAAAGAAAGACCCGCTTAAAAACTATGAGCAGTATTTATTGGATGAAGCAGTGCTAACACCCGAAATCATTGATGAATATCGCAAAGAAATAAAAGCAGAAATAGAAAATGGACTCGATATTGCCTTTGCAGAACAAAAGATTATTCCTGATACAAATAAAGAATATGCAGATTTGTACGCTCCTTTTGATAATATTGCAATTGCTCCTGAAACTACTACTAAAACTTCCAAAAGGTTGATAGATGCTATCTCTGATGGTATGCGTCAAAGTATGGAACGGCATGATAATCTTGTTTTAATGGGACAGGATATTGCAGATTATGGTGGTGTTTTTAAAATTACAGATGGCTTCTTGGAAAAGTTTGGAGACGAGCGTGTACGAAATACTCCTTTATGCGAAGCTGCCATTGTTGGTGCGGGTTTGGGCTTATCTATAAAAGGTATGAAGGCTATGGTAGAAATGCAATTTGCCGATTTTGTTACAGAAGGTTTTAATCAAATTATAAATAACTTAGCAAAAATACATTGGCGTTGGCATCAAAATGCGGATGTCGTGATTAGAATGCCTACTGGCGCTGGTGTTGGAGCTGGTCCGTTTCATTCGCAAAGTAATGAAGCCTGGTTTTTTCATACACCTGGGCTTAAAGTTATTTATCCTGCTTTCGCAAATGATGCAAAAGGCTTGCTCTGTGCAGCTTTCAATGACCCTAATCCGATTATGTATTTTGAACATAAGGCACTTTATAGAAGTACGCATGAAGATGTTTATGATGATTATTTTACGATAGAAATTGGTAAAGCAAATTTGATAAAAGAAGGTACAGATGTTTCTATTATTACGTATGGAGCTGGCGTGCACTGGGCAATTGAGGTACTTAATAAGCATCCTGAAATTAATGCTGACTTATTGGATTTACGTACTCTTTTACCTTTTGATAAAGATGCAATTATTGACACCGTTAAAAAAACAGGCAAGGTTATTATTTTGCATGAAGATACCCTTATAGGTGGCATTGGTGCTGAGATTGCTGCATTTATTATGGAAAATTGTTTTAATTATTTAGATGCACCGGTAATACGAAGTGCAAGTTTGGATACCCCTGTTCCTTTCGCTATAGAATTAGAAATAAATTTTCTTCCGAAAGGAAGATTTGAAGGGCAGTTGCTGGAGTTGATTAATTATTAAATATAAACCTACCTATCCCTAAGATTATCTCCTATCAGGGCTAAAGCCCCTGTCAATGGGGCTTTAGCCTTCACTTAGCCGCATTTTTAAATAATCTTAGGGATACGTATGAATATTAAATTCTAAAACCTCATTTTTACTCCCAAACCATTACGAGTTATTCCGATATTATAATCAATTTTATTTATACCGATTTTCTTTAATCCATTATTATAAATACGAACAGCTTTTTTAATATGTTTATTATAAGCTATGGAAAAAGGAATAGCCACTAAAACTAATCCTACCCCAACACCAGCCATAGCCCAAATAGGGTCTCCACCACCAAGTGCAGTGCCAATAGGAAAGCCTATCAAAGCACCTCCTGAATAAGCAAAAATAACCCCAAAAAAATGATTCCATTTAGCCTTTTGAGTTTCCTTATTTGCATCAGGATTTGTTTCGGCAATTTCAAAAAGATCCTTTGGAGTTAATCTATGATTGTATTGCAAAAAGGTGTTCCTTTTAATAAGAATCGTATCTGATTTTGTTTGCCCAAATACAAAACTCACATTCAAAAATAACATTCCAATAAAAAATAGTTTAGCGTTATTCATATAAAAAATTAGTTTAAATTAAAAAATAGTGTGCAAAGAAATCAAAAATTGCACCCCTTCCAAAACTTTTTTGATATAGGAAATAAAAAATTTGATATAGGAAATTCTAAAATGCTTATAGGAAATAATTTTTTGCATATAAGCAAAACTGAAATGCATATAAGCAATTTCAAATTGCTTATATGCAAAACCGAATTGCTTATAAGAAATTCTCCATTGCTTATATGCAATTTGAAATTGCATATAGGAAA
>JANYDQ010000188.1 GCA_025363555.1 Bacteroidota bacterium | reverse complement strand
GTATTTTCTCCAAACTTCTTGCAGCCTTCACACCTTCCTTATCACTAAAACCAAGAAATTTATTAATCGCTTTTGTATTTGTTTTATCTTTAATATCCAATAAAAAAGACATTTCGCACATACTGGAGAAGTCAAAATCTTTTTGATTAAATTCGTCTATGCCCTGTGAAAGCAACACCACCGAAACACCTTTACTTCGTATTTCACGAAGTATCTTTTCCAATATGTCCTGATATTTTTTCTCTTTAAAAATCACGTGTGCCTCATCTATCAACAACACATAACGCATACCTCTCATTCCCTTTTCAGTAGGCGTACTATCCATATTCATAAATGTATTATAAATATAATTAATGATTAAGAATAATGATGTAAACCTTACAGAGTTTGACAAGTCACCAGACAACGACAAATAAATATTTTGATTTAAAAAAGTTGCACCTTTTTTATTTTCTTTAAAAACATTGTACCTGCTTATCTCATCAATTATCTCTGTCAGCGTATCTCTTTTATCTCCCACTATTTCCAACAACTTTTCATTTATCTCACCAAAACTCGGATAGTCACCAGGTATCTTTTTCAAAAAAGCTTCTAAAGTAGCAGCCCTCAAAGCACCTCTTTGTTTAATACCAATGTTAGAATATTTACAAATAATATCTACAAACTTATCCACCCCCATTTGTTTGTTCACCTCATTTATACTATCAATAAACGACAATGGATTTACAGGAAAAGGAGTTTTAGGAGCATCTATAAAAACCGCCTTTGTTTCCTCAAAAAACGGTTGCATCTTTTTCAAATCATCCTCCTTCAATCCCTTAAAATCAAGATAAATAAAACTAACGTGATGATTCGATTCTTTACTAATCTGATTCAGCAACTCCAGTGCAAACTGCGTTTTCCCTGTCCCCGAACTACCCGCCACCGCAATATGATTATTATTATAAAGCTCCGTATCATTAAACCGCATCGCAATCTCTTTCCCAGTCCCCAACTCCTCACCCAAATTAATACTTATCAACTCCTTAAAAAACGACTTCTCAATATTCTGACTATTATTCCGCACCGCATCCAAATTCACACCCACATTATCAAGCACCGTAGTACCCTTATCCAAATGCTCAATCAAAAAATCAAAAAATGTATAATTATTATTATTCTCAAACAAATTATCCATCATCTCCAAACCGTGGTCAATATGCAGTTTCACATACCTTGGAATATTCTCATTCGTTTTATACACCCCGTAATGCTCACAAATCAACGCCACATAAAAATCCCTATGCCTCGCATCAAACAAAATATGGTCTTTATATTCCTTCCCTTTCGAATCATACACTGTAAATTCAGAATTAGAAAATTTTTTTCCATTCTGCAACGAATATCCCAAAGCAATCCTCGCAATCACATTCTCCTTTGTGCCAACAGGAAGTTTGCTTGTCAGTTTCCTTATTATTTCTCCGTTCGCCTCCGAAGTCCGTATATTAATTTGCATAAAGCTCATTATATTTTTTAATTAAACTATCAGGTTTCGTTTCCAAAAATTCAGAAGCATCAATACCTATATTATGTATCAAATACGCCTTACTTATTTTTGGTTTCAATAAATTATATTCACCTTCCGTAAGTTCCTTATGAATCAATGGAAACAAAACAACCTGTTTTGAAACATTAGGATAAAATTCTTTTATTACATTTTCTGCGTGGTCTTTATCAAACTTTTGCATTGGGGAGTCAATAAATACAGGAAATTCAATGTCAGATTCATCAACCAATGCTTTTAATAATGCAGAAGCATACATTTGTCTTTCACCCATTGATAAAGAACCTTTATCTATTTTTTCATTTCTTGAATTAAATAAATTTATATCAACATCATCACCTGATTGATTAATATCAACTGCAACTTTTTTAATGAATCCTTTTTTGTGCATCAAAGTGGTTAATTCATTAAGAATGTTTTGTTCTAAAGATTTTTTCTTTTCTTCTTTAAATGATTTAATAAAGTTTTTAAGTTTACTTATTATCACCTGTGCTTTTTCGTCTTTTGCACTATAACTTCTTGAATCGTCAATCTTTTTTCTTAATTCTTCCTGCCTTTGTTTTAGGGTTTTAATATCATTTTTTAAAGCACCTCTTTTTTCTGTATAGTCGTAAATATCATTTTCTATTGTAATAACTCTTTTAT
>JANYDQ010000183.1 GCA_025363555.1 Bacteroidota bacterium | reverse complement strand
GTGGCCCGCTCGTGGTTCAGAGCGAGGAGGCGGGCGAGAATTTCCTGGTCGGTCAGGTCAAAAGTGGAGGTTTATGTAGAAAAAATAGTTGATGAACAAACCAAGTTAAAAATTTCCATTTTGGATAAAAACAATAATCAGATTAAAGTTTCTGAAACAACTATGAGGAGATTTATAAATTTTGAAACAGCACTAACATCAATAATAGAGGGGAAACCTGAAACATTTGTTCCTAAAAAACAAAGTGAAGCAGAAAAAACACAAGGATTTATGCAACTCTTAATTTTAATTGTTTCATTGGTTGCTGTTTATTATGGCATAAAAGCAATATTCTTTCATTAATAATATATTTTCAAATAAAAAAACCATTCAGCATATCATCCGAATGGTTTTTAAAATCGTTTTTGTTTCCGGTTAGCCGTAACTATTGGGCAGTCTAAACATCACCGCTTTCGCAATGTTGCCTGTGATTGATGCGAAAGTTTCCTTTGCATTTTTCACGAAACCAAAAACAATTCCCGGTTCAATTACCGCCACATCATACATGTAACATTCCAAAGCTTTCACTTCAAAAGCTACAGGAGACGTAGTTGTAATCAACCTTGCATTGTCTGCTTTCACAGTACAATGCGTTTTCGATTGCGTTCCTACATCAGCAGAAATACAAACGCTCGTTGCCAACATCAATGACACAAACAACAGAGGAGAAATTGATTTTTTCATGTCGCAAAAGTAATTATTTTTTCTTTAAATATGCAAATTGTATAACTTTGCATAAAATTTATTACAATGGCAAAGAAAGCAAAACAAATTAAGCCCCCGACTAAGCAGGGACGTCCGTTTAAATATTCCGAACAAATCGTTGACAAGATTTGCGAACAAATTGCAAAATCAAACAAAGGATTACACCACATCCTTAAATCAAATTCCTCATTCCCTTCATTCTCAACCTTTTTTAAATGGCTCGGAATGACTGAATACAGCTATTTAACGGATAAATACGCGCGCGCGAGAGAGATACAGGCGGAGTTTCTTGCCGATGAAATAATAGAGATTGCAGACACGTGTAGGCAAGGAAAAAAGACAGTAAAAAAACTTGGAGGAACTGAAACCACAACCGGAGACATGATAGAACGAAGCCGGCTACAAGTGGATGCACGGAAATGGAAGGCAGCAAAACTGGCACCACGAAAATTCGGTGATAAAGTAGAGATGGATTTAGGAACAAATATCATTGAGGTGACAATCCGAAAAAATGCCGATACGAATAAATATTGACGAGGAGGTTTTTCTTCCATGTTACCGGCACTTATTAAAATCAACTGCCGATATAAATTTTCTTTGGGGCGGTCGTGATTCAGGTAAATCTTATTTCATTGCCCAAAAGTTGATTGTTGATTGCCTTTCGCTCTCATATTTTCGGTGCATTCTAATCAAAAAAACACATGAATCTATAAAGGATTCACAATGGCAATTAATCAAAGATATTGTTGAGGACTGGGGACTAAGTCATTTATTTTCTTTCAATACTTCGCCATTAGAAATACGTTGCTTGAATGGAAACAAATTCATTGCCAGGGGCTGCGACAATCCCGGTAAGTTAAAATCAATAAACAATCCTTCTCACGCATGGTACGAGGAAGGGAATCAGTTGACTCAACAAGACTATATCGTTGCATCCACAACATTGAGGTCCAATAAAGGAAAAGTTCAACAGTGGTTTTCATTCAACCCTGAACCGGAAGGAGATTATTTGCAATATTGGTTATACAAAATTTATTTTGCAAACCACACTAATAATTACAATTTTTCAGACACAATTGATTCGACATTGCCTTCAGGAGAAATTTTAAAAACTACTTATACCTCAACCCACACCACCTATCACAATAATCCATTTATTACGCGCGAACGTATCTCAAGGCTCGAATCATTAAAGAAAATAGACTACTTTTATTATCAGGTATTTACATTAGGGCAATGGGGTAATGTTGCAAATGATTCTCCATGGGCATTCGCTTTCAATTACGACAATCATGTTGGGATGCCAGTGCTAAACAGAAATTATGAATTGTATTTATCATTTGACTTTAATAGAAATCCGGCATGTTGCTCTGTGATTCAATGGTATAATGGAAAGATACGAGTTTTAGAAACAATAAAACAGCAGGGCAGCGGAACTGACGGGCTTTGCCGTTACATTATTTCCTGTTATCCCAAATGTTTATATATCGTAACTGGAGACTATTCAGGAAGTACCGATTCATCATTATACGAAGAGCAGATTTCAAATTATACTGTTATAAAAAATACACTCAAAATTTCACAGGGACAAATCAAAATAAAACCTAATCCCCGGCTAAAGAAAAACTCAGTACTCGTCAATACAATACTTTCGCAATATCCTGTGGAGATACACGAAACAAAAGCATCTGCCTTGATATTTGATATGCAGAATGTAAAGCGACTTCCTGATGGAACAATAGAAAAGACAGACAGAAACGACCCAGCACAACAAGCAGATGCTTTGGACACCTTCCGATACTTCTGTAATTATTTTCTCGGAGATTTTATAGAAATCCCACAAAGTTAAATTTTTAAAAATGCTGCTAATTTATTTCGTCCCAATATTATTCAGGTAATGTCAAAATGTATATATTTGCACCAAATTAAAAATCAATGTTATCCCTCGCGCTAAAAATTTCAATTATTTGTTTGGGTATTCACTCACTCTTTTGGGAAGGCAACATTTTTTTCAAAATCGGCTTAGCCATTGAATTTGGACTGCATAATTTTTATTTAATCAGCAAACTTCACAAGCCGCTTTTCTCATGCCTAATCTGCATGTCTTCAATCTGGTCGGTTCTCGGGCAGTTGTATTTTGTTCATAAGCTCACGACTGATATTATTCCTCTGATGCTGTTGGTATGCGGGATTAATGTGTTTTTAGATTCATTCATTTATTCGCTGCGCCATGGTAAATAATTATACCGAACTTAGACCATTATTAACCGCTGCCGGCTTTTCTTATTTCGAGTCCTGCCAGTGTGGTGGCTCACTTCAATACAAATGGAATAAAGGAAGAAAGCAGATAAAAATATTCCCGAACAAGAATCCGGCAATATTTCAAATTATCAGTTTAGTAAATGGACAGATTGAATTTACAGGAACATACACGAACATAGAACAGGCACTCAATGAAATGGTTTAAAAAAATATTCAAACGCAAACCGAAGTTTAATCTTCAGAATGACCACATCATCAAAGAAGCATTCACCTGCGGAGGAGTTGTATATTATCAGTTCGATGATGTTTTCAATGTGCCTTTTGAACGTGCTCTGACCGCCCTGGACTTTTACGAAGAATTGAGAATGAGAACTTCGAGAGATTTATTATTACTTCACGTTACTGCCACAAACGAAGCCCTGAACAAAGGAAAGCTAACTGAAGCTGCACGACTGAACCAACAATTGAAAGAAAGATTGGAATGGATAATAGAACCGGACCTTCTCTACAAACTTGCATCTGTGGTATTCTTCGATGAGAACGAATCGCCTTACATCTACGACCACAAATACGGGCAGCAGAAAATAAAGAATTGGAAAAAGGAATCTGAAATAAACGCTTTTTTTTTGCAAATGCCAATCATCAAATTAGTTCCCTTTTTACAGGACTGCGAAATAGATTTCCGAACTTATTCGCAGCTGGTTCAAAAGATAAGCAAGCATCATTTGGACAGCACTTTACTTCAATTATCGGACGAAACGAAGAAAACCGTTTTCGTGAAAGACTTAATATCTCGGCTGGAGACCCAGCAAAACTGAAAGGAATGAAAGCACTCACCATATACGAGTATTATTTCATTCTAAACGAACACATAGTGCAAGCTAAGAAAGCCGAGAAGAATGGACAACGTAATTATAAAATTTGAAGAGCAGGGACTTGACAACATTATTGATTCCCTTGTAAAACTTGGAACAGTTGATGCCAAACAGGCCGAGGAGTTCAAAGCATCCAATGCAGCTTTCAAACAGAAACAGGATTTAATTACCGCCTCTGTTACCGCACAAACCAAACTAACTTCCGAAACAGCAAAAGCAACCAAGTCAATGGACGACTTGGCAAAGGCTTCTGCAAATGCCGCTAAAAATATCGCTTCCGGTGCCACAAATGAAGCCATAAAACAAACAGGAGCACTGATTGATAAAGCAACTGATGCCACAAAAAAATATGATGCTTCGCTGGCTGGACTGAACAAACAGTGGAAAGATTTAGTTGCAGAAGCCATCAAAGCCGGAACAAATACTCCTTTCGGAGAAAAATACCTAAAAGAAGCTGCTGCCGTTAAGTTAGAAATCATCCGCATTAAAGAAGAAATTGGCGGAATGGCAAAAGACACCGCTGTGTTTAATGCAATCGGTGAGGGTCTGCGTGGAATTGGTGCAGGATTTCAAATTGCACAAGGTTCACAGGCGTTATTCGGAACAGGCAACAAAGCATTGGAGGAGCAGCTTGTTAAGATTCAGGGTACAATGGCGCTTGTGAACGGATTAACCGAAATTCAAAATGTACTGAAGAAAGAAAGTGCATTACGCACTCAAATAAGTATTGGGCTTGATTACATTGAAAATGCACTTGGCATAAAGAAGGTAGAGGTAAAAACAGCAGAAGCGGTTATTGCTGAAAAAGAGAAGGCAGCTGCACAAATAAGCATTGCCACAAGAATAAAAGGGATTGCCACAAAATTAGTAGAAAACGGATTAGAATCAGAATCTGTTATTGTTCGCGGAGCTGCAACCGCTGCTCAATGGTTGCTGAATGCTGCAATGTATGCTTTTCCACTTATTGCCATCGCTGCCGGATTGGTTGCAGTAATTGGATTTCTTGGCAGTTTTAGTGATGGCACCGCAGAAGCAACACAGGCTCAAATTAACCTCACAAAAGCTGAACTTGATGAATTGGAAGTTTTGAAAGCCACAGAGGATTACCTAAATTCAATATCTAAAGCTCGCCAAGAACAAATACAACGCGATATTGATTTATTGAAAGTTAAAAATGCAAGTACGGATGAGATAAGGAAAAAGGAAGCTGACTTGGCAGCCGAGCAATTGCGAAATGCGAAGCAAAATTTCGATTTGCATTATAATGAAATTCAGGCATTGAAATTAAATCAGAAAGAAATCGTTGGATTGACTGCAAAGTTAGCCGGATTGAATAAGGCAAAACAAGAACAGGACAGCAAAGAGTTTGACAAAGATATTGAAGCCACCACTTCAAAATTAGAGCTAATGACCAAACAAGTTGCTAATGCAGAAGGTGCTTTAAAGAACCTGAAAGATGTTAATGCAAAATCGCAGGAAGTTGGGATTCAGCAACAAAAAGAAATAAACAAAGAACGGCTAAATGATGAAAAAGCACACATTGATGCGCAATTAAAAACTGTTAGTGCTGGTAGTTCTGAAGAATTGAAATTAAAAAAGGAATTGGCTGCAAACGAAAAAGAACTTGCAATAAAAAATCAGCAAAATGAGAACGATAGTAAAGAAGAAATTAATGCAGCCTATTTTGCCAAAATACGCGATTTGGATATTGCTTACGCTAATAAACAGAGGCAGGGGCAAATTGATTTGAATAATGCAAAATTGCAAACTGTTAGACAGGGAAGTCAGGAGGAGTTTGAATTGAAAAAAGCGAATCTGAAACTACAAAATGAAATCGAAGAAAACGACATCAATAAATCCGCACCGAAGAAAAAAGAATTACACGAAATTTATCTGAAAGCAGTCCGCGATTTGACTATTGCTCACAATAAGCAAATGACCGATGATGAACTGCATACTCAACAATCGGTTAATTCCGCCAAACTTGCCGCTGTTACAAAGGGAGGACTTGAGGAAGTAGAATTGAAGAAAGAACAGCTGCTCATTCAGCAGCAGATGGAGCTGAATAACATTGATAAAAATATTAGGGGAACAGAACTTGGAAAAGCGAAAGAACTCGATATACATACTAAATACTTGGCAGCTGTGGATGCTTTGGAGGAAGCGGAAAATGTTAAAAGAATTGAAAGAGCAGCAGCGGAACAGAACAGACAGTTGGATATGGAGTCCAAACTACTTGCGCTGGAGGAAAATAATGTTCTCACTCACGAAATCAGAAAAAATCAAATACGGCTCGAACAATTCGATATAAAGGCACGTCAGCTAAAAGTGAATTATGATAAAGAATATAGTATCATAGCAAGCGGCAATAAGTCACAGGAAGAAAAAACAAAAGAGTTTAATGATTT
Source organism: Bacteroidota bacterium (assembly GCA_025363555.1). Lineage (GTDB taxonomy): Bacteria > Bacteroidota > Bacteroidia > 2-12-FULL-35-15 > 2-12-FULL-35-15 > 2-12-FULL-35-15. Next base: position 2,136 of record JANYDQ010000183.1, on the reverse strand, counting down.
AAAAACAAAGTATGATGATGAATACCGTTTGAATAAGGTTGCGAAGGATAACGAGGTGGCAAAACAGGAATCGGAGATAATGAAAAAAATGGCACAGGAAGTTGCCCAATATGCAAATCAGACATTAGATATTTTAAATAAAGCAAACGATGCTTACCTGGCAAGTCAGTTGGATGGATATACAAGAGATCAGGCGGCCAATCAATCAAACTATGACAATAAGGTAATCGGCCAGCGGGAATATGAAAAAAGGAAAAAGGAAATTGACGATAAGTCAAAAGCAGAAAAAACAAAAGCGGCCCAGAGAGCAAAGGATATAGCGTTAGCTCAGATTGTCATTAATACGGCATCGGCAGTTGTGAATGCCGCAGCACAGGAAGATTATTATGCGGCTGTTGCTATCGGATTATTGGGCGCTGCTGAATATGCTATTGCGTCATCACAGCCAATACCACAATATTATAAAGGAACTGAAAACGCCCCGAAAGGTTGGGCATGGGTTGGAGAGAAAGGACCGGAGTTAATGCAAATGAAAGGAGGCGAAAAAGTGAGAACTCACGAAAAGAGTATGGAGATGGCACGTGACAGCTTTCCTTCTCCTGCGAATTCCATTTATTCTGCAATTGATAGAATGCCGGTTCCAAGTGAATCTTCAAAACAGGCGATGGCGACACTCACGAAAATGGGGATTCAATTTGACGGACATTTATTTGCTCAAATGGTTGCCGATGGCGTGGGAGCACACATTGCCAATATGCCAATTACTCATTTCACATTTGACAAGAATGGTTTTCAAGCGAGTATTCACGAAGGCAATTCGAGTACGAAATTTTATAACGACAGATATTCTTCTAACTAATGGAGTGGCAATTTACATTATCAAATACAATATCCGGAGACTTAACGCTCTCTGATGAACCTATTGGTTGGGCTGGCACCGTATTTAATTTCACAAGAGATATGCAGTGGCACGGGATATTTTTTGAATACTCACTAAACCTGCAGTTTTATGGAGAAGGATTCGATTATATAAAGAACATTTATGAAACCCAGGGCATTGATGCGCAGGTTACTATTTCAATTCAAATGAAATGTTCCGACACTGATAGTTTTACTTCATTTTTCGAGGGAAAATTAGTTATTCCAAAATGTGCATTTGATTGTAAAGATGATTGTCTTGTTTCTGTTCCAATCGAACAGGCGGGATGCTTAATGAAATTCAAAAACAGGATTAACCAGGCAGTTGACCTGAATGCTAACAAAGATTTTGACAGAAATGCATTAGATGCATATTCTTACCTGCCGACCAGTATGCATTTGAAACCAAAAGCTATTGTTTTAAGAAGTATATCAGGAATTGCCAGTGCATCGCCCGACATAATTCTTACCCAACACGTAGGTGGAGGGTTATCCGGATCAACAGAAAGCATGAGCGTAACGGAGTATTTAAACATGCCGTTAAACATGATTATTTCTCCAAATGAATTATCTTATGCTGTTGGGTTGCCCGGTACCTGGTCTCCGACATTAGGAACAATAGACAATATGGATACCACACCTTTTACCGCTCATTATTATTGGGTAATAAATGCCACCGTTTCAATTGTAGCGTCTACTTCGGAGCACTCGTTAATTTGCTGTTGTGGATACGATAGCGGCAGCTCGGATGGAACAACTCTTGGACAACTGCAGGCTTATTTAAAGTTGAGCGTTGGAGGTACCGTTCATGCATCTGTATTAATTGGAAGTGTTTCCGGATGCGATGGCGGATTAGGTAAATTAGTTTCCAATACTGTAAATATAACTTATGATGGGGTTTTCCCGCAGGGGGAGGATGTTAAGTTATATGTAGAGGTATATGCGCAAGGGGATTACCATAGAACATTGGGAGGTTATGATATAGATTTTATTTTTCACTCCAATGTATTTGCCGATGTTAATGTTCGTGCCGTGATTTTAAAATCCCCTTCCACGTGCCAGGTTTACGCAATAAACGAGGCATTGAGCCGAACAGCGGAGGCGGTGACAAATGACTGCATGAGAGTATATAGTGATTATTTTGGAAGAACCGATTCAAAACCTTATTCAGTAGATTCTGATGGGTGTGGTTCGTTGGAGGTTTTAACGAAAGGATTA
>JANYDQ010000112.1 GCA_025363555.1 Bacteroidota bacterium | reverse complement strand
ACTACATTTATTAGCCTTTACCGTTATTTTATTACGTCAACTTTAAACAACTTCATAACAAAAAACTGTACTTTCGCCCTGTAAGTGCACTAAAAACAACTAACCAACTGTTTTTCCCATATTTGCTTTAATTCTTACTTTTTTTAATGAACAACACTTTTAACTTTGATGACATACGTCCTTATTACGACCACGAGGCGTATGAGGCATTGCACCGAATTATAGAATACCCTATGTTTATGAAACTGGTAAACAACTTATGGCCCAACATGAGTTGGGAAGAAGTGAAAGCAAAAGCCGAAAAAGTAAACCGGGTGATGGGTTTTCAGGTAGAATTTATGCACCCTGCCATTCGAACCATTTTGGCTCGTTCGGCAAACGGACTGACCTGTTCGGGGTTCGAGCATCTGGATAAAAACGCAGCGTATTTGTTTGTGGCTAACCATCGCGACATCCTGCTGGATGCCGCTATACTACAAATATTACTGGTAGAACATGGATTTGACACTTCTGAAATAACATTTGGAAACAACCTGATGGAAAAAGATTTTATGACCGATTTCGGGAGGATAAACAGGATGTTTACAGTATTACGCGAAGGCACAGCACGGGAATTATACGAAATTTCACAAAAACTTTCTGCTTACATTCGCCATACTATTACAGAAAAAAAAGTGTCGGTGTGGATAGCGCAACGAAACGGAAGAACAAAAGATGGAAACGACCAAACACAAACCGGACTGCTGAAAATGCTTAACATTAGCGGCAAAGGCAGTTTTGAAGAAAATTTTAAAGAACTTAAAATTGTTCCTCTCACTATTTCCTATGAATACGAACCCTGCGATGTGCTTAAAATCAAGGAGTTGTATCTTTCCGGGTTGCTTACCAAATACATTAAAGCTGAAGGAGAAGATGTGACCAGTATCGTTACGGGCATAATTCAACCCAAAGGAAGGATTCATGTTAACGTGGGAACCCCCATTGTTAATGAGTTAAAAAGTATGGATTCTTCCATCAATGACAACGAAAAGATAAAATTGCTTACTTCGCTGGTTGACAAACAAATTTACAAAGGCTATAAACTTTGGGAGGTAAATTATATAGCTGCTAATATTTTTAACAACTCCAACCAATATGCTTTACACTATTCTTTAAAGGAAAAAGAAGATTTTGTTGCCTATATTCACACCAAAATTAAAAATATGGAAGGAGAGAAGGATTCGTTGTTTAGTCTTTTTATTAAAATGTACGCAGGAGTAGTGATTAATAGTTCCCGGTAATTCAACAACAAAACAAAATACTTTATCTTTGCACCCATATTTTAATAAAATGAACCCCGAAAAAACAGACGTATTAGTAATAGGTGCCGGACCTGCCGGTTGCATAGCAGCATCCATAGTCAACAAGCAAGGTTTAAAAGTAAGAGTAGTCGAGAAAACCAGGTTTCCCCGTTTTGTTATTGGCGAAAGTTTGCTGCCAAGAGTTATGGACCATCTGGACGAAGCCGGTCTGCTGGAAGATGTAAAAGCAGCAGGTTTCCAAAAGAAATTCGGAGCCAAATTTGTAATGGGCACTAAAGTCTGCGATTTTAATTTCGAACAACAGTTTACCCAAGGCTGGACATGGACCTACCAGGTTCCCCGTGCCGACTTTGATACTATCCTTGCCAAAGGGGTTGCCAAAAAAGGTATCCAAGTGGAGTTTGAAACGGGAGTTACTGCTATTAAATTTAATGAAGATGAAACTTCAGTAACCACAGTAGAAGATGTAAATGGAAATAAAAAAGAAATAGAAGCACGATATATTATTGATGCTTCAGGTTATGGACGTGTAATTCCGAATCTGCTCGGATTAAATAAAGTATCCAGTTTCGACCCACGCAAAACTCATTTTACTCATTTTAAAGATTTAAACCGTCCCGAAGGAACCGATGGTAACCGCATTACCATTATAGTTCATCGTCAGCAAATCTGGATATGGGTCATCCCTTTTTCCAATGGAAACACATCAGTTGGCTTTGTTGGAGACCCAGAATTTTTCAAAGATTTTCCTCTCAATAATTTAGAAAGAATGAAAGCACTCGTTAATGATGTGGATGTATTAAGAGAGCGATTTAAAAATGCCGAAATGCCATTGCCACCTCGAACCATAGAGGGCTATGCTATTTCCTCTACAAAATTTTTTGGGGAAGGGTTTGTAACAGTTGGCAATGCCACAGAGTTTCTCGACCCTGTGTTTTCTTCAGGTGTTACCTTTGCTATGGAATCAGCTTCTGTGGCGGCAAAGCTGGTGAGTAAAAAACTTTCCGGCGAAGCAGTTGATTTTCAAAAAGACTATGTAGATTACATGATGCGGGGAATAAATACATTCCGCACCTATGTTACCAGTTGGTACAATGGCGATTTGCACGAAATATTTTTTACTGAAAATCCCAACTTAGGAGTGAAGCAACAAATATGTTCTGTTCTTGCCGGGTACGTTTGGGATATGGAAAATCCGTTTGTGAAAAAGCACGCTCGTGCAATAAGTTCCCTGGCTCATTTGCTTCGTCAGGAAAAAGCAGGAATGAAAAGCTGAAAATTCATGTTCGTTTAAGTAACTACCTTGTCGGGGCTTAGAAACCCGGACAGGGGTGGTGTATCTTATACCCAAGGGAATAAATTGGTTACAAAATTCTTTTTAATAAATCATGAAAGTTAATATAATTGGCGGAGGAGTATCTGGTTTAACTGCAGGAATCTATTTGCAGATGAACGGATTCGAAACCCATATTTTCGAAAAACATTCCCTCCCCGGCGGACTTTGCACCAGTTGGAAAAAAGGAGAATATACTTTCGATAGTTGTGCTCACTGGATATTAGGAAGCAATACTGGCTCTTCGTTTTATAAAATATGGAACGAAATACTAGATATGAAAAAAATTCAATTTCATAATCACGAGATAAGAGTTGAAGTAGGTTTGAAAAATAATGCAAACAAATATGGAGAGAAAACATTTTTTCTTTATACTAATCTCACCCGGCTCGAAGAATACCTTATTGATTTGGCCCCAGAAGATACAAAGGCAATAAGAGCATTTATAAAACCGATGCGAATAATGCAGAAATACGACCTGCCACCAATTTTGGACGATCTTCCTTTTTTAAAATCAATAGTGAGAGGCATAAAGATGATGAAATATGTTGAATTTGTGTTTTTATTTCTGAAGATAAAAAATTATACTAATTATACCTACGCCAAAAAATTTAAGAATGCTTTTTTAAGAGAGAGTTTTGAGTTGCTGTATGATGGTGAAGAAGTCAATATGATGGTGCTTACCGTGCCGCTGGCTGTATTTGATAAGAAAAGTGCAGGCTACCCCATAGGCGGTTCGATGGCATTTGCGAAAAAAATTGAACAAACCTATACTTCACTTGGTGGAACAATGCATTATACTACGCCGGTAAAAAAAATAATTACTGAAAATGGAGTTGCGAAAGGATTGCTGGTTAGAAATAATGTGGCCCATTATTCGGACATTACCCTTTCGGCTGCAGATTGGAATTACACCGTATTCGATGCGTTGGATGGAAAATTTATTAACCAGGAAATAATTGATTTGAGAGATTTGAAAAAGCTTCAAATATTTTATTCTGTAATGCAGTTTTCATTCGGTATCGCAAAAGATTTAGCTCATTTCCCTCACTTCTTCAGGATACCCCTCGATGAACCTTTGCTTTCTCCTGACGGCACAACATACCATCGTTTTGAAATACATATTTATAATTACGATTCCACATTAGCCCCTAAAGGCAAAACATCAGTAACCGTAAGCTTTTACACACTGGAAAGAGAATTCTGGATAGATGCCAGAAAACACGACCGCCCCAGATACAGAGCAGCCAAAACCGAATTCACCAAAAAAATTATTGATTTATTGGATAAGCATTTAGGAGGAATCAAGGACAGTATAGAAGTAATAGATGTTGCCACTCCAGCCACTTTTCAACGATACACAGGCAACTGGAAAGGAAGTACGCAGGGTTGGCTGCCCGGAAAAAACTTATTAGCAAAGTCTCCGATTAATTTTTATTTGCCCGGGTTAAAAAACTTTTATTATTCAAGTCATTGGAACCATGCTGGTGGCGGATTGCCAATTGCAATAAAAACTGGGAGAGACGTGGCTAAAGAAATTTGCAAAGCCAATGACATAAAATTTAAAACAGTTCGTATTCATTAATCAGTACCAACAAAAACTCCCAAGCTTTTCTGCTCAGGAGTTTTTTAATAAATAACTGTTTTAATATTATTTCCCTATTGCTTTAGAAATACTGGTACCAACCACTTTTCCAGCTTTTGCATAACATTCTTTAATACGATTGGATGGATCGAAATCCCAATCATTATCATTTACAACCACTCCTTTTACATTATCCAATAAACCTGCAGCCATTACTTTACCGGTAGATGTTTCAACATAAGTAATTTCAATATCACAATAAGGGTCAACTTTCATAACGTAAGAGTTAAAACCAGGTTCCAGCATTATAGTATGCACCTGTATGGTGTATTTGGCGTCTTTAATTCCGGGAGCAGCCGTTGCGCCTGTTTTTCCTTTTGCAAGTAATTTATTAATCAACTCTTCAAACATCGGCTGATAAACAGTACTTCTGCAATTCACCCATTTTTCTGCCCATTTATCTCCTTTTCCGGGTTGTTTGCCATTGTAGTATGCAATTTTTTCTTCCTTATACACCGCTTCATCTTTTTTACCAACCTTCATTCCTTCATAAGAATATTCAATGTTGAATTTTTTTTGCCCTTTTACAAAGGATAATTTTTTATCACCTTCCTTAATTTTTTGTGCTTGTGCCGCAATTCCTGAAAGGGTAAAAGCCGCAATCATAATTAGTACTTTTAGTTTTTTCATTTTGTTTGTTTTTTGATTAGTATATTTTATTTGCCACAAAAGTATATTATTTTATGAAATAATTAAAAATTATTTATCCATTGCTTTTGAAATCGATGTTCCCACCGTTTTTCCTGCTTTTGCATAACATTCGCCCACCCTTCCTGCAGGGTCGAAATCATACTCCTCATCATTTACCTGGATTCCTTCCACATCAACTAATAATCCCTTCGCCATTATTTTACCAGTCGATGTTTTCAAATATGCTATTTCAATATTACAATAGGGATTGAGCTGAAATGCAACAGCATTTGCGCCAGGTTCCATTACAATCGTTTTTACCTGGATAGTATATTTTTCATCGGCAATTCCTTTTGCAGCAGCAATATTTGTTTTTCCTTTCTTTAACATTCTGTTCAGCAAATCTTCAAACTTTGGTTCGTAGACATCTGTTCGGTTACTTACCCATTTTTCTTCCCACGCTTTTCCTCTTCCTGCTTTTTTGTGATTGTAATAATCAATTTTTTCCTTTTTATAATTATCTTCTTCCTTTTTACCCACCATCATTCCATCGTACACATAAGTAATGTTTAATTTTGTTTGTCCTTTTAAAAAGGAAAGAGTTTTATCTCCCTGCTTTATATCCTGTGCTTTTGCTGTTGTTAAAAATGTTACAAGCAAAATAAATAAAAGGGGTTTTACTATTTTCATTTTTGTATCAAATTAAATTGTTAGTGTTTTTTTGTATCGTACAAAATTAAAATATTTATTGGACCGAGTAACAAATTATCTTTTATCAAAAAACACTGTTGGTTTTCGGCTAAGTTCGGGGAATTGAATTTTATTAATTGTTTCCACCTCTTCAAATTTAATTTGCGGAGCTACGCGAAGTTTAGCACGGAAATGGTCTTTAATATCTTTCTCAAAGTGTTCAGAAATATTATCACATCCTATTCTTATTAATATCTCATCGGTCCCTATTTCATTCGTATATACTTCCACCACATAGTTTTTAATTCCTTCTATATTATTAAGTATATCATACAAAGCAGGGGGATATAATGTGGTGCCTTTGTATTTAATCATTTGTTTTCTACGTCCTACAATTGGTCCTAAACGAATTGTTTTTCTTCCGCAACTGCATTCTTCTTTGTAATGATAACATAAATCTCCTGTTTTGAAACGAAGCAGTGGCATACCTTCCACACCTAAGGTAGTGATGGTCACTTCTCCCGCTTCGCCTTCTTTCACCAGCTTATTTTCTTCATCCAGAAATTCTACAATTACCAATTCAGGATGATGGTGGCCCCCCAAACCTGCGCTACAATCGGAAAACGCAGCACTCATTTCCGTACTGGCGTAAGTGGAATACAATTTAATATTCCATTTTTCCTGTATGCGCTGCCCAAGTGTGTTCAGTGTGAAATCCTGGTTACGCAAAGATTCTCCAATACATATTGCTTTGATAATACTAGTATTTTTATAATCAATAGCATTTGCTTCTGCATATTCAATCAGCTTTAAAAGAAAAGAAGGAACGGTTACACACGCAGTAGGATGAATACGTTTGATAGTATCCCATTGCAATTCGGGTATCCCCCCTCCTACTCTAACTAAACCTGCACCCAATTTCCGTATTCCGAGAAAGTAAGCCAAGCCAGCCATAAATCGTTTATCCAAAGTGGTCATCAGTTGAAACACATCATCACTTGTAGAATCAGCGCATTGAAACGAAATACATTCATTGTAAGCTAACCTGTCTAAATCTTTATTCGTCATTGGAAAAAGAACAGGGTCGCCAAGAGTGCCGGAAGTAGTGATGTAATCAATTATTTTATTTTTCGGAACACAGATAAAATCATTGTTTCTTTGTTGAATATCATCTTTGCTGGTAACAGGAATTTGCCGCAAATCTTCCAGGGTTTTTATTTTAGAAGTATCAATATTATTTTTCTTAAATAAATCGGAGTAGAATTTTGAATGGGTATTTACATATTCCAGCATAGAAGGTAATTGCCCCTCCTGATATTTTTTTTGTTCAGCTAATGGTTTTGTTTCTATTTCGGGTATCATCTATTTGTGTCGTTTACGTTTACTCCTGCCAGGGTTTAGAACGGGTATGATAGGACTTAATCTTCAAGAATTACCGTTGCCATTGCCATTTCCTTTGTATGCGAAAGAGAAATGTGAATGGTTTTAATATTTCTTTCTGTCAAAACTTTTCCGGCTTCATTCAATAAATTAATAGTTGGTTTTCCCAATACATCATTCACCACTTCCACATCATTGAATGCCATAGCACCTCTCCAACCTGTACCTAATGCTTTAAAAAATGCTTCCTTGGCAGCAAACCGTGCTGCATAGTTTTCTGCTTTGTTTGTTTTTTTTTCGCAATAGGCTATTTCCGTTTTTGAAAACACCTTCTCTTTAAAAGCACTATTCTCAATGCTTTTAGCTATGCGCGCTACTTCTGCTATATCTGTTCCTAAACCTACAATCATTTCCTATCATTCATTTCATTTATTAACAAATCTATTGTTTGCTCATTTTGCGCTGTAGTTATTTCTTTAGTTCTGGCAGTTACAAAATAGTAATAGGCTTCCGCCTTATTTTTTTCATCTTTATAATAATTACCTAACAGGAAATATGTTTCATAATATTCAGGATTTAAGCTGATGAAATTAGTAATTGTTTTTGAATCTAAATCAAAATGGATTTTATGTTTGTGTGCAAAATAAAATGCTTCCCTAAATTTTTTATAAGCAATAAACTTTTTATATTCCTGCGAATATAAAAAACTATCAGCAGGAATGTTCAGTTGTTTTTCATAAAGCTCTTTCTTTTCTTTTAATGATGGTGCTTCTGCAAATATTTTATTCAAATCGTAACAAATGTATTGTCCCAACTGAAATGGATTGGTAGAAACCCACACCTGCAACCTGGCAGGTTTAAAGATGACAGAATGATGAGCAATCAATTGATTCAGCGATTTCTCATTTCCCATCCCGATGTCTTTTCCATCCAACCCTTTCCTGTTTCTTAGTATTGATGCAGCATCTGCAACACTAATTTTCGGATATTGATTAATCAACTGATTCAAATGTTTGAAACGGTAATTGGATGAACTCTTTTCAATGTTGCTCAAATTTACTTTGTCATTCTCAAATGCCTTTCCCTGATAATGATTAGCACAAACAATGTAATATGTATTTGGTGGATTAAACAACTCCGTTTTCGAAGGAGTCTTTTCAATGGTTGCGGTTCGGTTGTCGGCTAAGGAGCCAATCATAATGGATTCCGAAACAAATGTTTTTCTTTTTTGTGCAATGGAATATGCTTCATCAATGTTTTTTGCATACTGCAATATTTCTCTTGCCACAATGGAAATAGGTGTGGCTGCACTGGTTGGTATTTCCGACTTTGAAGCATTAATAGTTACTGTTAATCCTTTTTCATTCATCCCTGAAACTGTACCTATCATTCCTGCCCAGCTTATCATCATCAACTTATAACCTGTTCTGGGTTTCACAAAATTAATGAGTTTGTCTTCTGCAAATTCATCTCCTACATAAAAATCAAAATTGCGCCCGATTAATAAACTACCGTCATCTGTTTTGTCAGCCCAGGCACCAAAGGCAGTACAGCCCACTATCATATTCTTGTCTTGCAGTGCATGACCTATATCGTGAGCCGCATGATAATTGAGCATACGGTAATATTTAGGTGCAATGAAATCAAATTTATCAGACGCAAAAAGCGATTCTCCATATATTTCCTGTTTGTATTCTTCTATTACATACTGGTCCAGGTGACGATTAAAAAAGGCAATGAAAAACTTGAGATAGTTCAGCATTCCCTGCGAAGGAATCATTTTTTTTAACTGGTTTACAAATGCTATTTCCTGTTTTTCGGCAAGTTCTTTGTCCAGTTTACCTTCCATCACTCCGCGTTCAAATCCATCTCCTTCCACATATATTTCCCACAAACCGCTGTCGCTTTTCTTTAGCCAGCTATTATTGATAGTATAAAAATCAGGGGCAATTTGTTTGCGTTCCAGTTTCAAAACACTGGTATCTGATGGTGTTGGTATTTTAACAGTAACTACTATTATAAACCAAAGAAGAAACAGAAATACAAAATCGGTGATTACAAAAAAGGAGTAAAACAGCCAGCGGAAAATATTTTTCAGTAAAGTCATTATTATTTTAAAGGGGGTGCAAAGGTAAATTAATTGTTTTATTGTTAAATTGTTTTATTGTTAAATGATTATAGGAACGGAAGTCAGATGTATGGGGTATGAAGGGAACGAGTTCTTGGAAAGGTAATACAATTATTGGTGCTGTCCTTTAAAATAATCCCTTGCTTCTTCTATCAATAAAATAATTTCGGAACGAGCACTTACTACTTCCTCCACTGTGGCTCTTTGTTTTCTTACCATTCGCAGTAGTCTCCACCGCCCGAATATTTTTTTGCGTATCGGGTAAAACCATAAACAATAATACCCCAGCAGAATAACTGCAACAGCATAAACTCCCAAAACGCACCAGTTTCTAAAAACCAAAGCCACTGTTAAAAGTTGTATTCCGAAATAAATTACCCAGGCTATCATTGCTACATGCAAATACACACTTGCAAAAAACTCTTTTTGCTTTATTTTTTTCTCGCTTAGTTTTTTTCCCAATAAAAAAGGCGGATAATTAGTTATTAAACCAATCAGGTAAATAATACTTCCCCATAAAATCAATTGGCTTTCTAAAACAAAACTTCCGAAATTCATTTTGCTTATTTTTTCAGGACGTAATAAATGGTCGCGCAAATCCATTTCTTTCAATTGTTGCATATACACCCCTGTTTTTTCTTTTAAAGTATTTAACAAGGAGGAATGATTTAATTCCAAAAAGTTAATCATTTCCGCAAGTTGCCGGGTAGCGATATACTGTTGTTGCATATCAGCCGAATTGCCCCCATTATGATGCACCCATTCGTCCAAGTATATTTCTTCCAGGGCGTCCATCATCTCATCGCAGTCCTTGTTATTAATGATAACCAAATGTTCCTTCATTTTGCTTTCCAGCACTTTTGTAAAATCATTGATGGTTCTTACTTTATCCAGTTTATACCGTTCTGCATATTCTTGAACGGTAATAGGTTTGCCGATGTCAATAAAAAATTTGCTCCTGAATTTATACGCAGCCGAATAATTTAAACCCACCGGGATAACCATTACTCCTTTTTTAAAATCTAGTGTTTCTTCAGTTTGAAAAACAATTCGCGACAATCCTTTTTTTAATGGAACCAATCTTCTGTCCTGGATACAAATGCCTTCCGGAAAAATTAAAACAACTTTATCAGTGGTTAATAACCTGCGGCATTCTTCAAATGTTTTATCGTTTTTTTTAATTTCAGCATAGCCTTCCAGCATTCGGTACATGGGGCTAATGCCCAGGCTGCTCAATACTTTTTTTGCCATCCACCCTTTAAACACATCTCCTCGAGCAAAGAACCTCACTTTTCTCCGGGTTAAAATTCCTATAGCTACCGGGTCAATAAACGCATTTACATGATTGGGTGCAAACACAACAGGACGGTGACGTGGAACATTTTCTACTCCTTTATAAGAAAGCTTATAAAATATTCTGTAAAAAATAAATACTAGGGGTTTTAATATCCAGTAAAGCACGAATGAGAATTAAGTATTTAATAGTGAGTTGTAAGAGGTTCTGTTATGTGCATTCTTCACCACCTTCACCCTTCCCTTTTCAAAGGGACAGGAAGATGTTTACCTTTCAAATTGCAATCGGGCTCCTTTCTTGCTTTCGTCCCATTTTCCATTATTGTAAACCAAATTGCCATTTACAAACGTCTGCATCACCCGCGAACGAAACAGTTGCCATTCAAACGGGCTCCATTTGCATTTATACAAAATGTTTTTATTAGTAACTGTCCAGTGATAATTAATATCCACCAACACCAAGTCAGCGTAATATCCCTCACGAATATATCCGCGGTTAGCAATTTGAAAACAATCGGCAACAGCATGAGACATTTTCTCGGCAATTTTCTCTAAAGTAAGTTGTCGGTTATGAAAAAACTCCAGCATAGTAACTAACGAATGTTGCACTAATGGTCCACCTGAAGGGGCTTTGAGATAGGGTTGCGTTTTTTCTTCCAACGTATGGGGTGCATGGTCGGTTGCAATCACGTCCAGTTTGTTATCCAGCAGTCCGCGCAGCAAGGCTGCTTTATCAGCATTTGTTTTTATTGCGGGGTTCCATTTTATTAAATTGCCAAGTCGTGGATAATCAGAATCGGCAAACCAAAGATGATGAACACATACTTCAGCGGTAATTCTTTTTTCTTTCAAAGGTTTGGTTCCGTCAAATAATTGCAGTTCCTGGGCTGAAGATATATGTAACACATGCAAGCGGGTATTGTGTTTCTTTGCAAGCTGCACTGCAAAAGAAGAAGACTTATAACAGGCCTCCGTGCTTCTTATTAACGGGTGAAGCTGCGGAGGAATATTTTCTGCATAATTGCGGACATACGTTTCCAGGTTTCTTTTTATTATCTCTTCGTCTTCGCAATGCACAGCAATCAGCATTTTGCAATCCCTGAAAAGAGCTTCCAGTGTTTCCGGTTTATCCACCAGCATATTGCCTGTGGAAGAGCCCATAAATACTTTAACTCCGCAAACTGTTTTAGGATTTGTTTTTAAAACTTCTGCCAGGTTATCGTTGGAGGCACCCATAAAAAACGAATAATTGGCAAGAGATTTTTTGGAAGCAATTTTATATTTGTCTTCTAATAATTGTTGAGTAAAAACATTGGGTATGGTGTTTGGCATTTCCATATAAGAGGTTACGCCACCTGCCACAGCGGCTTTTGCTTCTGTATATATTTCTCCTTTGTGAGTTAAGCCCGGCTCGCGAAAATGCACCTGATCGTCAATGCAACCTGGAAATAAATAATTGCCTTTGGCATCAATCACTTTATCAGCTTTGATATTTATTTCGTATTCCGAAACTTTCGAAATAATATTATTTTCAATCAATACATTGCCCTGGAACACTTTTCCTTCGTTTACAATGTTTGCATTTTTAATAAGTGTTTTCATTTAAAAAGTAACTGACAATTTAATTTGTTTACCCTCTCTTATCAATGTAATTTCGACAGTATCTCCTTTATTGTAATTCGATAAGCCTTTCATATAATCTATAGTGCTTTCCACTTTCGTTTCACCCAGTTTAATAATAACATCACCTCTTAGTAAGCCCGCTTTTTCAGCAGGTTTTCCGGCAGTTACTCCGTCTATCCGCATTCCTTTCCCATCAAAAGCATAATCAGGCATTACTCCCATGGTTACTTTATACTTGTGGGTTCCTGCTTCTGTATTTCTTGTTTTCAGAAAGGTCATCTTAGGCAGTTTTTCCGTTTCTTCAATTATTTTCACAATGTATTCCAGCACTTCTTTCTCTCCTTCAAAGTTAATTTTGTCAATATCATCACTTGGTTTATGATAATCGGAATGTTGCCCGGTAAAGAAATGCAGAACAGGAATATCTTTGAGATAAAAAGAAGTCTGGTCAGATGGTCCAACGCCTGCACTATCTTTTTTAATGGAAAAAGCAGTTGGCATTTTATCAATCATCGGCACCCAGTCGGGCGAAGTACCCACTCCGTAAACAATTAATTTTTTTGTAGAATCGTTCAATCGTCCTATCATATCCATATTAATCATGTAGTTTACTTTCTTGAAATCAATGGTGGGGTTTTCGCAAAATCGTTTAGAACCAAACAGCCCCAGTTCTTCTCCGGAGAAACAAATAAATAAGAAATTAAATTTTTCTTGTGTATTGTTCTGCGAAAAATAGCGGGCAAGTTCCATCACCCCTGCTGTGCCCGATGCGTTGTCGTCTGCGCCATTATGTATTTTTCCTTCCGGATTCGGGTCCAGAGAATTGTGGTCCATGCCCATTCCTAAATGGTCGTAGTGTCCGCCAATGATTACGGTATATTCACCACCATTATCCAGGTAACCTGCCACATCCATTGCCGAAACCATTTCTCCGCCCACTGTATCGTTTTTATCTTTTGGTTTTTTAAATCTGAATGTATAAAAGTAATTATCACCGTTTCCTTTTGGCTGCAAACCATCTGCCTTAAAGTTTGCGGCAATATAGTTTGCTGCAATTTGCTCTTCGGGAGATGCAGTTCCTCTTCCCTTTAATTTATCATCGGCAAGAAATTGTATGTGTTTTTTTAATTGTTCCGTTTTAATTTGTTGCGCATGTAGTAATGATGAACTGATAATTAAAAAAAGGAAAGAAATTATTTTCATACTGATTTATTATTTAGTGATTTTTTTGAATCGCATCTGGAGTACTCCCCAAAATGCTTCTTTAAATATTCCTTTACTCATTTTAGAAACTCCTTCTATTCTATCTGTAAAGGTTATTGGAACCTCGGCTATTTTAAACCCAAGTTGGTAAGCGGTATATTTCATTTCAATCTGGAAGGCATAACCCACAAATTTTATCTCCCCGAATCGAATGCTTTGCAATACTTTTCGGGTGTAACATTTAAAACCTGCGGTGGTATCTCTTATGCTTACTCCAAGCACCATGCGAACATACACCGATGCAAAATACGACATCAGCACTCTTCCTTTGGGCCAGTTTTCAATCTTTCCGTTTTTTACATAGCGCGAACCAATAGCCATGTCTGCACCATTTACACACGCATCCCGCAAACGAAGCAAATCTTCCGGCTTGTGAGAAAAATCACAATCCATTTCGAAAATATATTCATAACTACGTTTTAATGCCCAGATAAACCCATGTATATAGGCAGTACCTAACCCTAATTTACCTGTCCGCTCTTCAATAAATAATTGTTCCGGAAATTCCTGTATCAGCCTTTTTACAATAGATGCAGTACCGTCCGGAGAGCCATCGTCAATAATAAGTAAATGAAAAGGGTGCGCCAGTGAAAATACTTTACGAATCATTCGTTCAATATTTTCTTTTTCGTTGTAAGTAGGTATAATAACTAAACTATCGGACACATCTGTTTTTTTGGAAAACGAAGATAAAGGAAATTCACCAACTAATAATGTTTTAACAAAATTTTAATATAAATTACTTTTTCACTTTATTGCTCCGGCTATTATTTCTTTCACCACCAAGGGGTCGAGCAGGGTGGAAATATCTCCTAAATTATTTGTTTCTCCTTCTGCTACTTTCCGCAGTATTCTCCGGATAATTTTTCCACTCCTGGTTTTGGGAAGTCCGGTTACTATCTGTATTTTATCCGGTTTTGCTATCGGTCCGATGGCTTTAGCTACTTCTGCCATTATTTCTTTTCGTAAGGTTTCAGCGTCTTTGTTTTTGTTTGTGCAAATTACATACGCATATATTCCCTGCCCCTTTATATCGTGAGGATAACCCACCACTGCCGATTCTACAATATCCACGTGCATATTTATTGCACTTTCCACTTCGGCAGTTCCTAACCTATGTCCACTTACATTCAGCACATCATCCACTCTGCCCGTTATCCGGTAATAGCCGTCTTCATCTCGTTTGCACCCGTCTCCGGTAAAATATAAACCAAGATAAGTGGCAAAATAAGTTTGCCGGCAACGCTCATGGTCACCGTAAGTGGTGCGGATAATAGAGGGCCACGGAAATTTAATACACAAATTACCTTCCACCCCGTTTCCCATAATTTCATTTCCTTTTTCATCTACTAATATGGGCTGAACTCCCGGCAACGGAAGTGTTGCAAAGCTTGGTTTTGTTTTAGTTATTCCTGCCAAAGGAGAAATTAGTATTCCCCCTGTTTCCGTTTGCCACCAAGTATCTACAATCGGGCATTTCCCTTTTCCGATATTTTCATTGTACCAATTCCATGCTTCTTCATTAATCGGTTCGCCCACACTTCCCAGCACACGCAATGAATCCAGTTTATAGGGTTTTACATAATCCAGCCCCATTGCTTCTAAGGCACGAATGGCAGTGGGTGCGGTATAAAATATATTTACTTTGTATTTATCAATTACCTGCCAAAATCTGCCTGCATCGGGATAAGCAGGCACTCCTTCAAACATAACCGAAGTGGCACCTGCAAGCAAAGGAGCGTAAACAATATAAGAATGCCCTGTTACCCAACCTATATCCGCAGTACACCAGTACACCCCTCCTTCATTATATTGAAACACATTTTCAAAACTATAATGTGTATACACCATATAACCACCGCAGGTATGCACCACACCTTTTGGTTTCCCGGTGGAACCCGAAGTATATAATATAAAAAGCATATCCTCCGCATCCATTGGTTCTGCCGGACAATCAGCATTTGCTTTTTGCACTTCTTCTTCCCACCTTACATCCCTTCCTTCCACCCATTTTATTTCCGTATTCGTACGGTTCAACACAATTACTTTTTCAACTCCCGGGCAAATTTCCAATGCTTCATCCACCACTGCTTTAATTGGAATTGTCTTCGCTCCGCGGTATGCACCATCAGAGGTAACTACTAATTTACAATCACAATCCTGTATTCGTCCGGAAAGTGCAGATGCTGAAAACCCGCCAAACACAACCGAATGCACCGCACCTATTCGTGCGCACGCCAATAATGCTATTGCTAATTCCGGCACCATGGGCATATATATACACACCCTGTCGCCTTTTTTAGCTCCATTATTTTTTAAAACATTGGCAAACCTGCACACCTGTTGATGCAGTTGCTGATAGGTAAGTGTTACTGCTTTTTCGGTTGGATTATTGGGTTCCCAGTAATAAGCTACCTGGTTGGCTTTTTCGGGTAAGTGCCTGTCCAGGCAGTTTTCAGTGATGTTTAACTTTCCTCCCGCAAACCATTCTATGGTTGGCTCCGCAAAATTCCATTTTAATACAGTATCCCATTTCTTTTGCCACGTAAACTGCTCTGCCTGTTCTGCCCAAAATGCTTCGGGATTATCAACACTCTTTTTATATTCTTTTTGATACTCTTCAAAGGAAGTAATTCTTGCCATAACCGGTTTTTATTAAAATGATGATCTCAAAATTATAAAAAGTAAATGAGTGAAAAAAGGTTTAATTTTTTATCACAGGTGGGCGCAATATTCCAAAAACAAATTCATCGCTTTCTTTTTATCCCCGGACAAATCGTATTGAATGTTTTGATAAAGATACCTGCGTATATCTGTTAAATATTCTTTGTTTGCTTTCAACTCCTCAATTAAGATATCCCTGTTATCCAATCCAAATTGCAGCGATGTATTAAAGTCTTTAATAAATTCATCCTCCAGTTTTTTGTTTGCCACCCAGCAGGCAAATACAAATGGCAACTGTGTAAACTGCTGCCATTCTTCTGCCAAATCAAAAGCAAAGGCATACTTGTTTTCCAATCCAAACGTTCTGTCTCCAATAATTACAGCCGCTGTAGTTCCCGAAATAGTATTTTCAAAATCTGTTTCCGTTTTTACCCATTCAGGGCTTATCTTCCAGTAATTCTTTGCAAGCACTTTTACCAATGCCACCGAGGTTTTAGATTGATAATCCAGCAAAATCGTTTTTATTTCCTGTAGCGCAACGTTGCTATATAACATTACCGATGCCACCTTTCCTTCTGCACCTATACAATAATCACTGATAATATAATGCGGGTTCAGTTTTGGAATTATCGCTACCGGCACCAATCCTATATCCACTTTCCCGTCTATTAATTTTTGAGCACACACAGAAGGAATGTCCAATTGCAAATCAATATCATTTATTAGTTCCGAGTTTTGCAAACCATAAATAAACGGCTTTGAATTGAGATACGATACTACTGATATTTTTATTTTATCCACTACGCTTTTGCCTGTTTCCATTTATGCCGCAAAGGTAGAGATTATTTCAATTGAACATGTTCAATCACTTTGGGAACATCTTCCATGCAAAAAATAATCATTCAATAAATGCCACCGCTAAGGCACTACTTACAATTGGTTTCACTTTGTCTTATTGGCAAAAAGATTTACTAAAACTCAATCTTCATTTCCTTCTCCGTTCTTCCATCCATATTCAATCTCGCATAGTACGTTCCCTGCTCCAGCTTAGCAGTTCGAAACGTGTAATACAATTTATAATCTCCTTTTCCGTGTGCCATATCTTTAAATAATAATTGAACCAATACACCATTACTATTGTAAATAGCCACAGAAACATGTGCATTGGCAGGCAATGAATAATCAAATATACCCTCTATTTTTTTTGCCCTGCCCATTACTTCGCGGTAGCTTTCTATTGCATAATCCACATTATATTTCGGAATAGGTCTTCCCGTTAGTTCCGAAACATATTTTTGCAAACCATCTACTTCTGTTTTATCTCCACCAGAAATACCACCTATTGAATTCTTGTCCGACACAGTCCAAACCGCCTGCTGTGCGGCAAACAAGATATAGTATTTGTTTTTGTCAATAAATTCTGCCAGCTTAATTAAATTACTGTCCGCCATTTTTCCAATAGTATAATCACCATCTTTAAGCGGACAACCTTTATGTGCCTGGCAACACATTCCGTACACACAGATAGTTTTTAACTGATTTGGGTACAATGCAAACTCTTCGGTTTTGGTAACCAACATGTCTTGCAGGTTTTCATTTTTCGAATCCAGTCGTCTGCCTGCTTCCAGTTTAAATTCCAGCAACTGATTGCAACTATTTTTAATTTTCATTTCAATAGTCTGACCTATAAAACCACCTTTGCTTTTTATACTAAGTTTAATCCATCCTTTTTTGTTTGCCTCTTCCAGCGACAGGCAGTTCATAGCCACAACCCTTTGTAGTGTTATGCTTAAAGCGAACACAACTAAAATAATGTTTTTCATGGTTCTCATTTTATTCCTTTGTTAAAATGTTATTTATACAGATAACCCTGAAAAGAAAAAAAGATACAGAAAGAAGAAAGGATTTTTTCGGGAGAAATTATTCGTGTAAATAAAAATGATTGGCAGTAGTAATGGCAGGTGCGGTTTGCGGGTCGTAATAGTTTATAATTCCATACATAGATTTCACTGCCATTTCTTTTTCCGAAAGTTGTTTAACAATAAATTTCACCTCTTGTTCCAGGTCCCATAATTCTATATTCTCTTTTTGCTGCCTCCATTTTCCTTTTGAAATAAGCAGGTTGGCATAGGAGTAAATATATTTTCCACCCGGTTGCAAAGTCAAACAAAACTTTTCATCCGATGTATAATAAATGCCTTTCTTAATTACAGCGGCATTCCCTGTCTTTGGCAAGTCGAAAGTAGAAACAGCAAACGAACTGAAATAATAATCGTCAACGGGAGTTTCTGTTTTAGCAAACACACGGGCACTAATCATGTTGAACCCTTTGCTTGTTTTTAGGCGGTCTCGCTCTTGGTTAAAAATTAATTTTATTTTTTCTTTGTTCAATTTATCCGTTAAAATAACGGTATCGCTTACCAATGATGCACTGCCAATGGATAAAAGAAGAGAGGTAGTTCCTTGCCCTTCGCGGCTTAACAGTTGCAGGGAGTAATTATTTTTAGTATCAATTACCAATTCCAGGTTAGCCGATTCATTAAACCGGGCAGTGTAATCACCACCCATCTGCGAACGGCAAAGAGGAGAAATGGAAATAAAAAGAAACAGGAGTAAATTACTTTTAATCATTGACATAAAAAACCCCCTCCCGGAAAGAGAGAGGGGGCTATGATAAGAACTGAATTTATTATCGGGAAATAATTATTTTCTTAGAAAAACGTTCTCCAGATTTTACATCGTTTGCTTCAAGAATATATAAACCGGAAGAAATGTTTTTCACATCCAATTGAGTATAATCTTCATTTGTTTTAGTGGTCAAAATGTTTTTTCCTTCAATAGTGCTGATGTTTATTTTGTAATCTGCTTTCTTAGAAAGATAGATATTTAATTTATCAGAACTTGGATTAGGGTAAATATTGGAAATAAGTTCCGGTTTACTTATTTCATTCACCCCGTTCAGCAAAGGGTCGTTAGCCATCAGTGCAGCCATATCTATGTTCTCATCTCCGGGCTGGTAAATCATCCATTGAAAAGCATCGAACAGCATTTCGTCAGTGGTGCTTGTCCCTGCATATATATTTTGTGGCGGGTTGTGAGGGTTGTTCGGATTGGCAGTGGTGTTATCATAAAAATGACTTGAAAATAATGTGTATCCGTTCGGAATTTTCACCATTTTACGAAAGGTATAATATCCCTGCCAGTCAAATCTCCAGTTGCTTATCCTGATTAACGGAATGGTATCGGCAGCCAGGTAGGCATAGTTTATTAAACTGGTACATACCTTGTGCGAATGCGGAAAAGCAGCAAATACCGATATGGGCAACGGAACATAATAACTGGCGGTGTAAGTATTTGTAGTATTTGCCGGAGTGGTCAAACTCCAGTTTTGTAAGGGAACGGAAGCATACATAGCTCGCACATTGGTTGTACCTACAGGATAGAAATACAATCGTATTTGAGTACTGTCTAACTGTCCGGCTGTTCCGGCAGGATAATGAATTTGCAAAACAAGTTTGGCACCTGCTTTAATTCTTATCCCTGCTTTTAGGGGTGCCTGCCCCGGAAATACTGTTGGTGGCGCACCCGGAGCATATCCTCCAATACCTACATCACCTGTGATGGTGTAACAACCTCCGGTCAAATCGCTTGTGGTAGTTCCCATGGAATCTATGTTTACCACCACATGATGAACAATAGGAATATTTCCCGGAACAATTTCGTAAGCACGTAAAATTCTATCCTGTGTTAGATTAGTTGGCAAAGAAAAACAATTGTAAGCGTCTGCCACACCTGCATTACTGGTAAAGGTTCCGGTTCTTAAAACCAAATCGGGTGTACCATACAGTCGATATGGAGGATAAGTGGGAGCAGGGGGGGCAAGTGTGGTATCGCCAGCCAGTGCACCAGTACTTAACCAGCTCAAAACATCTGCTTTTTCTGCACTTGTAATAATGCGTTCGTGCTGAAACCGTTTGTAAGCAGTATCTGGCGGATAAGGAGGCATTCGGTTAGAAGCTAAATCGCCACCCATGGGATACGCAAGGGCAAATGTTTCAGAATAATTCATCATGGAAGGAGCATTTTGGTTTTCATGATGACAGGAGGTGCATCTGCTGTAAAATATATGTGCTACATCTTTGTATTCAAGCTGTGCATAAGCAGAAGGAACAGAAATAATTCCTGCGAAGGAAAATAGGAAAATGTAAAGTTTTTTCATTTAATTATTTTTTGAAAGTTTGTATAGTAAATAGATTATAAAATTGAAAGAACAAAACTACTAATTTAAAATGGAAAAACAAATTTTCTGCTATTAGATATTATATAGATTAACATACATATTTCTATATTTTGAAAACATTTTTTATTCAGACCTCATCCCCCCACCCTTTCCTTGAATCCTTCGACAAGCTCAGAATGACGGAAGGGGGAGCCGTTTCCTGAAATTTGCTGTAACAAAAAAGCCCCGCATTTCTGCGAAGTTCTTTTTATTATTCATATAAAGTTATTTTTAGTTACACAGAGGTAAAATGAGAAAACACATAGTTACACAGAGAAAATAAATCTTTTTTTAAAAAAACTATGTGTAACTCTGTGTCTCCTCTGCTTCCTTCTCTGTGTAACAAAAAAAACTTGCATTCGTAATTCGTAATCCCTACAAAAACTCTACTGTAAACTCTCCTTTGTTTACCAAATCGGGATTAAAAACCATCAGAAAATGGTCGGCATTTACATCTCCCATTCGCCTGCTGCCCAATATTTCCATCATAGCAGCATCAAGTGCTTCCGAAATAGTGTTTGCTGCGAGGGGCGCCAGGATTTGCCCGGAGTTTTGAAATTGCGGATGGTAGTAAAAAAAGAATTTTTCGATTGCCATGGTTATTGATTTTAAATTAATTAATGCCCTCCCGGTTTTCACCGGCAGATAAATAAAAAATAGATATATCAAAAACTGCCCGGGTGCTAAACTTATTTTTGCGGGTGCTGCCTTTTTAAAAACATGTCAATAACCAAACGGGTGGCAGTTAAGCCGCGCAAGCTGGCAGCCATGGGGCGCTGCCGCTGAGTAATTCAATCCAAAAATAGTATGTAAAGTTATTTCCCCGTTTCCCGTTTTATTATTTTTTTTAACAATCCCCTGTTTATAAACCCTCCTCCAAAGCAAAAAAATACCTTTTTTTCTTCGTTGTCCATGTTGTAAACTTCGTTGTCCATGTTGCAAACTTCGTTGTCCATGTTGTAAACTTCGTTGTCCATGTTGTAAACTTCGTTGTCCATGTTGTAAACTTCGTTGTCCATGTTGTAAACAAGAAAAATAA
>JANYDQ010000107.1 GCA_025363555.1 Bacteroidota bacterium | reverse complement strand
AACACTTTTTGAGAAAATGCCCTTGAAACAAGCATTTGAAGACCATGAACTACTAAACGAAAATAATAGTACTCATAATCAACTGAAAATGTTTTAATTATGGTTGGACAGTAGTGATAATGTCTGATGTCTATTGTTTAAATTTCTTTTTATTTGCAAATGGCAATGATGTATAAATTACTACATTTAACCATTCAAAAAAACAATTTATGCTCAAAGAACATACAACTAATCCTTTCAATATTGTGGTAATAGTAGCTGCACTTGGCTACTTTGTTGATATTTACGATTTAATTTTATTCAGCATTGTTCGCATTCCAAGTTTGCAATCGCTCGGAATTGCGGCAAGCGAACTAAAAAGTTCGGGTATCTATTTATACAATTTGCAAATGGGAGGCATGATGGTGGGGGGTATTGTGTGGGGAATGCTGGGTGATAAAAAGGGGAGATTGTCCGCTTTGTTTTTAACCATCCTGCTTTATTCTGTTGCCAATATTGCCAATGGTTTTGTAACCAACTTAACCCAATACGCATGGTTGCGATCCATTGCAGGTTTCGGACTGGCAGGCGAATTAGGAGTGGGCATTACACTGGTGTCGGAAGTGATGACCAAGGAAACCCGTGCATGGGGCACCAGCCTGGTAGCCGGTTTTGGGGTAACAGGGGCTGTGCTTGCTTATTTTGTGGCAGTATGGGGGTGGCGCGAAGCCTACTGGACAGGGGGAGTGCTGGGGTTGTTACTTCTCGGGCTTCGTTTGTATGTTCACGAATCGGGAATGTACCACAACATAAAATCATCAGATGCAAAAAGGGGAAACTTTTTTAGTTTGTTTACCAATGGAAAAAAGTTTTTCAAATACCTCTGTTGCATCCTTGTGGGCATTCCCGTTTGGTTTGCTATTGGCATTTTAATAGTGTTCTCTAAAGAGTTTGGCGAAGCACTCGGAATTACAGGACCTGTGAACACCGGAAAAACAGTAATGTTTCATTACATCGGTGCCGCCATAGGTAGCATACTGATTGGTTTTGTGAGCCAGAAATTAAAATCGAGGCGAAAGGCATTAGTCATTTTTATTGTTGCCATGGGTATATTGTGTTGCTGTTATTTTTCGGCTTCAGGCGTTTCGCCCAACCAGTTTTATTTTTTAATATTTGTACTGGGCATTGCCATGGGCTACTGGGCAATGTTTGTAACCGTTTCTTCCGAACAGTTTGGAACTAACATCCGCTCAACGGTAACTACCACTGTGCCTAATTTTGTTCGCGGAACCATTGTGGGAATGAGCATTTGGTGGAATTACATGGCTGCGGGCATGGGCATTATAAAGTCGGCAATGATAATAGGAGCAGTGGTTATCCCTGTTGCTATTGCAGCAGTGGTAATGCTCAAAGAAACGCATGGTAAAGATTTAGATTATATAGAGGTAGATTAATTTTTACGCCCTTCCACAAGCTCAGGGTGACCTTGCGAGAAGTCATATTGAGCTTGTCGAAATATGTGCGATGGCTTTATATCAAAAACTTTATTTGAGTAAAATTTAAACAGTTTTCTAAAAATCATTTTTAAGCTAATGAGCAAAAAAACAATAGTAATCGGTGCTTCCGACAACCCGGAAAGGGATGTGTACGGAGCTATTCTTTCTTTACAAAAACACGGGCATGAAGTTATTCTTTTTGGAAAACGAAGCGGAACGGTGAACGGGCTGGATATTATAAAAGAAAAACAACCTGTTGAAAACGTTCATACGGTTACTCTTTACATCAATCCCACGCATCAAAAAGAATGGTATAATTATATCATTAGCATAAAACCCGAACGCGTTATATTTAACCCGGGTGCTGAAAACGAAGAGTTTGAACAGCTTCTGGAAACCAACCATATAGAAGCATTGCAAGCCTGCACTAAAGTAATGTTGTCTATCGGCAATTATTAAAAAAAACTCCCGCCATGCAATGCAGCAAGGCGGGAGTTTTAAATTTTAATTAAAATTTAAAACCAACTATTTCTTTTTTTCTGCTGGTGTCGCCTGCATTTTTTCAGGTGCCGCCTGCACTTTTGCATTCACCGGCACTCTTTTAGGTGCCTGTTTCGCAGGCTCTGTTGTAGCTGGTTTTGCAGGAGTTGCAGTTATCGTTTGAACAGGTTTTGCCACCTCAATAGGTTTCCCGGCTTCTGTTCTGGCACCAGGTTTTGCAACTTCCTGTTCTTTTTGTTTTTTCGAATCATTTTGCGGATTTGTTTTGTGGAGTCCGCTTCCAAATGCTGCTGCTGAAATTATTCCAACACAGGCAATCATTAAACTTAATTTTTTCATTTTATTATTTTGTTTTAAAGGTTTATACTTAAATCAAGGCAATGCCTGTGCCAAAGGTAAAAATTAAATTGCAAATATATGTTAATGTGAAATATAGTTTGAGATTTCTTATTTCCCCCTCTCCTTGAATAAAGGAGAGGGGTGACGAAACCTTAAGTATGCTATTTATTTTTTTAAGTATATCACCTTCTACCCCTTCAGCTTCCTTCAAGGAGAGGGGATTAAGGGGTGAGGTGTATACTTTTCAAAATTACTTCACATGCCGTTTTTATCTCTTCTGCTGTAATAGTAAGTGGTGGTGCTATTCTCATGGAGTGGGCATTAAACAGGAACCAATCTGCAATCACTCCATTTGCAATGCAGTGGTCTATTATTTTTTTGTTTTGTTCGTAGCTGTCAAATTCTAGGGCAAGCAATAATCCTTTGCCATGTATGGCTTTTATTTTCGGATGAACGAGTAAGTTCCTGAAAAGTTTTTCTTTTTGCTGCACCTGTTCTGTTAAGTTCTCCTGCAGCAATACTCTTAATGTGGCAAGGCTGGCAGCACAGCAAACAGGATGCCCGCCAAAGGTGGTAATGTGTCCCAGCCAGGGATGATGGGCTAACGAGTGCATCATTTCTTTCGAAGAAATAAATGCACCAATGGGCATTCCTCCGCCCATTCCTTTGGCTATGCACAGTATATCGGGCACAACATCGTAATGTTCGAAAGCAAATAATTTTCCTGTCCTGCCAAAACCGCATTGTATTTCATCGGCTATTAATAATGCACCGGTTTCATCACATCGCTTTCTCAACAGTTTCAAAAAATCATTTTGAGGCACTATAGCTCCCGCTTCTCCCTGTATGGTTTCAACCACCACACAGGCGGTACGCCCTGTTATTTGTTCTAAGTCGGCTGTGTTGTTAAACCGTATCTGCCTCGTATCGGGCAACAACGGGCGAAACGCATTTTTAAATTCTTCGTTTCCCATAATGCTCAAACTGCCTTGCGTGCTGCCGTGGTAAGCATTCACAAACGAAATGATTTCTCTGCGTGCCGTATATCGTTTGGATAATTTCATTGCTCCTTCTATTGCCTCACTTCCCGAATTGGTAAAATACACTGAGCTTAAATTTTTTGGCAGCAGTGTGGCAAGCAGTGTTGCCAGCACTACCTGCGGACTTTGAATGTATTCTCCGTACACCATCAGGTGCATGTATTTATCCACTTGTTCTTTTATTGCCTCCACCACTTTTGGGTGCCGATGTCCTACATTGCTCACCGATATGCCGGAAATCAAATCCATATAACGTTTGCCAAAAATATCTGTTAAATAAATTCCTTCAGCTTTTTCAATTTCCAAACCCATTGGCATTTCGCTGGTTTGAGCCACATGCTGTAAAAATAAGTGTCGTTGTGTTACCATGTGGCAAAGGTATAAAAAATGTCCAGCGAATTTAAGGGTTACGGATGTAAGGTACTTCCTCTTCAGGTTAGAAAAATGGTTTGTAAAATTACTTTGACTCTTAATAATCGGCACAAAATGAATTAAAAATTTAGATTTTTTGATTGATGAAAAATAACACAAAATTAATGAGACTTAACTAAAAGAAAAAAACCAAAAAGTTTCCATACTGACAGAAGAAAATTTATTGCAAAAAAAAGACTCCCTGCATTGCTGCAGGGAGTCTTTCTGTTTATAACAATGTTGGCTTAGTAACGATATGCATCCGATTTAAACGGACCTTCTACTGTTACGCCAATATAGGCAGCCTGTTCGGAAGTTAGCACATCCAGCTCACAATTAATTTTAGCAAGGTGAAGGCGAGCAACTTTCTCATCCAGTTGTTTTGGTAAGGTATATACTTTATTTTCGTATTTATCACTGTTGTTCCAAAGCTCCAGTTGTGCCAGTGTTTGATTGGTAAACGAATTGCTCATTACAAATGACGGATGCCCAGTACCGCAACCTAAATTTACCAAACGACCTTCGGCTAACACGATAATATCTTTTTTATCAATGGAGTATTTGTCCACCTGTGGTTTAATCACATCCTTGGTTTTGCCATAGTTTTTGTTCAGCCATGCCATGTCTATTTCGTTATCGAAGTGGCCAATGTTACATACCACCGCATTGTGTTTCATCGCCCGGAAATGACGTTCGCTGATGATGTTTTTATTGCCGGTGGCAGTTACAATAATATCAGATTCTTTAATAGCGTTATCCATTTTCATTACCTGGTAACCATCCATTGCCGCCTGCAAAGCACAAATAGGATCAATTTCCGTAACTATAACTCTCACTCCCTGCGAAGATAACGACTCTGCCGAACCTTTTCCAACATCTCCATATCCAGCCACCACAGCCACTTTACCTGCCAGCATCAAATCGGTAGCTCTGCGAATAGCATCTACCAGGGATTCTCTGCAACCATATTTATTATCAAACTTCGATTTGGTAACCGAGTCGTTCACGTTGATAGCGGGCACATGCAATGTTCCGTTTTTCATTCTTTCGTACAAACGGTGAACACCGGTAGTGGTTTCTTCCGAAAGACCTTTAATTTCTTTGATTAATTCAGGAAAACGGTCGAACACCATGTTGGTTAAATCACCACCATCGTCCAAAATCATGTTTAATGGTTTTCTGTCTTCACCAAAAAACAAGGTTTGTTCAATGCACCAGTCAAATTCCTGCTCGTTCATTCCTTTCCAGGCATATACCTGTATGCCGGCAGCAGCAATAGCAGCAGCAGCGTGGTCTTGAGTAGAAAAGATATTACACGAACTCCAGGTAACTTCCGCACCCAGTTCCACAAGGGTTTCTATTAATACTGCTGTTTGAATAGTCATGTGCAAACAACCTGCAATGCGCGCATTTTTTAATGGTTTGGAAGCACCAAACTCCTCGCGCAACGACATTAAGCCCGGCATTTCTGCTTCGGCTAATTTAATTTCTTTACGTCCCCATTCTGCTAAGGACATATCTTTTACTTTGTGTTTTACAAACTTTTCCACTGATGTATCTGACATTTTATTTATTGTTTATTTTGTTAGTTTAAAAAAGGAAGTGCGAAATTACCTGTTATTTTCATAACAAAAAAATTTCGCACTATAAATATGTTGTAAAATCAGTTATTTTTTGTCGGCAGCAGTCCATACTACCTTACCTGTTTTGTCAATATAATTCAACTGACCATCATAACTTACATACGCCATTCCTTTGTCGAAATGAGTTACAAAATCGGAACCACGGGCAATAACAATCTTACCGGTTTTGTCAATATACTGCCATTTGGCATCTTTCAACGTTCCTCCCGACAAAGGAGAAGTGCTGATACAGGCTAATCCTTCGTAAAAAGAATCGCACCCGGTATAAGTGGCAGGGATAACTATTTTACCTATTTTATCAATAAACCCGAATTTACCTGTTTTGAAATCGCCTACACGAATGCACGCCATCCCATCGTTAAAAGCATACGCTTTGTCAAACTGACCGTCAATAATCATTTTACCTGTTTTGTCTATGTATCCCCATTTGCCTGTTTTGTCATCGCCCACTCTCACGTTTGCCAAGCCCTCACAGAATTCAAAGGTTTCGTCATATTTAAAATCAATAACCACTTTTCCTGCTTTATCAATAAATCCCCATTTGCCGTTTTTCTTTACCCGGGCCAATCCATCTTTAAAATCCCAACCACCTTCGTACTGAAGTTTGATAACCTGGTTTCCTGTTTTATCAATATAAGCAAACTTATTATCGCTTTGCACACGCGCCATTCCTTCCGAAAATTTATATGCGAAATCGCATTTAGGCTCCAGTACCACTTTGCCTGTTTTGTCGATGTATGTAAATTTAGCTCCCTGTTTAACACAAGCCACCCCATCAGAAAAATAACCATCTACTTTCGAATCGTATTGAGCAGGGATAACCAACTTGCCGGACATGTCAATAAAACCGCGTTTACCGTTTTCTTTAACAACTGCCATCCCTTCATAAAACTTTTCTGCATAATCGAAAGTAGGCGGAATCACCACTTTTCCCGTTTTATTAATGTAACCGTATTTTCCTTTTTCGGAAAACGGATAAGGCACTTCCTGCGCTTTTACAACAGATTGACAGAACAATCCGGCTAAAATTACAACTGATAATTTGATGTGTAGAGTAATTGACTTCATATTTGTGTGTCTTAAATTTTTTGTAAATATCTCAAATATATTGAACCAAAAATACTTTTTAATAAATAAAATTTATTTTTTTCGGATAAATTTCTTTCGTGCTCGAATGAATTAATTAATATTGCGGTGTAAATATATAAAATTTGATGATACAAAAATCGATATATTCTTCAATTTTAAAAAGCAGGACTCAACGAAAAAAGCAATTTGCACTTTTAATAGACCCTGATAAATTTGAAAAAACCAATGTTATAAAACTTGCCGAAACAGCAGGTGTCGATTTTATTATGGTGGGCGGAAGCCTTATTACTAATGGAAGTTTGGAGCAATGCATAAATAAAATAAAAGAACAAACCTCCATTCCCGTTATTATTTTTCCTGGAAACAATTTGCAGATAAGTAAAAGGGCTGATGCTATATTGTTGCTGTCTCTTATCTCCGGGCGCAATGCCGATTTGTTAATTGGTAACCATGTGATAGCAGCCCCGGTTTTAAAATCTTCGGGGTTGGAAATAATTCCTGCCGGGTACATGCTGATAGAAAGCGGGAAACAAACTGCTGCTTCGTATATGAGCAATTCGCTGCCTATCCCTTCGGACAAAGATGATATAGCCATGTGTACTGCCATGGCAGGTGAAATGCTGGGATTAAAATTAATATACCTGGATGCCGGAAGCGGAGCGTTGAAAAACGTAAGCGCATCCATGATACAAAAGGTAAAGACAGCAGTGAACATTCCTATACTGGTAGGTGGCGGAATTAATAGTGCTCAAAAAGCAGTTGCCGCTTGTAATGCAGGTGCCGATGTAATAGTAGTAGGCAATGCAATTGAAAAAAATGCAACATTAATAAACAATATATCTTCAGCAATACATAAATTATAAAACAAACTAAATTATGAAATTAATAGTTATTTCAAGTTCGAAAATAGTGGAAAATGAAGCCGAAATAGTTACTGCACTTTTTGAATCGGGGTTAGAAACCTATCATTTGAGAAAAAATAAATTTTCGACTTACAATATGAAACAGTTTTTGAAAAGTATTCCTTCGCATTTTCATAACCGCATTATTATTCATTCTCACCACGACCTGGCAAGAAAATTCAAATTGAAAGGAATTCACCTGACCAAATCGCATAAAAAAAATGTGGTAAAAACATGGGTAACCATAAAATTATTGCGGTTTGTAAATCCTGAAATTGAAATTACCACTTCGTTTAACAACATCGGACAATTGCTGGATAAAAAAAGTGAATACGATTATAGTTATGTTTTTTTAAGTCCTGTTTTCGATAGTTTGAGCAGTAAATTTCAGAGTGGATTTACAGAACACAGCCTGGCTTCGGCTCTTAAAAAAACAAAATATAAAGTAATTGCCCGCGGTGGTGTGGAT
Source organism: Bacteroidota bacterium (assembly GCA_025363555.1). Taxonomy (GTDB): domain Bacteria; phylum Bacteroidota; class Bacteroidia; order 2-12-FULL-35-15; family 2-12-FULL-35-15; genus 2-12-FULL-35-15. The sequence continues at coordinate 2,137 of JANYDQ010000107.1, read as the reverse complement.
TTGGACGCGATAGAAAAAGGTGAGAAAATAGGTTTTAACGGACTGGCTTTTTATAGTGCGTTGTGGAAGAAAAAAGAACCCAATTCAGAATTCAATAAAGTGGTGGAAAAGTTTAAGGAATTAAACATCCCGATTGAGTAAGTTGATGCCCTGCCTGCCCGGATTTGCCCGGCAGTTTAAACTATAGCTGCCTTGTTTTTTAAAAAATGATGTTATCTTCCTTGTCTGATTCCTTTCTTTCCGCTTTTTATCAAACAAGTTTTACCGAATGGCTTATTTTTATTACTGCATTACTCTATGTCATTTTTGCTGCTGTTGAAAATGCCTGGTGCTGGTTGTTCGGCATTTTATCCTCGGCTCTCTCCATTTATTTTTGTTATTCGGGAAAATTATTTTTAGAAAGTGGTTTATCTGTTTTTTATGTCTTTATTGGTATATATGGATGGTACGAGTGGTTACACGGCTCCAAAGGAAAAACAGAATTGCAAATCATTTTTTTTTCATTTGCAAAAATTCTCTATTTAATTTTAATCAGTTGTTTCATCTGGATTCCGTTTGGATATGCAGCTCACCGGTATTCCACACAGGTTATGCCTTACCTGGATGCTTTTATCACTGCTTTCAGTTTGGTAGCTACCTGGATGACTGCAAAAAAAATAATAGAAAACTGGCTGTTCTGGATAGTGATTGATGCACTTGCCATTATCCTGTATTCCTGTCGCGGGTTTTATTTAATTGCGCTGCTATATTTTATTTACACCCTGCTTGCTTTGGTGGGCTACCTTCAATGGAGAAAAAAAATAATATAATTCGTATTGCTTTAATAGGTCCGGAAAGTACAGCCAAAAGCACACTTGCCGAAACTCTTGCAAAACACTACGATACTGTTTGGGTGCCCGAATATTCGCGTACTTACTTATCTTCCATCAACAGAAAATATAATTTGAACGACATCGTTTCTATTGCAAAAGAACAATGGAAACAGGAAAATGAATTACTGAAAAAAGCTACGCACTATATTTTTGCCGACACGGAATTAATCATTTCAAAAGTATGGTGTTTGGATGTTTTCAATACCTGCCCGAAATGGATTTTGGAAAATATAATTCCTTTTAAATACGATTTATATTTAGTATGCTCTCCCGATTTGCCTTGGCAGGAAGACCCTTTGAGAGAAAACCCACATAGGAGAGGTTTCTTTTTTGATTGGTACATGGAAGAAATAAAAAGTATAGGTGGAAATTATTTTATAGTAAAAGGTGAAGGTGAAGAGCGATTAAAAAATTGTATTACCGCAATACAAAACGTAAAATCAATTATTTTTTTTCACAAAAATTAAACAAAACTTATCCAATAAATAATGTCTTCTCCCAATAGCAAAAGAGAGAAGCGGGTGTTTTCAATTACTCTTAGGAACAGGTGCCATCCTTGCACTACCTTTGTGCAAATGTGGTTTTATTATTAATGAAAAAAAGCTGGTATATTTTATTTTTTGTCATTCTGTCCTGAACTTGTTTCAGGACAGAATGACCAAGCAGCAACTATTGATGTTAGTGGGCTGAAAAGCGGGTTGTATTTTGTGGAGGTGAGAACGGAGAAAGCAATTGCAAGAAAGAAGTTTGTGAAGCAATAGTGGCGGGAAAATTAGTGATTAGCCAAGAGCGAATAGGCAATAGAGAATGTGTGGTGAAGAATCCTCAGCCAGCGGGATATTATTTTTTTATACATTTGTAAAAAAGTGCAAATAATAAATGTCGGAAAAATAGTGAACTTAAAAATGTTACCGTTATAAATTGGAATTGCAATGTGTTGTGGTGGGACACCACAGAATAATCGTCACGAGCGAAACACGCTCGCGACTGCTGGTGAAAATTAGTGATTAGCCAAGAGCGAATAGGCAATAGAGAATGTGTGGTGAAGAATCCTTAGCCAGCGGGGAAAAAACAGCGTTATTTTTGCTTCCGGTGCATTAAAGTAGGTCTCCGGTGCTTGATTTTTGCTTCCGGTGCATTAAAGTATGTCTCCGGTGCTTGATTTTTGCTTCCGGTGCATCAAAGTATGTCTCCGGTGCTTGATTTTTGCTTCCGGTGCATTAAAGTAGGTCTCCGGTGCTTGATTTTTGCTTCCGGTGTGTTAT
>JANYDQ010000096.1 GCA_025363555.1 Bacteroidota bacterium | reverse complement strand
TACGGTAAAAATATCTTCGAGATACATAGCAATAGGGTCGGCATTGTGTTCGCCAAATTTAAAGGCAGTGCCGGGAGTAGTAGGCGAAATAATAAAATCGTAGTTGTTTAAAATTTCGTGGGTTTTGTTTTGTAATAACCTGCGCACCTTTTGTCCTTTGGAGTAATATGCGTCATAATATCCGGCACTTAACACAAAAGTTCCAAGCATTATTCTTCTTTTCACTTCCGTTCCGAAACCTTCCGTTCTCGATTTTTTATAAGTGCTTTCCAAATTAGTTGCATTTGCACTTCTGTAACCAAAGCCTATTCCATCGTATCTCGCCAGGTTAGACGATGCTTCGGCAGTAGTCAATACATAATAAGTAGGCACCAGGTAATCCAGGTAAGGAAAATCAACGCCTTCCACCGTATGTCCGGCAGCTTTCAGTTTTTCAATCACACTATATATATGTGTTTTTATTTCGGAGTTCAAACCATTTGCTTCTACACAATCTTTTAAATAAGCAATGCGCAGTTTGGTGGGTAGGTGGGTTAGTTGTTTAGAATATTCAGGTACCGGTTTAGACGAAACAGTACTGTCATACTCATCCTTTCCGGAAATAACTTCGAGAAGTAAAGCCGCATCGGCAATGTTTTTTGTAATAGGTCCTATTTGATCGAAAGAAGAAGCATAAGCAATAGCACCATAGCGCGATACCCTGCCGTATGTGGGCTTTAGCCCCACCACTCCGCAAAAAGAAGCAGGCTGGCGTATGCTTCCTCCTGTATCAGTTCCAAGAGAAGCAAGGCATAAATGAGCAGCCACCGCAGCAGCCGCACCGCCCGAAGAACCACCTGGCACTCTTGCTTCATCCAGCGGATTCAACACTTTTCCGTAAGCAGAAGTTTCGTTCGAACTTCCCATTGCAAACTCATCGCAGTTGCATCTGCCAATAATAATGGCATCTTCAGCTAATAACCTTTCCACCACTGTAGCGCTGTATAACGATTCAAATCCTTCCAGTATTTTAGAAGATGCCGAAACTTTATGCCCTTTGTAACAGATGTTGTCTTTTAACGCAATCACCATTCCTGCCAGTTTTCCGGCAGTGTTGGTTTTTAATTTCTCATCCACTTCTTTTGCTTTTGCAAAAGCAGATTGGTCGAACACTTCCAGGAAAGCATTCAACTGTTTTTTCTCTTCAATACGATGGATGTACTGCTGAACCAATTCAACACATGAAATTTTATGGGAATTTAAATCTGATTGTACTTCTGAAAGGGAATGGTATGTTTTCACAACGGAGAAATATTATGGGTTAAAATCAAAAAATGGTACGCAGATTATAATGATTAGTAAAGATGAAAAATGATTTATGATTTGATTTATGATTGTTGATTTCGTCAATTATGATATCGGCTTCAAAGAAAAAATCTATTTTAATCATAACTCCAATTGTAAAAAACAAAAATCATTTTTAATCATAATTCAAAACATGTTAATCTGCGTACTGATTTATTATACCTGAATTCTTATAAATACAAAATCCCCTGCGGTAACAGAGGAAAATGCAAAGTTTATTAAAAATAAAGCTTAGTCTTTTTTGTCAATAGAAGATTTACTTTCTTCCGCGCCATCACCTTTGGAAGCGTCTTTAAATTCTTTAACGCCTTTTCCAAGACCTTTCATTAATTCAGGAATTTTTTTACCGCCAAAAAGCAATAAAACAATTACAAGAATAATGATCATTTCTGAACCACCTAAGCCCAAAAATCCGATTAATACAGAGTTTAACATTGTTTGATTTATTTAAATGAGGTGCAAAGATACGAAAATATTGATTGCTTAATTATTCTCGTACAACCATTCTTCCGGGTCCAGTTTTGTCTTTCCCTTCCATACTTCCATGTGTAAAACCGTTTTGGAGTCATCTTCATCAAATATAATGGAGGCAATGTTTTGTTTTGTTTTCACTTTTTCCTTCACATTTACATATACCTCTTTCAAATTAGAATAGATGGTTAGATACTCGCCATGCCTTATTAATACATATTGTCCCGAGCCGGGAATATTTCCAACTGCTGTTACTTCACCCTCAAACACAGCACGCGCCAAAGTGCCGTTGCTGGTATTAATGTCCACTCCATTATTATTAATATCTACATTAGGCATCAGCGGGTGAGGATGTACGCCAAAGCGTTCGCTGATAATTCCTTTTGCCACGGGCCAGGGAAGTTTACCCCTGTTTTTTTCGAACGAATTAGATAATAGCTGTGCTTCAGGAGTGAGTACTAATTTCAGCGGTTTGGGTTTGTTATCCGTTTCTGCTTCTTTTTGTGCTTTTTCCAGTTCTTTTTCTATGGCACGTTGTATAGCCAGTTGTAGTTTTTCGCTATCTTTTTTCTTTTTATCCAAATCTTTTTTCAAATTGGTTTCCTGTTCCTGCAATTTGGTAAATACCTGCTCCTTTTCCCCTTTTTCATTTGTCAGACTTTGTTTTTCCGTTTCCTGGCTTCCTAATAATAGTCTTTTATCCGTTTTCTTTTTTTCTAATTCCACCACCTGTTCATTCAGGTGTTTGTTGGCAGATGTAATTTTTTCTGCCTGCTTTTTGCGGTAATCGCTGTATTGCTGAAAATATTTTAAACGCGAAAAAGCCTGTTCAAAATCTTTTGCCGCAAAAATAAACATCAGCCTGCTGTAAGCATCCTGGTTTTTGTAAGCATAATAAATCATCTTTGCATATTCGGCTTTTAATCGCGTCAAATCATTCAGCAATCCTTTTATAGAGTTATTGTTGTCAGTTATCTGTTTGTTCAGAGAATATATTTCGTTATTGATGGTTGCAATCAACTCTTCCCGGACACTTATTTTTTTATTCAATGTTACCAGCTGGTTCAGCGACAGTTTTTTATTCTTCTTCGTTTCATCCAGCAATTGATTGGTATATTCTATTTCTTTTTGCAATTGTTTCTTTTTGTTCTCCAGTTCTTTTTTAGTTTTTTGAGCAAAAGAAGAGGTGCTGTGCATCAAAAACGAACAACAAAGAAGAAAAACAAAAAGAAACTTATTTTTTTTCATCATAAATAATTTGCTCATATCCTTCCGGGATTTTAAATAGAAATGTTTGTTCCTGGTCCAAACTTGTTTTGGTATAATTAATAGCAATACTGATATTTTTTTTCGCCCTAAAAACCAGGTTCATTTTTAAAGGAAGGAATTGCGTGGAATCTACTTTTGTGTGTTCACTGTATTGCACATCCAGGCTTCTTTCGGGGTTAAATTCGTAAAATAATATTCTCGAAATCTTAAAAGATTCGGGTAGCATATAAATACTTTGTGCCGATTCTTTTAACTCTTTTCCCTTTTCCATCACTCTTCTTAGTTTTCGTTTTCGTATGGTACCTAACGTATATTGGCAATTACTCGAACCAGGTTTCAATTTGCTGTCTTCATCGTAAAATGCCACACTGTTACCTACAAATAATGATTGAAGAATTTCAAAATCCAAATCGGCATTCAATAATTTGCTGATGTAAGAAAAGTCGCCAATAAAATATTTTTTATCGCCAAAGCTAATGGTTAGTTTCACGGTGTCTCTCGTTATCAGCACCCTTGCTCCTTCTATCCCGAATTTCGAAATTGACATCCAGATAACGCTGTCTTTTTTCATTTTAAGGTTAATGGTAAATGAATTAGAACTGCTGTCAATAAGGGATTCCACACTTAATTTTGCGGTCAACCTGTTGAAACGAAATTCGTTGGCTTTCAAATTTGTAGTAAGTGTTTTTGCATTTTTATAATCCAAAATACATTTGCCGTTATTCAAAACTATCTTCTGCTTGTTTTTACAGGAAGAAAGTCCGATAAGAAAAAAGCAATAAACCATTAAAAATAAAATGCTCGTTTTTGAAAAAGAAAAGCGAGTGATAAATCCTGTATTACTCATAGAATTTTTTACCAGCAATTTTTTTATCAATAAATTCTGATGTGCCGCCTGCTTTTTTTGCATCTATCCAGTATTTCAATGCGTTTTCAGTTTCTCCCAGCTTATATAACACATCGCCATAATGTTCCAAAACGGTACCGTCAGCACTTCCTCCATTTTCAAGCGCTTTTCCAATCCATACTTTTGCATCATCGTATTTGTTTTCCTGGAATAAAATCCAGCCATAGGTATCCTGGTAAGAATTATTATTAGGCGATAATTCATTTGATTTTTTCGACATCTCACCAGCTTTCTCCAGGTTCACTTTCCGTAAGGACAAAAAATAAGCATAGTTATTAAGTACATTGGCATTATCCTGCGCATTCTCCAATGATTTGTCATAAGCGGCATCCGAAGCAGGATAGTTCTTTAATTCATTTTGAGCATCTCCGAGCCGGGCATAAAAGTCTGCTAAAATAAGTTTATCTTCTATAACAAATTCTTTGCCTTCTGTAAATGCATCAATGGCTTCATGATATTTTTTTAATTGAATATTCGCTACTCCGTTATAATAATAAGGTAAAGGTTGATTTGGAAATAACTCCATTGCATCCTTGCTGTCTTTTTCCATAGACACTAAGTCATTGAGGCTTGAATCTGTTATTAACAGGTTATCCCATATCGCATATTTTTCTTTGTCCAGCGTAATCGCTTTTCTGTATTGTGTTCTGGCGTCTTCCATTTTTTTATCTCGTATCAAAAAATCCCCATACATAGCAAATGATTTGGCTTCATCCGGATGCACTTCCACAAGTATTTTGCATAATTCTGTTGCATCATTTTTTAATTCCGGAAATTTATTTGTAATTTCATAATACGACAAAAGAATTTTAATTTTTGTGTCTATATCCAGTTCTTTGCTTTTAAATGCAATCTTAATTTCTTCAAATGCTTTATCGTTTTGTTTTTGACTTCGATAAAAATCTGCCAGCGATAAATGAACAAAAGCATTGTCAGGGTCAATCTTCAATAAATCGGTATATGCCTGCAGCGCCTTATCATTCATTCCGTTCGACTGGTACAGTTCGCCCAGCATACCATAATACTTTGCGTCCTTCGGAAATGTTTTTATCAGTTTTTGTATTTCAGCAACTCCTTTGTCAAAACTTTTTGTTGATTTATAAATCGCCAGTTTTTGAATCGATGCCTCTTCGGTCACTCCAAAAAGACCTTCCATTTTATCATACACTTTTAACGCATCATTTAGTTTATTTGAATACAAATAAGCATTCGCCAATTCATAATAAAATTCTATTCTGTCAGGATTATTTTTTACTAATTTTTCGTAAACACCCGCTACTTCCTCTGGTTGTTTATTTTGTTTCAGGCACTCCGCATACAGCATTTGGTACCAGGAGTTTGATGGGTCTGCAAAGGCTGCTTTTTTACTAAAGTCAAGGGCTTTTGTTTTATCCTTTTTAAGGGCATACAGGTTTGCTAATTCATAGTTAGAAGCGGCACTATTTGGGTCGATTTGCAAAGCATGCAAAAACAATGTTTCTGCCATATCATAGTTTCCAAGCAATTTTTCCCTGTTGGCATCAAAAAAAATATTTTCAAATGTAATTTTATCTTTGTCCTGCAAACCTGTGGAGGAGTTTTGTTTTTTTGATTCCGTTACTTTTCGCGAAGTTTTACAGGAAGCAAAAAAAGACAAGGCAACAAACAGAACCGCCAGGACGGTTTTATCGGAAAGATAGAAAGAAGAGATTTTTTTTTTCAAAGATGTATATTATTAACGTATTGTACTATAATCACCAATACTTGCATTGTTTGATTTGCCGGTGTATTCCGAATAGTTGCCAATCATGGAATTACTTAATTCTGCATTTTTTATTTTACTGTTGGTTTGGATAATAGAATTCTTAACAATGGAATTCTCTATAACTGAATTAGCCCCGATGGAAACATGTGGTCCGACTTTCGAATTAATTAACTGAACGCCTTCTCCTATAAAGCAAGGCTCCGTTATTACAGAATTATCATTAGTAAATTTAGAAGTTCGTTTCTCCTCTTTATTAAATTCCAGTATTCGCTGATTGGTATAAACTGTAGCATCTTTGTTACCGCAATCCAGCCACTCCGATACTTTGCCGGGGTTGAATTTTGTTCCTTTGGCTTTCATGTTCTCCAAAGCGTTGGTTAATTGAAACTCCCCTTTTTCTTTTATGTTATTATCCAGCAGGTATTGTAACTCACGTTTCAGATATTCTCCATCTTTGAAATAATATATTCCGATAATTGCAAGATCGGAAATAAAAGTTTGCGGCTTCTCTACAAAATCAGTAATTACATTATTGGCATCAATCTTTACTACACCAAATGGTTTAGGATCTTCTACTTTCTGCACCCAGATGATTCCTTCCTGCGAAGAGTCCATTTTAAAATCTGCTTTAAAAAGCGTATCCGCAAAGGCAACAACTACCTTTCCTGTTAAACAATCTTTTGCGCACATAATGGCGTGGGCTGTTCCAAGCGGTTCGTCCTGGTAGTAGATACTACCTTTAGCACCAAGGCTTTCTGCCACTTTCACTAAATTGGTTTCGGCTTCTTTTCCGAAACGCCCGATAACAAAGGCTATTTCATCCACCTCTTCATCACATACTTTTGTAATGTCCTCTACTATTCTTTGCACCATTGGTTTTCCTGCAATAGGAATCAATGGTTTTGGTGTAGTTAATGTGTGTGGGCGCATGCGCTTGCCCATTCCTGCCATTGGTATAATTATCTTCATACATAAGCCTCACCCTTCATCCCCTCCAAAGGAGGGGGTATTAGTGAGAATAATTAATTTTTATTACTTCTTTTTTCTAATCACAAACTTGTTCCCTTCAGGGAGTTAGGCTTTATTTTCCCGTACTACCAAAGCCGCCTTCTCCCCGTGCGGTTTCTTCTAACTGTTCAACTTCTATCCATTCGGCTTGTTCATGTTTTGCAATAATCAGTTGCGCCACTCGTTCGCCATCATAAATTGTAAAATCCTGCTGCGAAAGGTTTACCAGTATTACTTTTAGTTCTCCCCTGTAATCCGCGTCAATAGTGCCTGGCGAGTTGAGTACTGTTAACCCGTGTTTAGCTGCCAGCCCGCTCCTGGGACGGATTTGCGCTTCGTATCCCGTTGGCAATTCAATAAATAAACCGGTTGCCACCAATGTTCTTTCTAACGATTTTAATACAATGGGTTCCGCCAGGTTAGCTCTCAAATCCATTCCTGCTGCTGCTCCTGTTGCATAGGCTGGCAGTTCGTGTCTTGATTTATTTACTATTTTAATTTTCATTTTATCCTCAAAGGCATTAATTTTTTTCCATCCATTTTCCAAACCAAAAAAACAAAACCAATCAATAATAAATTATTTAAAATTAAATTCAACATGCCCGAATGGGTTTTGATAATTGTACTTATAAAATACAAAGTTACAGATAAACCAATGTATCCCCATAACCGTTTCAAATCATAATTAACATGGTAATGTTTATTACCTAAAAAATACGAAGCAATCATCATGCTTGCATAACAAATTAATGTAGCCCAGGCGCTGCCCATATAGCCAATACGCGGTATCCAGTAAAGGTTAAGCACAATAGTGATGATTGCCCCAAATATTGTTAAAAATGCACCATAATGTGTTTGCCCCGTCAGTTTGTACCATATCGATTGGTTGAAGAAAATGCCAAGAAACATATTTGCCAATAGTAAAATGGGCACTACAGGCAATCCCGGCCTATACTTTTCTCCCACAAAATATTGAATCCACTCCATGTTCATCATTGTTCCTAAAAAAATAAGTGAACAAATGATTACAAAGTAATTCATTACCTGCGAATAGGTTTTCTTCGCGTCTTTTTCTTTCGAATGATTGAAAAAGAAAGGCTCTGCGGCAAACCGAAATGTTTGAACAAAAATAGTCATAATGATGGATATTTTATAACACGCACCATAAATACCTGTTTGTATCATTGCCGTTTTTGCGGGCAACAGATGTGATAACAATATCCTGTCCAGCGTTTCGTTCACCATTCCTGCCAAACCTGCTATTAACAGCGGGAGCGAATAGCGCATCATTGTTTTCCAAAGTGCAGAATCGAAAACATAATGCACCCCTATTATTTCCGGAAGGAGTAATAATAGGGTAATTAAACTGGCAATAAGATTAGAAATAAAGATGTACCCTATTCCTGTTTTGGGATTATAAATGCTATCTATAAACAGCTTTAGTGAAGAGTCGGGCGAATCGTGAATATGCTTACAAAATAAAATAAAAAACAAATTCAACCCTATATTTAAGGCAATGTTAATAGTTTTTATCGTTGCAAAACGTTTTGCTTTGCCTTTTTCCCGCAGTTTCGCAAACGAAATGGCGGCAAAGGCATCGGTGCCGATAATTATGGCAAACCAAACCACATACTCCGGATGCCCTGTAAACTTAATTGCTTCGGAGATATTGGCTGAAAACAAACTGGCAAAAAGTATAAATAAAGTGGAAGTAACAAAAAGGGAAATTAACGATGTGCTATATACTTTTGCTTTGTCCTCTTCCGTTTGTGAAAACCGAAACAAAGTAGTTTCCATACCATAGGTTAAAAAAACCAGCAAAAACGAAACATAGGCGTAGGCTGTAGTGTTAACCCCAAATTCTCCGGGGGAGTAATTATAAGTATAAAGCGGAGTGAGTAAATAATTGAGCAGCCGTCCCACAATGGTTGGTAAACCATAAATTGCAGTTTGTGAGGCAAGTTTTTTTAGTGGGTTCAACTTAAGTATTGAGTATTGAGTAATAAGTCCAAAGTCTAATAACTAAATACATATTGAAGTTGTTTAAAGTTGACGTAATAAAATAACGGTAAAGGCTAATAAATGTAGTGCTTTCCAGTGAATTTTATTTGTTTCAAAACGCACCAAAAGAGCTTTAAAGGCGTCCAGCCAAGCATTGGTTCGTTCTATTA
>JANYDQ010000067.1 GCA_025363555.1 Bacteroidota bacterium | reverse complement strand
AAAGTCCCTAAATACAAGTAGTTCTGTTTTGTAACCCCAGCCTTAAGGCTGGGGTTAATGAAACCTCACCAGATAAGGGCTTTAGCCCATAAGTCATTTATTAGTCGTTTAGTAGTGATTGTTTTACTTTTTTTTGAATTGATTAAATGATTCTGTAATTCTATTTCGAGGCAGTGCAGTAAGTGTTTTACTTAGTTTTTTACTCCGATGTAAATTAATATAACAGGTATAGTAACAGTAAAAAAGGCAAGAACTTTTTCAAAATCAATTTTGCTGGTGCTTACCAGGTTATCCGGGCAGTAATTACACGATTCGATGCTGATTACTTTATTGTCTTTTGAATAGCCAACTTCTAACTGAAGATATTTGCCGGTTACTTGTTTGCCATTGATGGTATGCGTATCGAGATAGAGCGTGGTCCTTTCCAGTACCCGGTAAACATAAATAAACACACTGCTGGTGTCGGTATATGCTTTTAGATTATAAGGTTCTATTCCTAATTTTTCTTCTACCTCTGCTTTTGGCATTCCTAATTTTAAAGACACTACCTGCTCCAGTGTGCTATATTTAGGCGATTGCACCAGACAGGAAGATAAAAACACACTGGCAATTATAATTTTAACCAAAGGATTTTTCATGCGGTAAAATTGGGAAACTTCCCTATTTTGATGCTTATACTATTTTATAGAAATATTACATTATTCACATTTTGATGGTATATGCTCCTTCGGCAAATCACTTTGCCACCAAAAACAATTACCTTTACAAAAAAATTGAGACCTCACCATTTAATCCGTCTTGATAAAAAATGTAATCAAAATATCAAAAAAAAACAGGAAGCAACATCTTTAACATCTAACCATGAAAAAAACAACTTCACTGCTTATTACCTTATTTTTCTTCACTTCCTGCTTTGCAAAAGTTGCCCACCACCCCGACACTGTTTCTGTTGGCGTTTATATAAACAGTGTTCACGATATTAATTTCAGGGATAAACAATATACCATCAATCTTTGGCTATGGTTAAAATATAAAAAAGCAGAGTTTGATTTTTCTAAATACCTGGAAGTGCCAATGGCAAAAACGGTGGACAAATCTTTTTACAACATGGATACATTAAAAGACGGAAGAATATATATGCTGATGAAGTTGCAATGCCTGATGAAAGATTCATGGCAGATACACAACTTTCCTTTCGACCGCCAAACAATAAATTTTACAATTGAAAACTCACAATACGACTCCAATGATTTATTGTTTGTGGAAGATACCTTGGGTAAACATTACTCCCAATGGACAACAAGCGGGTGGAACATTATACCCGATAGTTTTAAAATTTCGACCATGGTGAGCAAATACGAAACCTCCTTTGGCGACCCTGATTTACAACAGCCCCATTCCGAATTCAGCACTTATAAAGTGCAACTGGGGCTGGAGCGCAAATCGTGGGGCTTGTTTCTGAAACTTTTTCTTGGAATGTATATTTCTTTCCTGTTATCGTTTTTATGCTTTTTTATTCACAACGAAAGTGCAGAAGCCCGTTTTAGTCTTAGTGTAGGTTCCTTATTTGCAGTTATCGGTAATAAGTATGTTATTGATTCTTCCCTGCCCGAATCCAGTTCGTTTACACTGGTGGACACGCTTCATTCACTCACCCTGTTTTTTGTTTTTACAGTAGTTGCCTGTTCGGTTTATTCGCTCAAGTTGATAAAAACAAATAAGCTTGAACAAGCCAACCGCTTTGATAGCATGGCTGCCCGCACTTTGGTTTCTATTTATATTATACTTAATGTTTGGTTTATTTATAATGCCTATTACCCACAATCCATTTAAAACTCCGCAGTAATTGATGTTTCGAATTATCCTCAACAAATTTATATTTTATTAGAATATAGCCACCTATAGTCCCCCACTCTCATGCAACATGCACCAGTTAAAGAATATCTCTTACTGAAAAGTAAATTATTACTTGTTTCGGGTATAATGTTGCTCTTCACTTTGCCTTCTTTAATAATGTCTGCACAGCCACCCATAATTGAATGGCAGAGTAGTTTTAAAACTTCTGTATATGGTATTGCCAATGGAGAACGCTGTCCGAATAACAGAGATTGGTTTTATAATATAATAGAAGTCTCGGCAGCAAAAGGCGGTGGGTATTTGGGTGTAGGGTATTCGGAAATGACAAAGTGCGAAAACAGTGCGATTGCTAAACTGGAGTCGTATGTTGTGAATGGTGCTACTTATTATAAACAGTTGAAAGTATATACCCCCACCATAGTAAGAATGGATGCGCATGGAAAAATGCTATGGGAACAGATATTTAACAAACCTTACCCGTGTGGCAAATCCTATTTTTCGGATGTGGTGGAAGTAGCAGATGGATTTGTGGCTTGTGGTTCAAAGTTGCAGGCGCAAAACGAGAACGAAACTCTTTCCGTTAATAATACTCAAATGGCTTTGCTAATAGGTAAAGTAAATGAAAATGGTAAAATAGCAACAGGTTTCCCAAAAATTTTCGGACAGCAATACATCATCGGAGATTCGGCAACTGTAGCTGTTTCAACAGTACTACCTTTTTCCACAGGCGGGTATTGTTCCATCAGGAAAGTACCAAATTCAGAAAAAGGGTTTATTATTGGCACAGCTGATTTTTCAGATAAACAAGCTGCATTAATCAGGTTGGATGAGAATGGTAATTTATACGGTGCTGTATTTGGTGATGGTGTGGGATATAAAACCTGGGGAATAAAAACCGGTAATGCCAACGGCTGGATGACCGCAAGGTATTTTAAGAATGATGCTTCAGAAGGTTTTTTACTTGCAGAAGCCCAAAATAGCAGTGTTGATGATATTCACGCTTATGATATTTATGTAGCAAGTATTCCTTTAAACGGGGCAGAAATTAATTGGGAACAAACGTATGATTCAAATCCTAAGGGTAGATACTCGTTTGGGGATGGTTTAAAGAATTCTCATTCGGGCTGTACATTTACTTTTAATGACAGAGCAACGGATATGGAACTACTTCCCGGGGGAAAAGAAGCAGTGGTAAACGCTTTTTGCCAATACGCTTATGGTTGTGGGGCAGCCAATAATTTTTATGGTTACGAATCATCCCCCGGAAAGTTTTCGGGCACGGATGTGTTGTTTAAAATTGACATAACAAATGAAGGCAAAGGTAAGTTGAAATGGTGCAAAACAATAGGACCAATGGACGGAATAGATTTTAATCCTACCATCGTTTTAAGTAAAGACAAAAGTGGAAGTGTGGATGGAATTATTATAACAGGAAATAAAGTGTACGCCAAGGCTAATGGAACTTCAAAGAATGGAATAAAAGTGGATGTCTATAAAACAACACCAGCAGGTTTAGCGTGCGGAAACACCACCGCGCCGGATATAGCATGGAATCAATCCTACCAGGGCAATGGATTTATCAACTCCGTGTTTGGCAGCGACTTTTGTGCTAATGGAGGAATTGTCCTGGCTGGAAATAATGAACGGATTAACGGTGATTATTTGGCAATAAAAATAAACGCTGCAACTAATTTTACCACTTCAACGGATTATTCTTTATACACAATAGTACTGTTGGTGGTACTTGTACTAATCATTCTGTTTCTCATTTATAAAAAGAAACACAAATATTAATCAATTGAATTACTAAAATAAGAATCACTTGTTAAAAAACTCTCTAAAATAAAGAAGTGTCTTTTTTAAAATTTCTCCTTCCTTGTGTTTAATTTCGCAGCAAAAAGCTTCCGCCTTAATTTTTATTATCTTTGCGGTCTAAAAATATATACCTATGAAAAAATTATTTTCAGTTTCGATTACCGCAATCTTATTATCCACAGGAATTTCAATGTACGGGCAAACTTCATTTTATTCGTTAAAAGCTAAAACAATAGACGGAAAAGATTTTAGTTTTGCAGAATTAAAGGGCAAAAAAGTGCTGGTGGTGAATACTGCTTCTAAGTGTGGTTTTACACCCCAATATGAGGATTTGGAGAAACTATATCAAAAATATAAGGATAAAAATTTTGTGATTATCGGGTTTCCGGCAAACAATTTCGGACACCAGGAGCCTGGTTCTAATTCGGAGATTAAGGAGTTTTGTACCAAAAATTATGGAGTGAGTTTTCAGATGATGGAAAAAATTTCGGTGAAAGGGGATGATATAAATGATGTTTATAAATGGCTAACGAAAAAAGAACTTAACGGGAAAGAAGATTCGTCCGTGAAATGGAATTTCCAAAAATATATGATTGATGAAAAGGGGAATTTGGTGGATGTGGTGTATTCGGAAAAGAAACCGGACTGCAAAGAAATTGTTAACTGGATTACGGATTGGAATAAATAGCACTTTAAAATTCCAATACCTAAATTCTAATTATGTGAATTATTTAGATATTAGAATTTAGATATTGGAATTTAGAATTTAGATATTAGAATTTATTTTATGAAACTTGATATTCTTGCTTTTGGTATTCACCCTGACGATGTAGAACTTTCGTGTTCGGGAACGCTGCTGAAACACATTGCCCTGGGAAAAAAGGCAGGTATTGTAGATTTGAGTTGCGGAGAACTGGGCACCCGCGGAAGTGGGGAATTGCGACTGGAGGAAGCTGCCAATGCTGCAAAAATACTGGGCATTGGTGTCCGGGATAATTTAAGAATGGCAGACGGTTTTTTTAGAAATGATGAGGAGCACCAGTTGGAAATAATAAAAAAAATAAGAGAATACCAACCGGAGATTGTTCTTTGTAATGCTGTATCAGACCGCCATCCTGACCATGGCAGAGCAGCGCAGCTGATTTCGGAATCATGTTTTTACAGCGGGTTGAGAAGAATTGAAACTACTGTAAATGGGAGTAATCAGCAATGCTGGAGACCAAAAGCGGTGTATCATTATATACAGGACCGACAATTGAAACCTGATTTGGTGGTAGATGTTTCTGCATTTATTGACAAAAAAATGGAAGCCATACAGGCATTCAAATCACAATTTTACAACCCTGATTCGAACGAACCCGAATCACCTATTTCAGTAAAAAACTTTATGGATGTGGTGAAAGGTAAAATGATGGTTTACGGGCGAGATGCCGGTTTTGATTATGCAGAGGGCTTTACTGTTGAAAGAACAGCTGGAGTAAACAATTTGTTTGACTTAATATAAGCTGTAGAAATACTTAATACTTAATTTCTAAATACAAAGTTTTAAATTGGATAATTTTCTTGAATTTCTTGTCAACTCTTATCCCGGTGGATTTATCCTTGCTCTTTTAGGCATGACTATGGTTATTGGTATATGGAAAAATTCGGTGATTGACAAACCCTCTATTAGTGACGATTTGATAGGCTACCTGGGCGGTATTGGTTTTATGTTAATCGGCTTGGGTGTTATGGGATGTAAGTTATATCAACAGCTTCATTAGCCTACCGAACGAAGAAATTAAGCTCCCAGATTACCCATCAGTTTCCAAACAATATTCAAATCGTTCTGAATACGATAATCTTTTGAATACGACAAGTGAAGACGGTTTCGGGTATCATCCGAAATGGTAATGTTTTTAATGGCATCGGCAGGAGAAAGCACCGAAGGTTTTAATTTAGGCAGATGCTCCTGTTTTTCTCTACCATACCCCACCCATGATTTCAAACCAAACAATACTGAAAAGACATTAGTTAAAAATCTCATTTTGTTTTTCTGAAATAAAATAAGAAAGGGTGAAAAGGCAATAAATAAAAGGCTGGAAAGAATATCAAACAGGCGCTTGTTTCGTTTGTTTTTCGATTTGCTGATGGAATTCACATCTATCATATACAAATCTCCTGCCGTGTCAATAGAATTGCTTCCAATGATAGAAAGACTTTCGGGAGGAGCAATTTTGAAATCCACTTCAGCCGATACCAGTGTGTGCATGTAATCAATAATGCCCTGTGAGGAAATATCCCGGGAGCAAAATATCACTTCGTTTATTTTATAAATTTCAATTACTTCTCCTATCTGGTTTATCGTACCAACAAAACTGGTGTGATTACTTCCCCTGTCATCTGCACTGATGAATCCCAAAAAACTTGCCTGTATTTTTGTTTGCTTCAGCAAGTTATTTACCCGCTCAAATTCTTCTTCTTTGCCAATAATGGCTATGCGTTTGCTTATATCCGGATTCAAATTAAAGGATTTGAATCCTACTATATGAAATGTGAGCCGTGAAACCAAATAAGATAACAATACCCAACCTGTACCTAATAAAATCAATGCTCTTGAGAAACGATACGCTTCGGGCAAAAGTGAATACCCTATTAAAATTATTCCTGTTCCTATAAAAACTCCCCTTACTATTTTGAATAACCTTACTGGCTTATCGTATCCGCCACTTAAATAAACGGTAAACATCCATATTAAAATATATACCGGAAAAGCAACCTGGATAAGTGTTTCGGAATAAGAACCACCTGCTATAAATTTAAAATTGGATGCATAATAATTTTTTATGAAAAATAATCCAACCAACATTAGCCCGAAATCGAAGGCAGGCAGGGCAACAGATTTGAGAAAACGAATGAAGATAGCCGCCCCTGCACGGAGATAGATGGCAAAGTTGATGAGTGCAGAAAATAATTTTGCATTGTTTTGCGAAAAATGTTTTTGTGCAAAAATAACCATGGCTTTGTAAAACACCAGTACATAATTTACACTGCTTTTGCGGGTGCTCTCCCCTTTGTAATGGATAATGCGTGTTTCGGGGAAATAATAATTTTTGTATCCACCCAGGATAATGCGATAGGATAAGTCAATGTCTTCTCCGTACATAAAAAAAGTTTCGTCCAGCAAACCTATTTTATCCAATGCCGATTTTCGCATAAGCATAAAAGCCCCTGAAAGAATATCTATTTCAGCCGTTTTGTCTTTATCTAAATAACCAAGATGGTACTTTCCAAATATTTTTGATTTAGGAAACAAACGCGACAAACCAAATATTTTATAAAATGCAACAGCCGGAGTGGGTAAACCCCGCTTCGATTCAGGGAGAAAATTACCTTTCCCATCCAGCATCTTTACTCCTAATCCACCTGCATCGGAATGAGCATCCATAAAGGCAACTGTTTTTTCGAATGTATCTTCTTCCACCACCGTATCAGGATTGAGAAGCAAAATATATTCGCCTGTTGCTATTTTTATTGCCTGGTTATTGGCAAATGAAAAACCGGTGTTTTTTTTATTTTCTATAAGATGTACTTCCGGAAATTTTTCTTTCACCATTGCCACCGAACCATCCACAGAGTTATTGTCGATTACAAAAATTTCTGTTAAAATATCTTTTGAAGCTTTGCGAACTGAATACAGGCACTGCTCCAAAAAATGATGCACGTTATAATTAACAATGATGACTGTTAGTTTCATTTAATTAATTTACCGATTAAATGATGTACCAATTTACCGATGATGAAGTTCATTTTTTTGATGAAGATAATATTTTGCCAATTACCTTTAAAATGCTTTGTGCCTGGGATAACAAAGAATCACACTCCGGATAATTCTTACTAAATTTGCAAAGCAATAACCAATATTCAGACTCCTCCGCTTCTTTAGCAGCTATTTTTATTTTATGAATAAAATCCGCTTTGCTTTCAGCATTTTGAGCTTCTCTTACATTTGCTCCTATACTGGTTCCACTTCTAAATAGCTGATTTGCCATATTGTATTTTCTTTTAGACTCCAGCACTTCGGTATATTCAATTATTTCCAATGAAAATTTGAATGTTAAATCAACAATTAAGTTTTCCTTTTTAGGTTCCATACTAAATCATTTTAAGTAGTTAAATCTTTCTAATTTTTATCAGTAAATCGGTACATAAGTAAATCGGTACATCGGTACATCAAAAATATTATTTAAAGGAAAAAGTGTTTTCGTAAAGTGTACGATTAACAATAGAGCGCCCGAGTGTTATCTCATCAGCATATTCCAGTTCATCGCCAATGGAGATACCCCGCGCTATGGTGGAGATGGTTAAATTAAATTCTTTTAATCTTTTATAGATATAAAAATTGGTAGTATCGCCTTCCATGGTGGTGCTAAGTGCCATTATCACTTCTTTTATTTCTCCAACAGCAGCTTTCGCTACAAGGGTTTCTACATTCAAATCAGAAGGTCCGATGCCGTCCATTGGCGAAATGATGCCGCCCAACACATGGTAAACTCCCCGAAACTGTTGAGTGTTTTCTATTGCCATCACATCCCTGATGTCTTCCACCACACATACCAGGCTTTGCTCCCGGTGAGGGCTCACGCAGATATCGCACAAGGGTTGGTCGGAAACATTATGACACTTTTGGCAGTAACGAAGCTCGTTTCGCAGTTTAATAAAAGCATTTCCAAATTGAGATACTTCTGCTTGGTTTTGTTTTAATAAATGTAAAACATACCGTAATGCGGTACGTTTGCCCACTCCGGGCAATTTGCTGAATTCATTTACAGCTTCTTCAATTAATTTAGATGAAAATTCCATTGATGCAAATGTAATGAATTTGCTTCTATCAGGGGTTTATAATAAGTTTAATTTTTTTACCACATAGGCACATAGAAACATAGAAAGGATTCGCATAGAAAAAAAACAAACTGTAATACCAGACATTAAATAGAGTAAGAAACATATTGGTATATTTTGAAAATAGTAAGACCTCACCCCTCCTTGAATCCTTCGACAAGCTCAGGATGACGGGAGAGGGGAGCCTAGATGTGAAGTGCTTTGTATCATTAAGTTTCTTAGCTGACAAGTAATATGTACTTTTGCCTCCTAAAATTTAAGGTATGAAATATCACAGAGCAACGGTTTCGGGAGTTACTGTTTTGCTTCAGCAAATTTTTGAACAGGGCTGCTATCCCGAACAGGTAGTGAGTGTGGCGCTGAAACAAAATACGGTCTGGGGTTCGCGCGACAGGCGTTTTGTGGCGGAAACTACTTACCAGATGGTGCGTTGGTGGCGGTTGATTAATGCCAGCCTGCCCGAAGAACATAGTAATTCTGAATTTCATTATTATCAGTTATTTGCTGTATGGCAGCTAATAGGAGGAAATGAGTTGCCCGACTGGAAAGAGTTTAAAGAACTGGACAGGGCGAAAATTATTGAAAAAGCAGAACACTTAAAATTAACCCGGAAGTACCGCGAATCTATACCCGACTGGCTGGACGAGCTGGGTGTGGCAGAACTGGGCGAAGAAACCTGGACGAAAGAGCTGGCAGAACTTAATAAAATGGCAACACTGGTGTTGCGTGTTAATACGTTAAAAACATCTCCCAAAAAACTACAACAACTGTTCAGCAGCCAGCAGATAGAAACCACCATCATCGAAAGTTATCCGGATGCGCTCATTTCCGCGAAGCGACAAAATTTTTATCTTTTAAAAGAATTTAAACAGGGATTATTTGAAATACAGGATGCTTCTTCGCAACTGGTGGCTCCGTTTTTGAAACCCGAAGGGGGAATGACGGTTATAGATGCCTGTGCAGGTGCAGGTGGAAAATCGCTGCACATAGCGGCAATGATGAATAATAAAGGAAAAATAATAGCGATGGATGTGGATGAAAAAAAATTGTTTGAGCTAAACAAAAGAGCTCAGCGAAACGGAATAAAAATTATTGAAACACGTTTAATAAATGAAGTTGAAATAGAAAAATTAAAATATACTGCCGACCGGCTGTTGCTGGATGTCCCCTGTTCGGGCTTAGGGGTGCTGCGCAGGAAGCCGTTTGATAAATGGAAATTGAGCTTGCAATACATCAATGAAAAAAAACAGGAGCAGCAAAAAATACTATCTCATTATTCCGCAATGCTGAAGCCGGGTGGCATTATGGTGTATGCCACATGCAGCATTTTACCTTCCGAAAATCAATTGCAGATAGAAGAATTTTTAAATAATAACACTGATTTTGAATTGATGGAAGACAGGAAAGTATTACCTGGCGAAGGGTTTGACGGGTTTTATATGGCGAGGATGAGGAGGGTGAGGTAAGAATGAAAAGGATATTAAGTTTCAAAAAAAAGTCCCCACGCTTTTCAGCGTGGGGACTTTTTATAACTGTCAGTTATCGTTAATTTCTGCTGTAGCCATTAAATTCTACATACCTATTAAAATAGAAACAGGGTCGGAATAAGCATGGGTAATAGCTCCTTTCACAATAGCTACCCGGAACCAAAACACTTTTCCGAAAATCAAATTTTCAGTAACAAAAATTTTGCATACTGTTGTTTGACCTGCTTCTATCCAGCTATTTTCTGTAATAGGGTCTGGAGATACCTGGAATTTGTATGCCCCTCCGGTCACCGCTTTTGCATACACAAATGCACTTAACGGCAACGGACCTTTTTTTACCCTGATCGGTGGAACTTCAAATCGCCCTTGTTTTCTTTCTTCCATCCCGGCACTTGCAATAATTGCCGAAGCATTGTCAGACGACTGATTGGCGATGCGTTCCACATAGCTGCCTACCCCTGTCATTACGATGTCGAAAGCAACTTCTTTGGCATACATAATTTCAGTTTGTGCATGAGTACCTCCCACAGCATTGTTAGCTGCTGTTTCCAGCGCTGTAAATGCTGTGTCCAGTTCGGCAAGTGTTGGAGCGGGAGTGGCGAAATTTGTGTTCGCGTTCATCCTGCCTTTCACCCCTTGTCCAAACGTTACCTTACGCGGAATGGATAATTTTCCTAAATTTAATTTAACTTTTTTCATATTGATTTTTTTAAGTTTATAAATAATTTTTTTTTTGACTTATGTTTCATTAGTCATTAGCGAAGCTGTACATCAGTATATCGGTACTACAACACTTCCTTGTTCCTCCTATGTTAATTGGTTAATCACGTGATAACTGACAGTTAATTTTTAGCTTTATTTTTGCGTAAAGCAGGTTTGTACACATATTGACCTATTCTCTTTACATTCCTTATTTGATTGTTCACACTTTGCTTTTGTTTGTCCTTACTCCATCCTATTCCATCCTTATACCGGCTACTTTTGTTACCACCCGCTATTGACTTCCCTGCAAGCCGCTTTAGCTTACTGCAACTTTCAATTAATTTTTCTGCAAACAACAGCTGCCTGCTTACATCCCGGGTTGGTTTGTCATTACATAACAATAGTTGCATTGCACTCCCGTGCGGTTTGTTTATAAACATACATACCTTGTTGTGAAACATAACTAATCTCTCATCATTTCTTGTTTGCCGGTTTTCCATTTGTCTTAATCCGTCATCATTCAAATGTTGTATCTCCACAAACCTTGTTTTTCTCTTATTTCTCATTTTTATTTTCGTTTTTTATTGGTTCATCACTTTCCAATTTGAATTTATTTTCAATCAAAAATTTATACATTTCCATTACATGGTTTACATACCCTCTTCTCAAATCCATTGATAGTGGCTTTGGTTCAGGCATTTTGTCGCTGTATTGGTTTAATAATTCTTTTGTATTCTCCATTGCGTTTGTGTTTATGTTTGTTAATTATGGTGCGATATTAGAAAAAAAAGAAACTGTTTTAAAAATGTATATACATTTCGGACAATACGGTACAATACGAACAACTTTTATATATTTGTAATGATTTTGAAAGGACGCCCGGGATAGAATACTATTTTTTCTTTGTTTTAACTCGCTTTCAGAACGAACTGAAAGTTCTAAATAAATAATAGAATGACAGCAAGCGTTTCATTAACAGTGAACCACATTCAGCAATGGTGTGGTGTAGGAAAAACAAAGTCCTACGAAATTTATGGAGAAGTGGTAATTTTTTGCAACCAAGGCAAAGATTACCACCCAACTGTATGGGAATTTTGTGATTTCAAAAAATGGAAACACGAGTACATTTACTTCAATTTGTATTTTACAAAGGAAGATATGATGAAACTTTTCGTGGAGAAAAGGGAAGCAGCCGCAAAAGCTACTTTCGAAACTAAGTATTTCGGTACCCTCGAAATTCCTTTTCCGTAACATACGCTAAAAGAATTTTTTGCAACCACCTGCTCTGATGTTTTCGGAGCGGGGCTTTGGGCTTTGGGGTTAATTAATAGCTTTTGATGGATTTGATAGGGTTGTCTGTTGTTGAAAAAAATATTTAATCTTGTATATTAAAAATATATTTCTAATTTAGCAACTTAAATAGTTAATACTGCTTTATTATTATGCCAAATAAAATTTTATATTTTGATTTTAATTACCAATGTAATGCCTGTGGAATAAGGATTACAGAACAAAAAAATAGTTTAGTTAAGAATAATAAATGCCTTCCTGGTTAAAGACAGGGAGGCATTTTTTATTCCCCTCTTTGAGAGGGCTATATGCAGGCAATAAATATTTTGCAAAAAGTGTTTGGAATGGCATATAATGAGCCGATAGAAGAAATTTATGAGCAGCAGGACAGAAGCAGGTTAATTTTACCAACAACAAAAAAAGATGATTATGGGCTTGTAGAATGTTTTCCGAATCCCTCGGCTAATTTAATAAATTTCAGGTATAAATTACCCGATAACAATTTCTCAGGAACTATTAATATATACGATAATATCGGTAAACTTATCAAGAGTATTAATCTTGGAACCAGCCAAGGTATTGAAACATTTTCGATGGAGAAATATAGTAGTGGCTTGTATTATTATACTTTGATTGTAAACAAAACCACTATCGCGAAAGATAAATTCATAATTAATAAATAACCTAAGACAGCCCTTTCCTCTTATCCAGAAAGGGCTGTCTTATTAAAAAAACATATCAAATGAAAAAAATACTAATTTTAATAATTATCCCTTTTCAATTATACTGTCAGCACTGGAACACTATGGGGAATATTGACACAATTTCGAATGCAAATGGAAAGAAGGGAATTTCTGGCATAACAGTTTATAATAATAAAATAACAATAGGTGGATTTTTTAAAAATGAGGGAAGTACGATGTTATATGGCATTGGACAATGGAATGGAACAAACTGGTCACCTATGAGTATTGGAATATGGTTTTCTGGTTCTATAGATAGTGAAGGAGTTGGAGGGAATGGGTTTGCTTTGTATAAAAATAATTTTTATACTGCCGGAGTTATGGAAGGTGCTGGAGGCACTTTTATTGGAGATGCAGCCCACATATCTTATGATATTACTAGGTGGACTGGGAGCGATTGGTTTCCATTATCTCCTTTTGCTCCATTTTCGGGATTTAATAATACTGTTTCTGCTTTGAGTATCTACCATAATAATCTATATTGCGGTGGCTCTTTCGGCAACTCCTGGGATGCCGGAGGTGTTCATTCTACACAGGGAATTTCAAGATGGAACGATACAATATTTTCTGCTTGCGGACAAATGACAGGTGACTTCCCGCCAAACAATGATTTTTTTGTCTTGGACTTCTGTGAATACCAAAACAAACTGATAGCAGGAGGATATTTTACATCCATTGATGGCAGCCCATTCGGTGCTTACAGTGGTATAGCAGCATACAACGATACCGCATGGAGTGCATTGGGTAATGGGTTTAATAATGCGGTGTATTCACTTACTGTATATAACGGAGAGCTGTATGCTGGTGGTATTTTTACAACAAGCCGAGATGGGCTTACACAGCAGCGGCCGCAGCCGGCGTGGATCGATCGGCGCGGAAACATGCAGGTCGCGCGCGTCGAGAATTTTCTGATAGGTGTAGGGCGAGACCCATTGGTTGCTGCCATAGGACATGAGGTCGTCGCTGTCCGACGGGTCGAACAGCGTGGGCGGCGACGTGCCGGTGTCGATGCCGACCTCGCCGATCGACCGCGCGCTGCCGCCGTAGTTCGGGTAGGCGGCGTCGCTCGACGTGTCACCGGGGACCGCGACGTGGGGCCGGCCGTAGAGGTGGCCGATCTCGTGCGCGAAGGTCGAGTCGTAGCCGACAAAG
>JANYDQ010000047.1 GCA_025363555.1 Bacteroidota bacterium | reverse complement strand
ATATTTTTTTGTTGCCTCTATTTCCGGTGCGGATGCTATTGCCTTTGCTACACTATCAGGTAAATCAAATATTATTTTTTTATCAATGTTTCTTTTGTTTTCCTTTTTTGCAAGTGCTTTATAAATTGCTTGTTTGGATTTTTCTTCATCATTCAAACTAATAGAGTATGAGATGTTCCAAAGTTTGTAGAATTTATCTTTATCACTTAATATTTGTTCGCCTTCGGCTTCGTAATTACATTCTTTCTTTTTAAATATCCTTCGGAAATATTCTTTTGTTTCATTTCCTTGTAATCTTTTATCATCACTAAAAAACATATTAATCTTATATGTTTCTTTTTTTAAGGTTATCTCTGTTTTGTATTTGTTGATTTCATCAAAAATATTTTGTTGCGAAATTTCTCTTGAGGTATCAAATAATTCAAACAATTTTTCTTTTATGGTATCATCAATAAAGTAACGTGTCACGTCAATATCAACTTTATGATAAATTTTATCACCAATAGTTTCTACTCCTTCTTTTTGTAATATTTTAATATTGTGAATATCCTGCCAGATTCTCATTTCCTGAAATTCAGGACTTGATTTTGGTGCACACTTCACCCCGTAAGTTTCACCGTCTATTCCTTTATGAGATTCATATTGACATTCGCCTCTTGAACTGTTTTGTGATTTTAAATCACGTTGATAATAAATTATATCGCTGGAAATAATGTGTAATAATCCTTTCCCTTTAAGTTCGTTTTGTTTGGCTGAATTATGTTTATATAAATTAGAAATAATTTGTTCCAGTTTATTATCATTTAATATTACTTGTTCTTTATTTTCTTTTTTTCTTAATTCAATTTGTTTGTTCCAAATAGTTTCAAGTTCAGCTTTGTAATTTTTTCTATAAACTGGAAATTGCCGAATTTTATATTCCTTATTCTCCTTTAATTTATTAAAAAAGAATTCACCAGGTCGTTCACCCTTCTCATTCATTTGTTCATCCAAAGCAATCATTGCAGGTTCGTAATCATCAGCACTTACTCTTTCCGGTTTTAATCTTTTGCCATTCCTCCAAGTTACTATATACATATCTTTCTTTCCAATCCAATCTGGCATTTTAAATCTTTGTTCTTCCCACGAACCAATAGAATCATCATCTGGTACAATTTCAAATACCTTCTTTTTGTTTTTTTCTCCTTTCTCTATAATATCCTTAATTGTCAATTCAACTACTTTTTTTATTTCAATAACATTTTCATCCTTCAAATCTTTTCTACTGCTTTTAAAACCTCTACGTTGGTTCATCATATATGTAATACGACACAATTCAGCGATTGATATTTTTTCAGTAAGTGCTTTTTTACGCAGATAATAAATTATCCAATCTTCCGACAATGCCAATTCCCCTTCCTTATTCGCAACTCCTAATAATTTTGTTGCTTCGGCAATAGTTTCTTTTTCAAATGGTAAATAAGTACTGATGTTAAATTTAAAATTTTCATCATTATTCATTTCCTTTTTAAAGTTTTCAGGAAAATTTTCATCTAGCCAACCAAGAATTTTGAATGTTTGAATTAGTCTTGTTCTGCGAAGTTTGTAGCGTTGCTTTAATCTTCTGCTTCCTCGTTTTATTCTTCGCGAAGCAGCTTTTGTTTCAGCTTTGCTTCCGGCTTCCCATTTATTCAAATATTGTGCATCAATAGGAACAATCCTACTTCCAACCCATTCTATGTTTCCTTCTTTACCAAAATCTTTAATAGATTCAGGCATATTAATTAATGCAGCACCTATTGAATTGGTACCTAAATCAAGTCCGAGAATTTTTTTCATAATATTATTTGTTATAAATTATTTTACTACTTTTGCATCGAATCAAATCACAATAAGGATTATTCCGTAATGAAGATTTTCTTCAATAGCTTTTGCCCTTGTGCTCTAACAGGGGCTTTTTTATTTCTTAACATCCTCAATAACCGCCCAACCAATAGAGTTAGTTCCTAAATCAAGTCCTAATATTTTCGCCATAAGTAAAGTGTTTTATATAATGAAGTGCTAAAAGTAATAAATAAAATTACTTTAATTGAAATAATACTTATCTTTGCATCAAGAAATTTTTATTCAATCTTTGAATTTCTTATCACAATAAGGCTATATGCCGAAGGTGTAAACCTACAAGCCCCGCTTCGGTGGGGCTTACTTTTTATATAGATAGTATTTTTTACTTTCTAAGTGCCTTCCTCATAAACAAAAAAACCGATTTTAATATCCAAATATTACCTAAATACCCCAAAATGTCGCCAATACACTATGATGTGTAGAGAATACACTATCCTGTTACATAAATACCTATTTAAGGTGCAATAATACCTCAAGATGCAACATAAATATGTATTCCCTCTACTTTTATACATATTCAGGTGACTTTAATAGACATTCCCGACACATGAATATGTATTAATGTGTCGGGAATAGTATTAACGACACATTAACAGACATTCATTACACAGGAATATGTATTAAAGTAACCTGAATTGATATTGTTGCAGCTTTAACATATATTGATGTAACATATTAGTTAATTCCCTGCACCATATCTCCTTTCCGCAAAAAACCGATAAAAGTACCGGTTAACCAGTTGGTAATCTGAGAGGAAAAAGGTTATGCTAAAAAACGACACTAAATGGATAAAAAGCAATATAAAGAGCAGCGACAAAGAAACCCTACACAAAAAAAACAGGGATAATTTGTTTAAAACCAGCCTAAATTTGCAAAAAAGTGCCAAAAAAACGCACTCGTCATCCTACATAGTTGCTATGAGAGGTTGCGCACACGCTATATATTAAGTTATAGCAGGAAATAAAAGGAGGTTGAATTCATTGAAAACTGTCAAAGTTCGCTGTAATTCTTTCCGCCATAAAATGTGTAGAAGATAAAGGGTCGGTAAAAAAAAATCCCATCCTGAATATCAGGATGGGATTTTTTTGTGCTTTATAACATTAGAATGTTACCTGGGTATTTTGAATTACTTTTTTGTCTTAATACTCTATACTTAATACTCAATAATTATTTATACCGGTAAGAAATTCTTCCTTTTGTCAAATCATAAGGAGACATTTCTACTTTTACTTTATCACCCGTCAATATTTTTATATAATGCATCCTCATCTTTCCCGAAATATGAGCCGTAATAACATGTCCATTCTCCAACTCCACCCGAAACATGGCATTCGACAACGATTCTAATATTGTTCCGTCTTGCTCAATTGACGCTTGTTTTGCCATCTATTTTTATTGCTGAATTGTTTAACTGTTTTATTGTTATCAAGTAATTTTAACAATTTAGCAATTAAACCATTTCTTTATTTCTTTTTAATGCTTCTTCTATATATTCAAAACTTGATAATATATCTGCTTTCTCTTTCCCTATAGCCACTGTATGTTCAAAATGTGCTGATGGCAACCTGTCTTTCGTAACTATTGTCCATCCATCACTTTCATGGCTTACTGCTTTTGTTCCCATATTAATCATAGGTTCAATTGCAATTACCAATCCTTCCAGTAACACTAAACCGCTTCCCCGTTTTCCGTAATTAGGTACTTCCGGTTCTTCGTGAAGGCTTTGTCCTATCCCGTGCCCCACTAATTCTCTCACCACACCGTAGCCATATGCTTCTGCCAATGTTTGAACTGCATTTGCCACATCTCCTACCCGCTTACCAACTATAGACATTTCAATGCCTTTGTAAAGGCTATCCTTGGTAATCTTTAAGAGGTGCAACACTTCAGGCTTTACTTCTCCTATTGCAAACGTATAGGCAGAGTCGCCAAAAAATTTATTTTTTACCACTCCGCAATCTACCGAAACAATATCCCCGTCTTTTAATTCATATTTACCGGGTATTCCGTGAACCACTGCTTCATTTACTGAAATGCACAATGAATTGGGAAACCCATTGTAATTCAAAAAAGCAGGGACAGCATTATTATCCTGTATAAACTCGTAAGCTACTTTATCTAACGATAAAGTGGTAACTCCGGGTTTAATAACTTTTGCTACTTCGGCTAAAGCTTTTCCAACAAGTAAAGAACTTTCTCTTATTAATTCTACCTCCGCCTTTGTTTTATAAAACAATCCTTTCTTTGCCACTTTTTTAGATTTAGAAGTTAGATTTTAGAATTTAGAATTTTTAAATCCGAAATCAAAAATCCGAAATCCGCAATTTATGCTGTTGACATACTCATAGAAGAACGCCCTTTTATTCTTCCTGTTTTCATTAATCCATCGTAATGACGCATTAATAAATGACTTTCAATTTGCTGTAAGGTATCCAGCACCACACCCACCAAAATTAATAATGAGGTTCCTCCGTAAAAATGAGCAAACTCCTGCTGAATGTTTAATTTTATTGCAAATGCCGGCAATATAGCTATCAGTGCAAGGAAAATAGAACCTGGCAAAGTAATACGCGACATAATTAAATCTATAAATTCAGCCGTCTTTTTACCGGGTTTTACACCTGGTACAAATCCGCCATTCTTCTTCATATCTTCTGCCATTTGATTAGGGTTAACAGTAATAGCAGTATAGAAATAAGTAAATACAATAATCAATAAAGCGAAAACAAGGTTATACCAAAATCCATAATGATTAGCCATAGGTGCTAAGAAACTTGCCACACTTTCTGAACCGGAAGCCTGGGCAACTGTAATAGGAATAAACATAATTGCCTGGGCAAAAATGATAGGCATTACCCCTGCAGCGTTTACTTTCAAAGGTATGTACTGACGAACACCGCCTACCTGCTTATTACCCACAATCTTTTTAGCAAACTGTACAGGTATTTTCCGTGTTCCCTGAACCAACATTATTGAACCCATGATAACCAATAACAAAAGCACCATTTCTATCAATAACATAATCAAACCACCCCCTTCATCGTTTACCCGTGAAGCAAACTCTGTAGTTACAGCATAAGGCAAACGGGCAATAATTCCAATCATAATGATTAAAGAGATACCATTTCCAATTCCTTTATCAGTAATTTTTTCGCCCAGCCACATTACAAACATGGTTCCTGTAACCAATATCAATATAGACTGCATATACCAGAAAGTACTCGGGTCGGTTACCACACCTGCCTTATTTGCCACCTGGGAAGCAATATAACCCGGTGCCTGGAATAAAGTAATAACAACAGTTAAAAACCTGGTAATCTGGTTTATCTTTTTACGTCCGCTTTCTCCTCCTTGCTGCAATTTACGGAAATAAGGCAACGCCATACCTAATAACTGAACCACAATGGATGCCGATATATAAGGCATAATACCCAATCCGAAAACAGATGCACGAGAAAACGCACCACCTGCGAAAATGTTAATCAACCCAACAATACCTTCGTTAGCTCCTTTGTGCGCCTGCGCAAGTGCATCGGAATTAACTCCCGGAAGAACAATATACGAACCCAAACGGTAAATTAAAATAAACCCAAGAGTATTAAGAATCCGGGTTCTTAAATCTTCAATTTTCCAGATGTTACGTAATGTATTTATTAGGTTTCTCATAAATGTTTTAAATTCTATCCCGCACGTGCGGGACTAATATCTAAATTCTAATTGTTTATTTATTATTTCTAAATTTTAGTCTTCTAATCTTTTGGTTTTAGGATTTAGAAGTAGCACTTACTTTTTCTATTGATTCTGCTGTTCCTCCTTGTGCTTCTATCGCTGTTTTAGCTGTTGCCGAAAATGCGTGAACTTTTATTTCTACTTTTGATTTTAATTCACCGCGACCAAGTATTTTCACTTTGTCATTTTTATGAGCCAATCCTTTTGAAATAAGGAAAGCAAAATCAATTGTAGTTACTTTGTTATCATCCGCTAATTTTTGAATAACATCCAAATTAACACCACGATATTCCTGGCGGTTAATGTTTTTGAAACCAAATTTAGGAACGCGTCTTTGTAATGGCATTTGTCCACCCTCAAAACCTCTCTTTGCAGAGTATCCCGAACGAGACTGTGCTCCTTTATGCCCTTTTGTTGAAGTTCCTCCTTTACCGGAACCTTGTCCTCTACCTATGCGTTTTTTAGCATTCTTTACAGAACCTTCAGCCGGTTTTAAATTACTTAAATTCATCTTTTTTTATTTTATAACTGTAACTAAATGTTCTACTTTTTTCAACATCCCCAATATTTGCGGAGTTGCTTCTTTATCCAGAACCTGGTTCATTTTGGTAAAACCCAATGCTCTCAAAGTACGCTTCTGGCGCTCCGGGCGATTGATACCACTTTTTGTTTGTTTTATTTTAATTGTTGCCATCTTATTCTGATTTTGCAATTAGCTAAATATGTTAATTAGCTAATTAAATTTATCCGTTAAATACTTTTTCCATTGAAATACCTCTTTGTTGAGCCACAGTAGCTGCATCGCGCATTTTAATCAACGCATCCATAGTAGCTTTCACCACGTTGTGAGGATTTGAAGACCCTTTTGATTTTGCCAAAACATCTGTTACACCAACGCTTTCCAAAACAGCACGCATTGCACCGCCTGCTATAACACCAGTACCATGAGCTGCCGGTTTTAAGAAAACCAGGGAACCACTGTATTTTCCATATTGTTCGTGAGGAACAGTACCTTTAACAATTGCTACTTTGATCAAATTCTTTTTAGCATCGTCAATACCTTTAGTAATAGCATCAGTAACTTCTTTCGCTTTTCCTAAACCGTAACCTACGATTCCTTTTTCATTTCCAACTACAACAATAGCTGAAAATGTGAAGTTTCTTCCTCCTTTAGTAACTTTGGTTACACGTTGGATGCTAACAAGTTTATCTTTTAATTCGATATCACTTGATTTAACTCTTTTGATGTTTGCGTTTGACATTCTTGTTTATTTTTGGATTTAAGATTTAGGATTCAGGATTCAACTCCTTTTTCTTTAATCTTTAATTTTTCAATTTGTAATTATTAAAATTTAAGTCCTGCTTCACGAGCACCTTCTGCCAATGATTTTACTCTGCCATGATATAAA
>JANYDQ010000045.1 GCA_025363555.1 Bacteroidota bacterium | reverse complement strand
TATATCTGGAATTGAAGAACTAATACTTCCATCTTCTTTTCCATCATTATTAAAGTCAATTTTTATTGCAGTTTTTACAACTCCTTTTAATACTTTTCCTAATATTTTCATGCCTTTTGAGGCTAGTACGGGATGAACTTGTTGAAATATTGCTTCTTCTATTTCATTGTATGAGGTAACTCCATTTAGACTTACATAAAGAAAATTCTCTTTGTTTTTCATATAGTTCTTAATGAACCAGGATTTTCCTGAGCCCCATTTTCCTCTCAACAAGACTGCATACTCCGGTGCTCCTTCGAAGGAAAGATAATAATCTAAATATTCTGTTATGTGTTTATTCATAGTATCTTATTTTTAAAATTTATTAATCATCTTTTCAATTTCTCCCTTTGGCAATCTATCATTAACCACTTTCAACTTCTGCAAAAACACAACTCCTTTTTAAATGGTTATTGTTTTTTGTTCTACCATTCTTTCTACTACCCATAAACTCCTATGACTTTTATAAAAGTATAAAATATATTATATTCGTCAATCTTGTGTTTTAATTACTTTTCAACACTCCATAAATTTCCAAACCACTATTCCCCTCCCTCTGTTTGAATTGTTATATTTGTCTAAATTATTCAAATATCCAAATTGGAAATACTTTTAATCATAACCTACACCCTTCTTTTTATTTTCATCATATATAAGATGAAGTTTTTTGAAGTGTTCGGACTTACGAAACGAAGTCTTTCCCTTATTTTTATTCTTAAAATCTTTTTTGGCTTACTGCTTTGGGCTATCTATACTTTTTATTACACCGACCGCTCCACTGCTGATATATACAAATACTTTGACGACAGCAAAATCCTATTTGATATTTTAAAAACTCATCCGCTTCATTATTTTAAAATACTTGCCGGAATCGGTAACACCACACCTGAATTTGATACTTATTACAACCAGATGCATTACTGGGCAAGGAAAATAGATAGCAGTATTTATAACGACAGCCACACCATTATTCGGTTCAACAGCCTGGTGAGGTTTTTTTCTTTCGGTTATTATAATGTACATACCGTATTTATTTGTTTTCTTTCGCTTACTGGGCTTACTGGAATTTACAAAACATTTATTCCTTTTTTACAGGATAAACAACTCGAACTAATAGTTATTATTTTCTTTTTGCCATCTGTTCTTTTTTGGGGTTCAGGCGTGTTAAAAGAAGGACTGATCTTTTTTGCTTTGGGATTATTGATTTATTACACAACCCGTCTATTTACTATCAAATCCATTCTTATTTGCATTTCGGTAAGTCTCTTATTAGCATTCTCCAAGTTTTATGTATGGCTTGCTATTTTTCCCGGGTTGCTTTTTATAATATTAATAAACAAAACCGGCAGTTCCCATTTGTTTTTAAAATTCTTTATTATTAGCGTGCTATTAGGCAGCATTGGCTTAAACATTGATCGTTTCACCGATATTCAAAATCCATTGGTTACGCTTTCTCAAAAACAAATTGAATTCAACCAACTTGCTTACGGCAATTTAACAGATGCTTATCACCAGCCTATTCCTGTTGCAGGAAGTATCATTTATATTCGTCCGCTGGAGCCCACGCTTAGTTCCTTACTCAAAAATTCTCCGCAGGCATTCCTCAATACTATTTTCCGACCGTACTTATGGGAAGTAAAATCGCCAATGATGCTGATGGCGGGAGCTGAAAACATATTGTTTATTGTATGTATAATACTTTGCCTTGTTTTCATCAAATCCTATGATGCTATTAGGTGGGAGTACGTTTTGTTTTGCCTGTCCTTTGTTTTTATTCAATTTTTAATTATCGGGGAAACCACACCTGTACTTGGAGCTATCGCAAGATATAAAGTTCCCGCGTTACCGTTTTTACTGATTGCCTTTTTATTATTAGCAGATAAAGAAAAATTATTGAAGCAATTTCCGTTTCTTAAAAGAATTTTTCGCCCTCTATCCTGATTCTTGAATTGAATAAACGAACGGCATTTTTACAAATCATCTATTTTCTACGGAAGCATCTTTATCCGAGTCCACATTGTGAATAAGAGTGTTTTGTTTTTTTCTCATCGCATATATTTCTCCTAACATTGCCGGTTTTTTGAAATACAATTTAACATTCTGGCTCTTTACAATCCATTTTTTCGGTTTCCAAAGTTACATGATGAATATTCAAATGTTCCAGCTGGTGCTTTAATTTGTGTTTTAGTTCAGCAGTTTCTTTTTCCGAAACAGCATCTTCAATTATTAAACGTGCTGTCATTGCATTTTGAGTGGTGCTTATTGCCCAGATATGAATATGATGAACTTCCTTTATCCCATTTACTTTAAGTACCACACTTTTTATTTCACCCACATTTATATTTTGAGGAACACCATCAAGCGACAGGCGCAAACTATCTTTCAGGAGTTTCCAGGTACTGACCAAAATAACTACTGCAACAAGAACGCTCAATAAACTATCCACCCAAAACCATCTCGTATAATAAATTACAATACCCCCAATTACCAGCCCAAGTGATACTATAGCATCACTCATCAAATGCAGGTAAGCACTTTTAATATTCATATCCTTATCTTTATCACGCAGAAAAAGTAAGGCAGTAACCGTATTTATCACAATCCCGATACCCGCAACCATTGCAATGGTAAGTCCCGGAGTTGGCTCTGGATTTAGAAAACGGTGTACCGCTTCATACAGAATAGCCCCAATAGAAACAAGCAATACCATTGCATTGAAAAGTGCAACTAAAATAGATGTTTTGCGATAACCATACGTATAATTTGAATTTGATTTTACTTTCAGCAAACGAAAGGCAAGTAAGGAAAGTGCCAGTGCTCCTGCATCCGCCAGGTTATGACCCGCATCAGAAAGTAATGAAAGCGAATGAATGTAAAGCCCGGCAATAACTTCTATTACCACAAATAAAAAGTTAAGAACTATGCCAACTATAAATGCAGTGTTGATGCTGGTTACTTGGTGACTATGGTGGTGTTCTGAATGATGGTGTGGCATATTGTTGCAGGTAGTGCTAAATTTTATGAAAATTGAAAATACAACAATAAAACCGCTGCTGCGGTCATTATCAAAAAGGTAATTGCACCTAAAACATTAGAAATTTTTTTGTTGGTAAACTCCTTCATTATTTTTTTGTTATTGCAGATATGCATAATGATACAAATCATTACAGGGGAAGTAATCCCGTACAAAATGGCAGTATAGATTAATGCTTTAATGGGACTAATACCCAAAAAATGCAATAATAAACCTATTATTAAGGAAATGATAATAGTGACATAAAAACCCTTTGCTTCATGAAATTTCTTATCCAGTCCCTGGTCAATATTAAATGTTTCGGCAACGATGTAAGATAACGAACCCGCCAAAACAGGGATAGCAAGAAATCCCGTGCCGATGATGCCTATTGCAAAAAGCCAGTACGTCAATTTTCCTGCTAAAGGTTCTAGCGCTTTTGCAGCTTGCTCCACCGTATCAATTTGCGTAACACCTCCGTTATGAAGAACCACCCCTGTTGAAAGAATTATAAAAAACATAACCAGGCACGAAAAGAACATCCCGAATATCACATCCTTTTCCATCTTTACCATAAAATTTTTGTTCACCACAATCTTGTGTTTGGCGTGAGAAACTTCTTCTGCTTCCATAGTGGTTTGCCAGAAAAACAAATAGGGAGAAATGGTAGTACCCAATATCGCAACCAGGATGCCCATATATTCCTTATCAAAATGGATGGTTGGAATAAATGTATAACGTGCTACATCCGCCCAGTTTTGTTTCTCCAAAAATGGTACAATAATATAAAGTAATAGTACCAGGCAAAGCCATTTCAGAATAGAAGCGATTTTCTGGTAAGAATAATTGATAATGCAAAAAATTAATAGAGCAGTAAAGATAATACTGAATATAAATGGTGAAACAGCCGGAACAAGCAGATTAGCAACAGAGCCCATTGCGGCAATATCAGCACCAATATTAAGAACAATGGCAGGGAAACTAAATAATAGCATTAAATAAAGAATTGATTTCGGATAATGTTTCCTGATATTCCCGGTGAGTCCTGTGGTTGTAACTATACCCACACGGGCACACATTTCCTGTATGGCAGCCATTAGCGGAAAAGTTAATATGGTAGTCCATAAAGTGGTTAAACCAAAAGCAGCACCCGCCTGGGAATAAGTAGCTATGCCAGATGGGTCGTCATCGCTTGCTCCGGTTATTAACCCGGGACCTAAAACCCTTAGCGCTTTTTTAATTTTTAATACATATTTTGTCATGCTGTTTGTTTCATTTTTTAATTTATACCGAAAACCATCCTTTGGCAAAGGTATAAATCATTAATGAACCGCATGCCACAAAACTGTACTTCAATTTTCTCTTCATCTGTAACTAACAACAATAATTAGCTCAAGTTGCTAGTTGTAAAAACTTTCGCATCCCTTGTCCCGTAGGGACTTTATATCGGTAGAAATAAAATTGCAAAAACGTCAATCCTGAAAAAAATACAATCATTGTACGACTCGGAAAACGCAAAAAAAGCAATGAATGGTTCAACTTTTTTAATTGCATTGCTAATAATTTGTAATTGGTGATTAGTAACCTGGGGTCAAAACGCTTCTTTCACAATTAATTTTTTATTTACATTCAATTCTCCCAACATCTTTTCTACCGCATCCATCATAGGGGGAGGACCGCATACATAAAAATAACTTTTAGTCGTGTTACAATGTTTTCTTATTAAATCCTTTGTTATATGCCCTTTTATACATCCTTCCACTTTTTCCTCCGACAAAATATTCACCAACTTATTACCCAATAATTTTTTAAACTCATCCTCCAAAATAATATCACCCCTCTTTTTATTTGCAAATAAAAGTTTGTTATCCCCCATTTCATTTTTCGATTCAAGGTATCGCAAAATAGAAATAAATGGAGTAACACCCGCTCCTCCGGCTATAAATAAGCCCTCACCCTGATAATTTATCTCTCCAAACACATCACCTAAAATCAACTCGTCCTCTTTTCTTAAGTTAAGTAATTCATTTGTTACTCCATGATGAGACGGGTAAGTTTTAATAGTAAATTCAAGGTAATCATTATCAGGAAGTGAAGTAAAAGTAAATGGATTTTTTTTATCCCTCCATTCTTTTTTATTTATCGAAACATCTGTTGCCTGTCCCGGCACAAAAAAATAGTCAGCAGGTTTTTCTGCTATTATTTGTACCACATCGTGCGTAATTTTTGTGACGGATTGTATCTTAACGGTATGTTCCATATCATTGATTTTAGGAAGTTGGGTTCTCTGAATTTAAAATTTCACAATACAAAAATCCGGAAATTTATTTATAAGAGTATTACACAATTCCCTAAAACATGTATAAAATTCTAATTACAGGTTTTGATAAGCCGATAGTTGATTTCGTAACTAAGCAAAAGATTACAGGTAGCTTTAGGCTTTTACTTCCTTAAATCTTCGTTTCCTGTCTGCTAATTTTTGAAATATCCAGGGCGCCCATCCCGATTTATCTTCTGCATCAAATATTCTTAACTCCTGGTTTTCTCTGTCTTTTAATAGTTCTTCGGAAGTGGTGCCTAATAATAGTGCAGCCGCCTCTACTCCCGAATACCCTGCCCCGCCTACTCCATGAGATAATGTACTGGCACCGCACAGGTAAAGATTTTTAATTTCGGATTTGTTTTTAAACGCAAAAGGACCAATTTGTTTCAATGTTTTTTCAGTACCGTACACATTTCCATTAGTTGTATTTACAAAATGCTGGTTGGTTTTTGGAGTACCCAATTCTGCCTGAACAATATGTTTTTTTGCCCCCGGTATTTCTTTTTCCACATTATTCATAAACTTATTAATTATCATTTTCTTTTTCCGTTCGTAGTCATCACTGTGATAATCTCCATCAGCAGCAAAATTTTTGAACCCGTCAAATTCTATAAAGGTTACTATTTCGAAATTGTGGTATCGCCCGTTAAACGATGAAGGGTCTTTCATAGTAGTACAACTGATAAACACCGCAGGAAATTCGTATCCTTCAAACACATCTGTTTTGGTGAGTTCTGTATATACACCATCAATATCTTCACTATGTAACGACCAGATGTTTCCAGAATCAATTCCGGCTTTTCTTACATCCATATCCAGTGTTAAAAAAAGTATCAATGAAGTAACCGAGTATTTTGTAGCAGCGAGTTTTTTCAATAGTTTCGGGCTCAAATTGTCTTTCCCTGCCAATTTTAAATAAGTGGTAGAAGGGTCGGCATTGGATATTACGTTCTTTGCAAAAATAACGGTGCCATCTTCCAGCTCTACTCCATGCGCTGTTTTATTTTCTATTAAAATCTTTTTTACTTTTTGTTTCACCCTCACTTCTCCGCCCAGGCTTTTCAGCCGGTTAGTCATGGCTTTCACAATGCCTGCTCCCCCACCCATAGGATAAAAGCCGCCTTCAAAATAATGATACATCAGCACACAATGCACCGGGAAACAGGCTTTAAACGGTGGTAACCCATGGTCGCCACATTGCATATTCAATACCGCTTTTAATAAAGGGTCTTCTATATACCAGTCAATCACTCTTTTTAAACTGAACAAACCATATTTACCCATGTGCCGGGTGCGGTAAGGAATGGTAACATGGTCCCAGAAAGTGCGCATTTTAGGAATTAACTGCACTTCATTACTTACCTGTTCGACCAATGTCAGGTATTCTTTTATATTTTCTTTTTCAAGGGGAAATTGCCTTGCCAGGCTTTCATATAAATTATCTAATCCTGCAACTATGTCTATTTGTTTATCTCCAAAACGACAATGCTCATAACCTATTTTATTCATTCTGAAAAACACCAGTTCGTTTGCTATTCCCAGTCCTTTATATAAGCTATTGGTTGATTGCCCTTCATCCAGCAACCCGATATAATGCACCCCGGGGCTAAACCGCTGCCCTTTTAAATGAAAGCTATGGCACCACCCTCCGGGTACATAATGCTGTTCGAGCACAAGTACTTTTTGTCCTGCTTTGGCAAGACATATTGCAGAGGCAAGTCCTCCGGCTCCTGAGCCTATTACAATTGTGTCAAATTCTTCCATTATTTGTTTTTAAAAAATTGGTGTTGCAAAATTAAAAATATAACCGTGAAGGTATTGTATTATTTTGGAAACGATGTGCTCAACTTTTATTTTTTGAAATACCCAACCACTTTTGTTCCCATTTGCCTATGCAAATATATTTTAAAATAATACTTTTGCAAAGAATTATTAGTACTTATAAATGAAAGACTACTATTATGTATTAGGAATTGACACCGCTGCTACTGAAGGACAGATAAAAACTGCTTACCGCAAATTAGCACTTAAATTTCACCCCGATAAAAATCAGGGGGACAAACTGTATGAAGAGCGATTTAAAATTATCCAGGAAGCGTATGAGATTTTAATTAACTCCGAAAAACGTTTCGAGTATGATGTTAAATTTAATACTTCACGTTCGCAAAAAAAAGACAATAAACAGGAACAGGAAATAATAAAAAGATACGGAGAAGAATTACGAAAGAAGGATGAAGAGAATCAGCAGAAATATAAAACTGCTGCCCAAAAAGCCGCTGAAGAGCAGGAAATAAAAAGAAAAGAAGAAGAGGTGACACGAAAAGCAGAACTACAAAAACTATTAGTGGAATTAGAAAATTACAAAGATATACAGGATCAAAAAGAAAAAGTAATAAGCGATTTGAGAGCTGAAATGATGAAAGCAGAAGAAGATTTGCCCCAACTTAAAACAATAATAGATGACCTGAATTTTAAAATTGATTACCTGAAAAACTTTGACAACCGCGCTCATTCCAAAACAGAACAATATACACGAACAGGCGAATTGTTTGGTGGTGGTATTATAATTTATACCAATGAAACTGGCGACCACGGCCTGGTTTGCTCTGCCGAAGATGTTGGGAAATGTGTGAGGGCAGAAGCACAAACAATATGTGATGAATACAATGCCGGAACTTATACCGACTGGAGATTACCGACCAAAGAAGAATTGCTGCTGATTTACCAGTTGTTATACAAAAAAATGGGAGTTAAAAATTTTACTGCCAAAAACTATTGGAGCTCTACCATCAACAAAGATGATTTTGCATGGATTTTCGATTTTCATTCGGGCGATGCTTATGACTATTACAATAAATACAATGCTTACTTTGTGAGGGCTGTCCGGGCTTTTTAAAGTATATGGATAAAACAAAAATAGCCGTTGGCGTATTTAATAAATTTGCCAAACAATACCAGGACAAATTTATGGATGTAAGTCTTTATAGTGAATCGTTCGATTTGTTTTGCAGTAGTATAAAAAAGAAAAATCCCGACCTGCTGGAACTTGCGTGCGGACCTGGAAACATTACCAGGTATTTATTAGATAAACGCCCCGACTTTAAAATAGTGGGAACAGATTTGGCTCCCAATATGATTGCGTTAGCAAAAATTAATAATCCAACCGCGTGCTTTCAATTGATGGATTGCAGAGATATAACCACGATGGAGAACAAACAGGATGGGATAATGTGTGGTTTTTGTTTTCCTTATTTGTCGAAAGAAGAAGCAATAACATTTATTCAGGATGCTTCACATTTATTAAATCCCGGTGGAATACTTTATATCAGCACCATGGAAGATGACTACAGCAAATCAGCATTTAAAAAAGGAAGCGGAGGTGGCGAAATATTTATCCACTATCATGAAGCGGATTATTTAACAAATGCGCTAACCGAAAATAATTTTATAATTTTAGATATACAGCGCAAAACATACCCTGAAGCAGACGGAACACAAACAACAGATTTGCTGATAATAGCAAAAAGCTGCTAAATTATTTCTTTGTTTTTAACTCTTCAATTTCTATTTGCATTTGTTCTATTAATTTTTGTTGGGCTTCATTTTTTGCATTCAGTTCTTGTAATGCTT
This sequence comes from Bacteroidota bacterium, assembly GCA_025363555.1. GTDB lineage: Bacteria > Bacteroidota > Bacteroidia > 2-12-FULL-35-15 > 2-12-FULL-35-15 > 2-12-FULL-35-15. The sequence goes on along the minus strand of JANYDQ010000045.1, from coordinate 5,304 downwards.
TTACCATTGGCGACATCAAGTCATTATAACGAACACCATACATTCCTTTATCATCTTTAGAAATAATTCCACTGTTGCCTGCACCGGCTTTGTTTAATGCTTCTTCTAACTCCTGTGCAATAAAACCAAATTCTGTTTTTTTATTTGGTACGTTTCACCCATTGTTATTTAGGCCGGATGCCAATTAAAAGCAACTTATTGTGTTACAACGCTAAAAAAAGGAGAAATTTTATTATTGTTGTTTTCCGAAGGAGTCGCAAGAAAAATCGGGCGACTAAGGGAGCATATTTTTGTTAAATCAGCCTTGCTTTTATTATTTTTGCAGATATAAAATGGCACTAATTATTAAAAAATCCCGGTTGCCGGGCGCTGGTAAAGGATTATATACCACAAAAGCGATTCGTAAGGAAAGTAAAATTATTGAATACCGTGGGGAAATCATTGGATATAATGAGTACCGTAAGCGTACAAGAAAAGAGCAGGATCATTACCTGTTCTTTGTTCGGATGGAGCATTGTATTGACGCCATGTACACTCCTCAATATAAAGCCCGCTATGCAAACGATGCGGCAGGTATTACCCGCCTGAAAGGTGTTAAAAATAATAGCGATTATGTTATATCCGGAAACAAGTGTTTTATTGTTGCTTCACGCAATATAAAAGCCGGGGAAGAAATTTTTGTAAACTATACCAAGTCGTATTGGAGCTATATGCGGAAACGCATGAAGTAAAATAATTATAAGCTTTGTGCCAGTTATTTATCTTTTCTCTTCAGACAACGTCCTCTTGGCTCATCACCCTCATGAAGCACAATTTCGGAATGAAGGAACTGTGCAGCGGCTGCTGAATCTTTTACTTTAGAAGCACTGCGCTCCAACATTTCTGATTCAAACTGAGTGAATACACTTTCTCTCACTCCGGCTTCTCTCCAGTTAGATAAAGGTCTGCATCCCATTGATATTCCCCGGGCAAGTGCCAGCGCATCCAGCAGTGCCTGGTTTGCTCCCTGTCCTTTAAATGGACTCATGGGGTGAGCCGCATCTCCTATCAGCGTAACCTTTCCCCATTTCTCCATCCATTCTGAATGGAGCAATTCACGGTCATACACGGGATAACCTGAAACCATGCCTTCAAGAGTGGCTGATAAAATCTGTGGAATAGGTTCGTGCCATTGTGTTCTGCGACATGCTTCTTCCTTGAGTGCATGCGCTCCCTGCACACTCAATGCCTTCGCCTCATTTTCCGGCATCGGGAAGCTAAGTTGCCACATCACCGAGTCGGAAGCATAAGGCATCATGTATATCCGCTCATTGCCATTGGCAGTTTGAAATATAGTTGCCGAGTCCAGCAAAGGACTATCATGTGCCTGGAGAGCAGCCAACGGACAAATACCCAATATGACCATACAACCCAAATAACGCAAAGGAGTAATATCCTCACCCATCAGCAACTTGCGCACAACACTGCGAATACCATCAGCTCCCACCACTACATCTGCTTTGCCACTTTTCATCTGCCCGTTCACCAGGAAGCTTAGCTCAACTCCTTTCTTCTCACTTTGCTCAAAATCTACTAACTGGTGTCCCCACTGAACTGCCTGGTGTTCTCCCAGTTGCTCAAGTAATGCTAAACGCAACGACTGCCGGGCGATGTGCATATTAGTGCGCTTTGCAGTTGTTTTCGCATCTCCCTGCATCCACTTTCTCATTCCCCATTCTCCAATCACTTTTCCTCCTGTAGTATGAACCACATGTCTTGTTGTAATCACTGCTTCTTTTAACGAAAAAATACCTAATCCCTCCAACGCTTTCCTGGCTTGTTGCAACGTGAGTCCATAGCCCTGGGAACGGACATCGAAACTGCTATCTCTCTCATAAAGGGTAAAAGGAATGCTACGGTGCAAACAAGCCACTGCAAGTGCTATTCCTCCTATACCGCTACCAATAATAGCAACGTGGGGATAGTTTTCTTTATCCGCTAAGGGAGCACTGGCAGCAGGAAGCAACCCGGAACCCTTACAGTTCAGACATATATATTGATGACCTTTAGGACGAACAGGAGCCGTGCCTTCGCCCTTCGTTTTTTCAAACTGATTGTATGATGCCTGGTAGTGGAGGCGGACACTTTTGCGGAGCTTCCGGCTTTTTTTGCCTCGCCCTTGGCATGCGGGGCACATGGTCCAACCTGCTTTTTTATTTTCCAACTCTTTCAATTGTTCTTTATTATGCCAAGCCCTGCCTCTATTATCCGATTGTTTAGCTTAGTGTGGATAGGATGATTATATTTTTACCCCTATTACCAGTATATCGTCTATTTGTTCTAACCCTTTTCTGTATTCAGTTATAAAATTGTCTAAAGCAATTCCCTGTTCTTGCATTGTTTTGTTTTGTAAGGACAAAATTAAATCTTTAAATCGTTTCTTGGTTAATTTCTTTTCTCCTGTGTCCCCTCCAAACTGGTCTGCAAAACCATCTGTGAAAAGATAAATACTGTCTCCCTCATTCAAAGTAAATGAATGATTGGTAAATGGCTTACTATTTTCATTCATTCCTATGGGTTGCTTATCTGCTTTGATTTCTATTAACTCCTCACCTGCCGACCTTCCCGACGGGGAGGAGTTGCTACGTACAATCCATAGCGGATTATTGGCACCTGCCCATTGAAGCCTCACCCCCTTGCCCCTCTCCGAAGGAGAGGGGAGTTGGATAGCGCAAAGCGAAATATCCATTCCGTCTTTTATTTCTTCTTCACTTTTACTAAAATTTTCTATAACTATCTCTGCTGTTTTATCAAGAATTGCAGCAGGTTGGGTTAAACCAAATTCTCTTACTGCCCTGTTCAATGCATTGTGACAAACTACCGAAACCATTGCTCCCGGTACTCCATGCCCTGTACAATCGCAGGCAGCTAATAAAACAGATACCCCTCCCGACCTCCCCGAAAGAGAGGAGAAGGTACCTGCAAGTTCCTTGTACATATTGCCTCCGGGTTTTGTTTCCTCCCCTTCGGGGAGGTTAGGAGGGGTTTGTTCCATCCAATAAAAATCTCCTGCTACTATGTCCTTTGGTTTGTAAAGTATAAATGAGTTTTCTAAAAACTGTTTTACTATGCGATTAGGTGGCAGAATGGCAGATTGTATTCGTTTGGCATATTCAATGGATTGAGTTATTTCCTTGTTCTTTTCTTCCACCACTTGTTTCTGAGTTTCTATTATCCTGTTCTTTTCTTCCAATTTCTTTTTTGTTTTTCGAATAACCTGCAAGCGACTGAAAATACCAATAGAAAGAAGCAACAGGAAAATACCACCAGCGAGGTAATAATTACGCTCCAGTTTTTTCTGCGATTGCAAAAGCTGCAATTCTTTTTCATTGAGACTGGCCTGCTCCTTTGCTTCAATCTCGCGTATTTTATTCAGATTTTCAGAAGAAAATATGGAGTCTTTCAATTTAGTACCTTCTGCATAAATTTCCAGCGCCATTTTGTAATCACCCTTTAATTTATATACTTCGGCAAGGGAAAATGTAATCGTCATTTGATCTGTTAAGTCATCACATTTTTTACAATACTCAATTCCCTTTTTTGCATAATAAATGGTACTGTCAATAAGAGCGGAAGAGGATGACCCATTTTTTTTCTTTTGTTCCTTATACATTCCAACATAAGCATCACTGATGCTGCCATACTCCGTGCCCATACCATATACGTCACCCATTTCTTCTTCAATCTTTAACGCTTTGAAATGGTATGTTAAGGCTTTTGAGAACTGGTTGAGCTGAGTATAGATGCTTCCTGAATTTGAATAAGCATAAGATATTACTTTTTTATCATTTACCTCCACGGCAGCACTCAACGCTTTTTCATAATACTTCAGCGCTTCCTGGTGCATTTCCAGTTTGGTTTGTATCATTCCCATTAAGTTATAAGCACCGGGCAGTGCCACTTTGTTTTTTCGTTTTTCGAGTATAACCAGTTCATCCTGCAAATATTTTAATGCTTTAACATTATCTCCGAGATACATATAAGTAGAACTAATGGTTTGGTAAGAAGAGGCCAATGCCGTGCTATCACGCAATTCGCTATTCCTGCTGATTGACTCAAATGAAAAAGTCAAGGATTTGGCATACGTTCCGTTTCTCCAATAATTTAATGCTATCCTGTTCAGGGCATTTACCTGGCCTTTCAGCCATTTTACCTGGTTTGACTTTTCCAAAGAAAGGTTACCGTATATCAAACCTGAATCAGGGTTTATAACACTATAACTTCTTGCCAAAGTATTCCATGCGTTTATTCTGCCGGTATCGGTTGTAATTTTTGGTAACTCCGTCAGTAGCGAATCGAGCTGGGCACGGCCTTGCTTTTGAGTAAAGGCAACATTGGCATATAGCAGCAATGCGGATGTTAAGAGCAGGAAAAGCTTTTTTTTATTCTTTGTATTTCCAGCCATCTGTTTGAGTTTAGCAATTTTGCCAATTAGCTTTTGTAAGTATATTAACGAGCAAACAAATATACTTCATTTTTTTTGTTTTCTTCTTTTACACTTTTCAGGAAAGGAAAACTTTGAAAATACATAAAGGGTTATGCAGTAAAAGGGCAGCTTTCAGCCATCGTGGCTACAAGGGAGATAGATTTTTAATTTGCTCCCTTTAACCGGTTTAATTCATTTTTTAATTTCTTTAGCTCCTGCTCATAATAGTTTGCTCTGCGGTGTAAACTATTAATCTCCGCATTCAGTGGGGGAATAGGTTCCAATAACTTATATAACTTTATAAATTGCGCATCAGTATAAGGCCCTTCCCCTAAACCTATATTTTTGACTTCTTCGCTATAGTGGCTCAAATAGTCTGAATAGTTTTTGTGAAAGATATTATATGAACTCCTTAATTGTATAATTCCCTCCATTAAATCATCAGCATTCGACACCCGCCATGCCTCCAGTGGTGAAACCAGTCGCTTATACTTCGGGGCTTTTTTTGCCTCGCCCCATACATTCCCGGCAAATAGTCCAGTTATCTTCTTTATTATCCACCTGTTTCACTCTTCTTTATTTAATCTCTTCCTGCCCCTGTTCTCTTTGCTGAACTGTGGTGCTTTGCGCCTACTTTGTTAAATACCTTTATAACTTAGGGTTTACCTTAGAAATGGTGTTAAAATTAAACATAACACGGGTCAACGACATTTTAAAGGGAGTAAAAAGGAAAAAGCCTTATTTTTGCCACAAAAATGGCAATGGATAAAGAAGCGTTAGGATTGTTTTTTCCTCAAGAGTTGTTAGAACATTTTGAAATCGTTTTGGTACACGAGTTA
>JANYDQ010000037.1 GCA_025363555.1 Bacteroidota bacterium | reverse complement strand
TATTCTCCTGATATTAATGTCCAGTTAGCGGTATCACTTACTATGGCAGTGCCGTTTATTTGTGGTGTAAGATAATTAAGATTATTTGAAGCAGTGTCTGTGTGTATTGTTGAGAAATACATTCCAAAATTATTAGTTGCAGCCGATGAAGTATTCACAAGATTCACATAAAAGTTTACACAATATTTATGTTGTGAAACTAAAATGCTATCCAGAGGTGCTTGAATGTATTCTCTTCCAGTTGAAAACGATTCATAGTAGTAACCACCTACATATCCGTTACCAGTATGCGGATATTGAAATCCAAAAACATTGGTAGGAACATCACAGTATGCTTGAACGGAACAAGTATTAAATACATCTGAAGTAGCAGGTGTTGGAGTATCCCACGAATCAACAACGCCCAAAGTTACACCATCCGTGCAGTTAGCAACTGTATTGAACATACATGTATCTATTATTTCAAAACTCCAGTTGGGCACCAGGTTTACTTGGGCGTAAGCCCCTCTCCAACTCTCCCCAAAGGGGAGAGAGAGAATAAGGAATAAAAATATTGTTTTCATTTTATTTACTGATTACAAATTTATTTCCATATACTTTTTTGTTGTTTACAAATACAGCGTAAAAATAAACTCCGTCATTCCATTGGCGTTCGCTTATAGTGAGTGATGTTGAAGTATTCATTAATGTATATGTTCTTATTCTTGCGCCAAGCGCATTGTAAATAATTAATTCTCCCGTTTCATTTTCATTCAAACTATAGATAAATAGCATCTCTCCATTATTAGGATTGGGAACAATCTTATATTTTCCGGTTCTGTATGGATTTGGTTTTTGCTGATGTATCAGCGATTTTGTCATTTCCAAATCAATTACATCTATACCAAGCATTATCCGAGCCATAAACACAGCATCACCTCCCTGCAATGGATTTTGATACGCTACGCTATTCAATATATAAGTTTCGGTGCTATCATACCTATAACAATCCGTTACATCCCTTGTTGTATCTGCATTGTATGAAATCTCTTTTATATATATACTATTTACCTGTTTCATATTTTCTTCCATGCTGCAAGTGGTTGGTATATTCTGGTTAACCAGTTTTGCCTGTGTGGTATCCGCTGTAATAGAATCCTTAACATAAGTTATTACTTTTCGAAACTTGCCAATATTGCTATTTTTTGTGCTGTCATAAAATTTCTGGTAGAGTGTGTCGTCAGCAATGCCTTGCATCAACAGTGTAGTATCTGCTTTCAAAACATTATATGCATAAGCCGAATCTTTTAATTTAAACTCAAAATTCAAGGTATCATAATTATTTTCTCCCCTCATTATTTTCCCAAGTTTTCGTTCGCGTTTTTCATCTCCTCCTCCTTCTTCAGGACTGTGTAATGAGGAACAATGGCTTGTGCTGTCGGTTGGGATTAAGGATATACCTGATAAAGTTGTAGTATGTCCAATTGGATTATCAAGAGTTCCTGTTGTATTAGGGCAATACCAATTGGTAGTAGGAACAGAAGTCGCATAAATCCAATCATAAGTAGTAACATTATTATTCCACACATTCCCTGTTGGTATGGTAGTTCCGGTTGGGTATTGGTTGCCAATGGTAGCTGTAACAAACTTAAATCCATAATAACATGTATCTAAATAATTACAAGCAAGTAAACTATTATTACAATTATTTGTGCCGAAAATTCCGCTACCCATTCCTATTAATGTGTTTTTATATACCATACTTTCTTTGCTTGCGTCAATGCTTATACCTCTTAATGCATTTACCATAGAGAGTGAAGGAGGCATAGCATTAAATTGTTGTATTGTGTTGCTCTTAATAGTAGTGCTGTCGCTTGCTTCCATTTTTATTCCGAAATATTGTGAAGTAAAAGTTGATGTTAAGAAACTTACGGTGTTGCTATCAATACTTGCGTACTGAACCATGCGTGCAAAGATACCAATTTTGCCTTCGTTGAGGTTTACAATATTATTGCTTATTTTTAATGGTAAAGTATTTACTGGCATTGGGTCGGCTACATATATGCCGCACCAACCGTTGCTTGCAACTTGAATTGTATCACTTGCAATTGTGGTTTTGCACGTTCCAATATCGTAACAT
>JANYDQ010000029.1 GCA_025363555.1 Bacteroidota bacterium | reverse complement strand
AAACCCTACAGGAAATCCAGATATTAATTCAATTTTTTTAATTTTGCAGAAGACGAAAATGATTTTAAAATAATTTTCCTTTGTTTACAGGCATAACTTTTTCCAATCTGAATTAATACGAATACAATGAATGAAGAACCAATTAAATATGAACCCGGTGGCCATGAAAAAAAGAGACTGGAGGAGGTATTAGCCAGTGAAAAATTAATCAAAGAAACTTTTGACGAGCTTACTAACAATGTTAAATACAAGGAATTCTTTGAACAATATCATCCCGGTTCGGTTAGTGAATTTATTAAAGAGTATGCCAACCAAAAAGCCCAATGGGCGCGTTTTGGCGGGATGTATATAAAGCTCGAAGAAGACAGGGCAGTACAGTTTCGCGAAGATGCGGAACAATATCTATGGCTGGTAAACCAGAAGAAATTATTCAATATTCAATGTCTCTGGCGTGCCGGAAAAATTGAGCTTGATGGGGTGGAATCTATTTATGAATTTACCTGGCATTGGGAAATGGATACCAAACGCTGTCCGTTTCTTCCGCCCATCACGCACGAAGAATTTGATGTCCTGAAAAAAGCCATTGTATCGGAAAATGGATTCGGGATGGGACCTACTTACAAAGGAGACGATTTCTTTGCACAAATGAGTTTCAAGTGGCAGGGTTATGATGAATTCAAAAAGTATTATAATGCCCATGGCGAAAGTCCATTCCCGGACTGGTACAATTTCTACGATATGTATATGGGTACAGGTAATTTATTTTTGCTGGAAGATTTGCGGGGACCCAAAGAGATTAGATACATGATGATTGGTCATGATTATATTTACCCAGAACAGAAATTTTTGGAAAACCACCCCGAAGTGGAGTTGCCTTTTGAAGTACTTGCTGATAAAGCGAAGCAAACTCCGGTTCAGGTTCCAGCTCCCGCTGCTCCCATCGAATCCCGTCCTTTCCTTCAGAATAATGATGATACCGTATTGGAATTTATGAACCGGTTTGATGAAGCGGAAGAGTTGATTGATTATGCCGGATATTGTATTGATGCCTTGCGCGAAAGCTATGAAGAGCATTATGATATTGAAGGTATTGTTGATTTCCTTCTTCATGCAGAGGATGTGATTCCGATGAAAGCCAGTTGGAATTGGGAGGAAGGTCTGCATGATGCCATGTATGAATACAAACACAAAAAAGAACTGGAAGTGCTGGACGATGTTTTTGAGGACTATCTTATGAGAAAAGAAAATAATATTCCCCTTGATTTAAATAACGAATACCTCACCTATGCTGAAATGGGAAAAGGGTTTGCAGTAAATTGGAAGGCAAAGGTACTTGCCGGAAGAAAGGTTTGTGGCGAACCTGAAGATTTTAATTTTTAAGTGAAACAGAAAGGAAACCAGGCATTTTAAAAAACCAAAACCATGAGTGAAGAAAACAAGAAAGATGAAGTAGTGCAGCAGCATATACTGGATGATATGGAGAAACAGAAATTGAAAATCAAAATCATTGAAGACACTATTCATGACCTTAAAACAAATGAAAAATACAGAAAATATTTTTCCCGCTTCCGCCCTGATTCGGTGGAGAGTTTTATTAATTATTATGCTACCCGCAAATCTGATTTTGCAATTCATGGACCCATGTATAAGGAACAATACATAAGGAAATGTGAAAAATTTATTACTGAAGCTAAGAAATATTTTCCCATGATTCAGAAAGATAAATTGCTGCGGCTTCAATACGAGTGGAACGAAGGTAACCTGGAATTAGAAGGTATAGAATCAAATTTCGATTTCTATCCATTCTACGATGATATATTTTCCTGTAAACTCATTTCTCCTGTTGATATGGAAGATGTAGATATATTAAGCGAATACTTCAGGACACATAATGACCTTTATTACCACATAGATTTTTATCCCCACTACCTGGTAAATGGTTTAATAGAACTTTCTGAAGATAACCCGGATTATGAAGAATACCAGTTTACCACCTACCAGGAAATAAGACAGGCAAAACGCCTGGAAAAACCACTATTGAAGGAATCGTTGAAACAGGCAATGAAAGAACAGTATTATATTGCTAAATGTCATGAAGCAAAACGAAAGGCAAATCCGGAAATGTATGAGACTAAACATCCTGTTGAAAATCGCCCGATGTTGAGCATCCATAAATATGAAAACGTTCGTAAGTTTATTGTAAAATATGAAAACCAGGAACTGCTAAATAAATATGAAGCATGGTATAGGGCAATGAATATAGAAAATGATATGGACGACAAAATAAACATGGCAGTATGGCACCTCCGGGAAACAGGAGAAAACCATCCGCTGGAAGCTAATGTCAACTGGACACAATCCATACTTGAAGCCGCTGATAAAAGCAAAAAAGAAAAGACAGCTCTTGCCTTGTATTTAGTGTATGAAGAATATCTTGAAAGCTTAAAAAACAATACACCCTTTATGCCAATAACAGAAGAGAAAAAAAGTTATAATGATGTTTGGCAACGATATAAAATTAATGTATTGGATGGACGTGAAGCCTGTGGTGAGCCACGAGACTTTAATTTCTGAACTGATAACTAATTCCCTGAATTAAGGATTTACTTATTAAGATTCCTCGCTATAGGATGGCAAGGGAAGAGATTCTGAAACGAGTTCAGAATACACAATCCCCTTTTCTTTTTTCTATCCCCTCCCTCTGTTTGAATTATTATATTTGTCCAAATTTAATAAGGTAACCAATTGGAAATACTTTTAACCATTACTTACACCTTTCTTTTTATTTTCATCATTTACAGGATGAAGTTTTTTGAATTGCCAGGCTTGTCTAAACGAAATCTTTCATTTATTTTTGTTCTGAAAATATTTTTCGGTTTACTTTTATGGGCTATATATACATTCTATTATACTGACCGTTCCACGGCTGATATTTATAAATATTTTGATGATAGTAAAATCCTTTTCGATATTTTAAAAACACATCCCTCTCACTTTTTTAGAATACTTCTTGGAATAAGTAATACATCTCCCGAGTTTGATACTTATTATTCTCAGATGCATTATTGGGCCAGAAAAATAGACAGTAGTATATATAACGACAGTCATACCATTATTCGTTTCAATACATTGGTTCGGTTTTTTTCCTTTGGCTATTATAATGTGCATACAGTGTTTATTTGTTTTCTATCCCTGGTTGGACTTACTGCCATTTATAAAACATTTATTCCTTTTTTGCAGGACAAAAAAAGAGAACTTGTGTTTATTGTTTTTCTTTTGCCTTCGGTTCTTTTCTGGGGTTCAGGAGTTTTGAAAGAGGGGTTAATATTCTTCGCCCTTGGTTTATTGATTTATTATACCACCCGGTTATTCAGTATTAAATCTATTATTATCTGTGTGAGTGTAAGCTTATTATTAGCATTCTCCAAGTTTTATGTATGGCTTGCTATTTTTCCCGGTTTGCTTTTTATTTTATGGATTAATAAAACGAGCAATTCTAAATTGTTTTTGAAATTCATATTCATAACTGTTGTATTAGCAGTAGTAGGCTTAAACATTGATCGTTTCACCGATATTCAAAATCCTTTGGTTACTCTTTCCCAAAAGCAAATTGAATTTAATCAACTTGCCGTAGGCAACTTAACAAATGCTTATCACCAGGCTATTCCTGTTGCAGGAAGTATCATTTATATTCGTCCACTGGATCCATCTCTTGCCTCTGTAATCAAAAATTCCCCGCAGGCATTTCTCAATACTGTTTTCCGACCCTACTTATGGGAAGTAAAATCTCCAATGATGCTGATGGCTGCGGCTGAAAATATTGTGTTTATTGTATTTATAATTCTTTGCCTTGTCTTCATCAAACCTCTTTCCACCATCCGTTGGGAATACGTTTTGTTTTGCCTTTCATTTGTAGTTATTCAATTTTTAATAATTGGTGAAACCACACCTGTACTTGGTGCTATTGCGAGATACAAAGTTCCTGCCCTGCCGTTTTTACTAATTGCTTTTTTATTTTTAGCAGATAAAGACAAATCGCTGAAGAAATTTCCATTTCTTAAAAGAATTTTTCGCCCTCTATCCTGATTCTTGAATTGAATAAACGAACGGCATTTTTACAAATCATCTATTTTCTACGGAAGCATCTTTATC
>JANYDQ010000379.1 GCA_025363555.1 Bacteroidota bacterium | reverse complement strand
AATAACAGAAACGTTTCCACCGGTTGCTCCAAAAGATACCGTTATTTGATTCGTTCCTTGTCCTGCTGTAATGCTTGCTCCGGCAGGCACTGCCCAGTTGTAAGTATCTCCAACGGTATTAGTTACAGAATAAACTACCCCGGTTGTATTAGGACAAACGGGGGTTGTTCCTGTTATTGCAGAGGTTACAGGCAATGGAAAAATAGCTACCGCAAAATTTACGGTTGCTCCCGGTCCGCAATTATTTGTTTCAATAACAGAAACGTTTCCTGCGGTTGCACCAAAAGATACCGTTATTTGATTTGTGCCTTGTCCTGCGGTAATGCTTGCTCCGGCAGGCACGGCCCAGTTGTAGGTATCTCCCGCAACATTAGTAACAGAATAAATAATCCCAACAGAATTCGGGCAAACAGGCGTAACACCAGTTATTGCAGAGGTTACAGGCAATGGGGAAATGGCTACGGCAAAGTTAACGGGTGATCCATTGCCACATATATTAGTTTGAATAACAGAAACGTTTCCGCCTGTCGCACCCCAATTAACTGTTATTTGATTGGTACCCTGCCCTGCTGTAATGTTTGCTCCTGCCGGAACAGTCCAATTGTAAGTATCTCCAGCAACATTAGTAACAGAATAAATAATTCCAACAGAATTCGGGCAAACTGGAGTAGTGCCGGTGATTGCAGAGGTTACAGGCAAAGGGGAAATGGCTACGGCAAAATTAACAGGTGTTCCATTGCCACATACATTTGTTTGAATAACAGAAACGTTTCCGCCTGTCGCACCCCAATTAACTGTAATTTGATTGGTACCCTGCCCTGCTGAAATGGTTGCTCCTGCCGGAACAGTCCAGTTATAGGTATCTCCAATCACATTGGTAACCGAATAAATAATTCCGGTTGCGTTTGGGCAAACGGGTGTTACCCCTGTAATAGCTGATGTAACAGGTAATGGAAATATGGCAACCGCAAAGTTAACTGTTGCTCCCACTCCGCACGTTCCCGTTTCGGTAACAGAAACAGTTCCTCCGGTTGCTCCAAAGTTTACTGTTATTTGGCTTGTTCCTTGTCCTGCGGTAATGCTTGCTCCGGCAGGTACTGCCCAGTTATAAGTACTGCCGTTTGTATTGATAACCGAAAATATGACTCCTGCACTATTCGGGCAAACAGGAGTTGTACCGGTTATCGGTGAGGTTACAGGTAATAAAGTAATTCCCACGGGCAGATTTACAGTTGGTCCGCTTCCGCATACATTCGATTCGATTACAGAAACAGTTCCACCTGTAGCTCCCCAATTTATGCTTACCTGGTTTGTTCCCTGTCCAAGGATAATAGTGCCACTTCCGGTTACACTCCAGTTGTATGTGTTTCCAATTACATTTGTTACTGAATATATAATTCCAATGGAATTCGTGCAAACAGGTGAAGGCCCCGTTATAATTGATGTTACCGGTATAGGAGTAACTGTTACTGCAAAATTCACGGCTGTTCCGGGTCCGCATACATTTGTCTGAACCACAGAAACAGTTCCGCCAGTTCCACCAAAGTTAACCGTAATTTGATTAGTTCCCTGCCCTGCTGTTATCGTAGCTCCTGCCGGCACTGTCCAGTTATATGTATTTCCTGCCAGATTGGTTACGGAATAAATAATTCCTGTTGCATTAGGGCAAACGGGAGTTGTTCCTGTTATTGCAGATGTTACAGGCAGCGGTGTAACTGCAACAGCAAAAATAACTGCCAAACCATTGCCACATACGTTGGTTTCCACCACAGAAATAGTTCCGCCTGTCACACCCCAATTTACAGTTATTTGATTGGTGCCTTGTCCTGCTGTAATGGTTACACCTGCAGGCACTGTCCAGTTATAAGTATCTCCAACCACATTATTAACAGAATAAATTATACCCGCCTGGTTAGGACATACAGGGGTTGTTCCTGTAATAGCCGATGTTACCGGCAGCGGAAATATTGCTACTGCAAAGTTAACTGCTGTTCCGGGTCCGCAGTTATTTGTTTCTGTTACAGATACAGTTCCACCGGTTCCGCCAAAACTAACCGTAATTTGATTCGTTCCTTGTCCTGCTGTAATTGTTGCTCCTGCAGGTACCGTCCAGTTATAGGTATCTCCAATCACATTAGTAACAGAATAAGTTATCCCGGTTGCATTCGGGCAAACCGGTGTAGTGCCGGTTATTGCAGAGGTTAAAGGCAATGAAGAAATAGCTACTGCAAAGTTTACCGTTGCTCCGGGTCCGCAAATATTAGTTTGAGTAACACTAATAGTTCCCCCGGTTACTCCAAAGCTTACCGTAATTTGATTTGTCCCTTGCCCTGCAGTGATGCTTGCTCCTGCCGGCACTGTCCAGTTATATGTGTTTCCAACCACATTGGTTACCGAATAAACATTTCCTGCTGCATTGGGGCAAACAGGTGTGGTTCCCACGATAGCTGATGTTACAGGTAAAGGAAATATGGCTACCGCAAAATTCACGGCTGCTCCGGGTCCGCATACATTTGTCTGCACCACAGAAACAGTTCCGCCAGTTCCACCAAAGTCAACTGTAATTTGATTAGTTCCTTGCCCAGCTGTTATCGCAGCTCCTGCCGGCACTGTCCAGTTATATGTATTTCCTGCCACATTGGTTACGGAATAAATAATTCCTGTTGCATTCGGACAAACAGGCGTTGTGCCTGTTATTGCAGATGTTACAGGCAATGGCGTTACTGTAACAGCAAAAGTAACTGCCACACCATTGCCACATACGTTGGTTTCCACCACAGAAATAGTTCCGCCTGCCACACCCCAATTTACAGTTATTTGGTTGGTGCCTTGTCCTGCTGTAATGGTTACACCTGCCGGCACTGTCCAGTTATAAGTATCTCCAACCACATTATTAACAGAATAAATTATACCCGCCTGGTTAGGACAAACTGGAGTTGTTCCCGCAATAGCTGAGGTTACCGGCAGCGGGAAAATGGGTACTGCCATGTTAACAGCCGGGGCAACCCCGCAAGGATTACTTTGAATAACCGACACCGTTCCTCCCGTTGCGCCAAAGTTCACCGTTATCTGGTTAGTGCCTTGTCCTGCCGTAATAGTTGCTCCTGCAGGCACTGTCCAGTTATAGGTACTTAATGCAACATTGGTTACCGAATAAATAATCCCGGCAGCATTGGGGCATACGGGTGTAGTTCCCGTTATTGGCGTGGACACAGGAATAGGCGTTACACTTACAACAAGATTAATAGGTGCATCGCTCCTGCAAGCATTCGACTGTATTACAGATACTGTTCCTCCGGTTGCGCCAAAGTTCACCGTTATCTGGTTGGTTCCCTGTCCTGCTGTAATAGTTGCTCCGGCAGGCACTGTCCAGGCATACGTAATTCCAACAGTATTCGGAATGGAATAAATCACCCCTGTTGCATTCGGGCAAATAGGTGTTGGACCAGTAATCGGGGAAGGCACAATAGTAGCCCCGTTTATAGTTACCACCACAGGTTTTCGATACGTGCCTGGGCAAAATCCTGCATAATAAGTAGTAGTAGCATTTAAAGGGGGAGTAGTAAAAGTGTTACCGCTGGCACTAGGAGCACCCCCTACCAGCGAATTATACCAATAAATAGTGGCACCAATCGGACCAGCAATAGAAGCAGTAAGTGTAGCCGTATTTCCATTACAAATAGTAACATTGGTAACCGTTATTGTATCGTGGGTTATCACCTGGTTCATCAATCCGTCTGCACCTTTGGTTGCTCCATTGGGCGGAAATTCAGTAAGCCCGCCCGAATTGGTTGTCCCGTTCGGTCCTCCATTTGCTATTTGAGTAATGGCTGCGGCAGATGTGGCAATGTATCCTGCACCTCCCCCGCCTCCCGGTCCTTCTGCTTCTATAAGCCCCCCTAACAGAAATTGATTTCCACCCGTCCCTCCGTTCACTGTCGCAGTAAGCCCTGAAATAAAACCTACCGAATTCAATATAATGGTGCCACCACCGCCCGCTCCGGCAGCTCCATCTAATCCTGAATTTAAACACGCACCACCCGGTGCAACCACACTGCCACCCCCGCTTATCGTTCCGTAACTCATCAAATAAACCAATCCTCCACCCGGCTTACCTACCCCGGCAGCCCCGTTATCCCTGTCTCCGGCACCTCCGCCTCCTCCCATAAATAATTTCCCTGTCGAATAATCAAGCGGTCGCCCTCCCAAACCCCCGTTCGCCATCCTGTTATCTCCGCCCCAAAGTGCATTATTAGGTCCCGTAATGGTGGCATTCTGATTGTTGGCAGAAAAAGAATATCCGCCCCTGCCCCCTCCCGGAGATGTATGTGCCGAAAAACCCGGAGCTTCCAGGTTCCAGGCAGTAGCCCATCCCGCACCAGCACTATTCGGGTTTCCAAGCCCATCCCATCCTATCAAAGACCCTGCGTTAGAACCTCCTCCTCCTCCCGCATTATGGCAATCTCCACCACCACCTGCGTTTCCAAAGGCTCCCCTTCCGTACTGACCACCTATTACGTTATAATCTACCCCATATCCACCTATTCCTTCTCCTTTATTCGACCCTACCGTGAAACTCGTTCCCGCATACTGCGTCCCCGCAAACGAAGCCGGGTTAAGCGGAGCCAACCCCCCGCCCCTGAAGCCAATAGAAGAAGCATCAATTTGCGCCCCAATATTAATAACTGTATTGTATTGAACTTCTATCGCTATAACTCCCCCAACGTATGCCCCTCCCCAAATTGTCCCCGTAAGCGTAGCTCCGGCATTAATTACCAGCGAGCTAAACCGTGGCACCCTCACCACCTGCACTCTCCCCGCAGCCGTATAGTTATGAAGCAAACCACAATCCACCGTAATAGTAGTTCCATTCGGAACAGAATTTACTTCACAAAATTCATAATTACCACAGTTATTATAAGCAGCCACCGAACCCAGCGTATTATTATTCGGCACTCCTACAAAAATGCCACTGCCCACAGGCACTTCCAGCGCAGCTCCGCTAAGTGTGGCACCTTGCATTTGAATAATCATTATTAAATCCCCCGGAGAAAGCGTTGCAGCAAACCTTGCATTAGCATTCAGTCCGCTGGCAACTACGGTTATAGACGTAGCACCAGCCGCTGCATCAGCAGTCAGCCGTGTATATTCGTTTGCTATCACATTAGCAACATTAATAGTCGCAACCCCATCCTTCCCTCGTTGAGAAAAAGACACGAGGTATAAACCAATAAAAAATATAAACAGAAGTATTTCTTTTCGTCTTACCATAGTTTTTGAAACTAATGTACTAAAGTACGTAATATTTATAATATCGGTGGCTTTTAAATTCAATAATATGTTAAACCACTATTATTTAGCGATAAAATAATTCTTCTTTTTAGAGGCTTCGCTTTTATGAAACACTCCCCTTATAACTCTGTGTGTGCCTCCGGCAGTCGGTGTGTCCTTCTCTCGTTTTTTTTCTTCCCTGCCATTATTAAAACTTCTGTCTTTTCCATTGTCTTTTAATTATATATAGTATAGAATATAGTTTGTCCAAACACTTCTCTACAAGAAGCGGCTCCCCTCCCCCGTCATCCTGAGCTTGTCGAAGGATTCAAGGGGAGGTTTGGGGGGGAGGTCGTCAGGCTAAGGAAAAAGGAAACAATTTAAAGTCCTGTAAAGCAATTTTATTAAGTTAAGTAAAAACCGACACAACACTTTGCCTATTTTAAACTTGGTTCCCGCCCTCCGCCTTATTACCCCCTGCCACCACTTTTTATATTGTTTCTTCACCTCATCCCATTTATCAACTGTGAATAATGTAAATTTATTAATTAAATCTGCAATAACCACCTTTCCAAATGTCCCCACTTTTGCACCGTGAAAATGATTTCACAACTTAATTAATAATTGAAATGAAAAAAATGAAATTCGCAGCCACCCTTGCAGTAGCAATAGTGGTAATGTTTGGAGCTTGCAAAAAAGATGATACAAGAGTTACAGGTACTTCGGCAAACCCAATGGTAATACCTGTTCAAAGTACAAACCAGGCAATGGTATCCATGGCTGGAGCGTCTACACTTGCTGTTTTGGCTGGGTCGGCAATCAGCAGTACCGGCGCCACTAATATAACGGGAGACATGGGCTTAAGCCCCGGTACTTCCGTAGGTGGTTTCCCTCCGGGAATTTTAGTGGGAACACAACATGTAAACGATGCAATAGCCACACAGGCAAAACTGGATTTAACCGCAGCATATAATGATGCTGCAGGGCGCACCTGTACAGATATTGTTACCCTTTCCGGCAACATAGGCGGACTAACACTCACTCCGGGGCTTTATAAAAGTACTTCTTCTCTTGCCATCTCTTCGGGAGACCTTACTTTTAATGCCAATGGCAATGCAAGTGCAGTATTTATTATCCAAATTGCAAGCACACTTACTACTACTTCGGGACGTAAAGTTTTTTTAACAGGAGGTGCGTTGGCTTCTAATATTTTCTGGCAGGTAGGTAGTTCAGCTACTTTTGGAACCACTTCTGTTTTTAAAGGTACCGTTATGGCAATGCAGTCTGTTACTTTTAATACAGGTTCTTCCCTTACCGGCAGAGCATTAGCTAGAACGGGTGCGGTGGTAATGGCAGGAAATACCATAGTGAATCAATAATTAATTTTGATATGGCTTGTAAAGCAAGACAAACATTGGCAGGAGTTCAAATAAATAATTAAAACTAAAAAACAATGAAAATTTTAAAATTGATATTCCTCGGAATGGTGATTGCTTTTTCGGGACAAATAAAAGCACAGGTTTCTGTAAATGTAAGCATAGGGTCACCTCCCATGTGGGGTCCGGTAGGCTATTCGGAAGTAAGGTATTATTACCTGCCCGATGTGGAATCGTATTATGATGTTCAAACTTCGATGTTTGTTTTTTATGAAGGCGGTGCATGGGTACACAGAAGGAGTTTGCCGGGAAGATATGCAAGTTATGATTTGTATAACGGGTATAAAGTTGTAATGCCTGAATACAGGGGAGAAACGCCTTATACGGAATTTAAAGAGCACAAAGCGAAGTATGGAAAAGGGTATCATGGCGGAGCTCAAAAAACAATAGGGGAGAGACCGGGCAGAGGAAACTCTGGCGAACAGGAAAGACATGGAAATGAAGGAAACCAGAGAGCGGAAGGGCATGGCAACGACCGTGGAGAAGGGCATGGCAATGAAAAAAACTCGAAGCAGGAACGCGGACATGAGGAAGGACATGGCGGTCGTGAACAAGGGCATGGGGAAGGACATGGTGGTGGTCATGAAGGCGGGAAAGATAAAAAATAGAAACACAGAAAGTTTAGGTTCATAAGCCTCTCTCTTATCATTACTCCGGAAGATGAAATCAATAGTATTTAATCTTCCGGGGTTTTTTTGTTGTTACACCCTTATAATTAAACAACTGATTTTTTTAAAGAACACTCAAAAGAAAAAGTAGTGGTTGCCGTGTATTTATTTCCCATCAATTTGGCAAGGAATAAAAGAGATTCTAAATTTAATAACTACATTCGCTTCTCGTTTGGACCAGAAGAAGAAAATTTAAAAATGGGGCTTGAGCGAATAACCGAGTTAATTAAATCATATAATGATACCTAAAGGAAAATTACTAATCATTGGTGGGCACGAAAACAAAGGTGACATAAGCGGAGAAAACCTGGACATTAAAAAAAACAAGGATTGCAAAACACACTTTGAAATTTTAGGCAGCCTTATTCAAAAGATTCCGCGCGCACATCACGTTATCCAGATTATCGCTTCTGCCTCCTCTGTCCCTGATGAAATGGACGAATTGTATATGAATTCCTACAAAAAGGAAGGGTTCACCCATGTTGGTATTATAAGAGTAGAAAACAAGGAAGATGCCCGCAACCCCGAATCAATACAAAAAATTAAAACTGCCCATGCTGTTTTATTTACGGGCGGAAAACAGGATAAGCTTATTTCAATTCTTGCTGAAACACCATTGTTAGCCGCAATTAAAAATAAATATTATTCGGATAAAAATTTTATAGCAGGAGGTACCAGCGCGGGAGCAATGGTGATGCCTGAAATCATCATCATGGGTGGTGTAATTTCAGAAGCACTTTTTAAAGGCGAAATTAAAATAGCCAAAGGATTTGGTTTAATTAAGAATGTTATCGTAGATACCCATTTTATTAAAAGAGGTCGCTTCGGCAGACTGGCACATGCTGTTACCCTGAATCCCACCTGCCTGGGCATTGGCCTGGGAGAAGATACTGCCCTGCTCATTTCCGAAGGCAACAAAGCAGAGTGCATTGGTTCAGGAATGATTATCCTTATTGATGGCAGTAAGATAAATTCTACCAATATTGATATAGCACAGGGCGCAACCCCCATCGTTGTTGATAATTTAATAGTTACTATTATTGCTGAAGGCAGTTGTTATTTGCTTGCCGAACGAAAAACATGTGAGTAATGTAAGTTTATTAAAAAATTATGCAACAGTTGCACGCCTGTTTGTGCCGATTTTTGTACCGTGAAAATTAATTCACAACTTAAATCCTAATAAATATGAAGACTTTACTAAATGTACTATCACTGGTTATTCTTTTTTTAATTCCAGCTTTTAATTTCGCCCAGGCGCCTAACCTGGGAACTGCTGCAAACTTCGAACTCTTTTCTTCCAACGGTGCGGTAACCAATTCAGGAATTTCTCATGTAACCGGGAACGTGGGGACTAACAATGGTTCCAGTACTGGGTTCGGAAACGTGAACGGGCAGATGCACGATGGGGATGCAGCCAGCGCACAAGCATCGGCAGATTTGCTGATTGCTTTTAACCAGCTGAACAGTGCTACTCCAACATTTTTTCCTTCTTCATTACTGGGAAACGGACAAATACTAACTGCCGGTGTTTACTCTATTACATCTGCCTCTACTTTAAATCTTGGCTTAACTTTAAATGGACAGAACAATCCAAATGCAGTATTTATTTTTCAAATACAAGGTTCCTTTTCCACCAACCCCGGTTCCAAAGTTCATTTAATTAATGGAGCATTAGCATGTAATGTTTTCTGGAAAGTAGAAGGATTGGTTAGTATGGCAGCAGGAACAACAATGAGAGGAACAGTTATAGCTAACAATGCCGCTATCAACATGAACACCAATGACACTATTGAAGGAAGAGCATTTTCTACCGCTGGTGCTGTTACTACAGACGGAGTTCTTGCTTATACACCCATCGGCTGTGGAAGTTCTGTGCTTACCGGACCAACAGCACCTAATTTGGGAGCTGCCGGATGTTATGCAATATTTTCTTCTAATGGAGCAGTTTCCAATTCAGGGATAACTTTTGTTACCGGTGATGTTGGAACAAATGTAGGTTTAACTACTGGGTACAATTCACTGAACGTAAACGGAACTATACACCCTATTCCTGATGGCTCTACTGCACAATGTGCCGCAGATTTATTAGTTGCTTATAATTATGTTAACGCATTGCCTTACGATATTGAATTGTTATATCCTGCACAGTTTGGAAACAACCTGGTGCTTACTCCGCATACCTATCTTTTAAATGCAGCAACTGTACTAACCGATTCACTCTTTTTGAATGCTGAAGGAAACGCTAATGCAGTATTTTTAATTATGATAAACGGTGCACTTTCCACGAGCACTTATTCCAAAGTAATTTTAATGAATGGGGCACAGGCAAAAAATGTGTATTGGAAAATTGAAGGTGCAGTAGAAATAAATAATTATTCTGTTTTTAAAGGAACCATTATTTGTAATAACGGGGCTTTAGGTGCCTTGAATACAGGGGTTGTAATTGATGGCAGATCACTTACTACCAATGGAGCTTTAACTACCACAGCAGTTACTGTTAACGCCCCTGCCATACCAAGTGGTTGCAATTTTGTTGGAATTTCATCTCTGGATGCAGTAAATCAAACTATCTCTGTGTATCCAAATCCGTTCAGTACATCTGCAACTATTGTAATCAATGATGGAGTGCAATTTAAGAGAGTTGAATTTAAAATGTATAATGTGTTGGGAGAAATGGTTTTTCAGTCAACTATTGTCAATCGTCAATCTATGCTGGATATGAGCACTCTTACTTCAGGAATTTATTTCTACAAAATAATTTCTGATAATAAAACAATTCAGTCTGGAAAAATGATTTCACAACAATAAATTATTTTAAAAATGATCTTTCAGGGCTTTAAAATTCTTGAAGCATATTGAATTCAAAAACTCTTTACCTAAAAAGTAAAGAGTTTTTTTATGCTGTTTGTGTAAAGCTTCCGGCATGTTTGAATAGAATTCAAAAAACGGAAACTGGAAATTAAAATGGCTTCGAAATAAAAATGGATTTCCAGATATCTGCTATGAATTTTGCAATTTTATTAAATAATTGAACAACTCCGCTTTTCCTTAAAAACCCCACCTTTGTACTGTAAAAAAACAAATAATAATTAATTAAATATGAAAAATTCAACTGAATTAAAAGGAAACTGGAATGAAATTAAAGGGAAACTGAAACAGCAGTTTGCAACATTGACTGATAACGATATGTTGTTTGCAGAAGGAAAAAAAGAGGAAATGATTGGTAAGTTGCAAATTAAACTTGGCAAAACCAAAGAGGAACTGGATAAGATTATTTCGGAATTGTAATTTAAGTTCTGAAACCGACAAGAGGACTGACGAACAAAGCCTGACACCGCTTTCGGGTAAAAAGGTGGGAATTAGGTAAAACGCTTTAACCATTTTGCAATCTTTAAGTAAAAAGGTGCCCGTTTGCCAGAATCAACTCCTGCATTTTAAATTCTATGTCTTCCGTTTTGCTTTGACATGATTTTTTTTGAATTTATATTAATTAATTGATATTTAAAGAGTTGCAATTTAAAAATGATAATTTATAGTCATTCCGCAACGGTGCGCAAGAGTTCCGCAACGGTGCGCAAGAGTTCCGCAATGGTGCGCAAGAGTTCCGCAACGGTGCGCAAGAGTTGCGCAACGGTGCGCAAGAGTTGCGCAACGGTGCGCAAGAGTTGCGCAATGGTGCGCAAGAGTTGCGCAATGATGCGGAATTATTGCGCAACGGTGTACAAATGTTCCGCAAGGGTGTAAAATAAAAAATCCGGTTACGAACTTTTTCGAAACCGGGCGTTAAAGAGATAAAAAGGATAGTATTTGAAAAGGTTTGTTTCGCGGAACAGGAGTAGAGGCATCAACCTGCTATGTTTTTAAAGCCTGGCAGGTTTAAATAAAATGAAACCTGCAAAGGGGCAAAAAAGCCGCTTCGGAGGATAAGTGCGAACTTCAGGCAGCGCAGCGTGAGGGATTGTAGCGGAAATCCTTTTTTGTTGCGTTGGTTTTTTATTGGAGTGGTACGTAAGCGGGGCGACAAAAAAGATTGAAGCGAAAAGCCCGACCCGCAGGGGCACGCCCAAAATAGGAATTAGGCAATAGGAAATAGGCAATGGCATGGGGTGGGGATGAAGGGGACGGGTGGTTATGAGCTAACTTCAGGCAGCGCAGCGGGAGGGATTGTAGCGGAAATTCTTTTTTGTTGCGTTGGCTTTTTATTGGAGTGGTTGCTTATTTCTTTTTTTATGCTGCTTTTTAAAATTTACCGGGAAAATTATATGCTGCCAAAGGAATAAAAATATTTTGAATGTAGTGTATTTGAAAGCCGAGCCGACATGAGAATTCTGCGATGGATAATTAAAAAAATGGTATGATTAATTAGTTTACATTTGCATTGCATTTGGATGCTTTGTAAAAATAGAAAGGTGTTCGGTGTAATTTTCTTAACCTGATGAATCAATGAAAACGAAACCAGCCTCTGGAAACAAAAAAAAGAGTTTACCTGCAAAAACATCTGCACCAACTTCCACCTCCTTTAGCAGGAAAGTGCCTGCTCAATCGAAAAAAAATAAAAAACAAATCGAAATTCTTCCTGTTAAAAAAGCGGAGGCGAGAGGTAATGCTTTTACAGTTGTTGCCATCGGGGCTTCTGCGGGCGGATTGGAAGCAATTACAAAGTTTCTGAAAAACCTTTTGCCCGATACAGGTATGGCATATATATATGTACAACACCTAAACCGCGACCACGAAAGCATTCTTGCTTCCATTTTATCAAAAGTAACTAAAATGAAAGTGCAGGATGTGGAAAATATGGACAAGATGGAGCCCAATAACGTATATATCATACCTTATAATAAAGGCATTGAAGTAACGGATGGCCATATAAAATTAATTCCCCGCCCCAAAACCTTTACACTTTCCATTGATGTTCTTTTTTCTTCTCTTGCCGAATCGCATAAAGAAAATGTTATAGGCATTATTCTTTCGGGAAGTGGAAGTGATGGCTCTGTGGGTTTAAAAGAAATAAAAATGGCGGGCGGGATAACGTTTGCACAGGACGATTCGGCAAAGTTTATCAGTATGCCCAAATCAGCTATTGCCCAAGGGGTAGTAGATTATGTAATGTCTGCCGAAGAAATTGCAAAGAAATTAAACTGGATGAGTAAACATCCCTTAATAAAGCTCAAAGGAATAAAATCCGCTCCTGAAGATGAAATAGAGGACGACAATGGAGACTTAAAAGTTATTATTGTATTGTTACTTAAAATTAAAAATGTTGATTTCAGCCATTATAAAATGAGCACTATCAAAAGGCGAATACTGCGCAGGATGTTGACTCATAAAATAACAAGTTTGAAACAATATGCTGAATTGTGTGTGATTCAAAAGGAGGAAATCAACTTGCTGTACACAGATTTGCTTATCAATGTTACCGAATTTTTCAGAGACCCGGATGCTTTTCTTCTTTTAAAGAAATCAATATTTCCTCAATTGCTGAAAAATAAAACGCTTGGAGAAACTTTGCGTATCTGGGTTGCGGGATGTGCCACCGGAGAAGAAGTATATTCCATTGCCATGCTCCTTTTGGAAATTCAGGATACTAAGTACAATACCATTCCTTTCCAGATTTTTGCCTCCGACCTAAGCAAAGATGCCATTAACGAAGCCCGAAACGGTGAATATTCCATACAGCAGCTCAAAAATGTTTCGCCTAAGAGACTGCATCGTTTTTTTACAAGGGCAAAAGACAAATATCGCATTACAAAAACATTGCGCGATGTATGTATTTTTGCTCCTCACAATATTTTACGCGACCCGCCTTTTTCACGCATGGATTTTATCAGTTGCCGAAACCTGCTAATATACCTTGATACTCCTGCCCAGAAAAAAGCGATTGCTACTTTTCATTACGCATTGAACGAAAATGGATGTTTAATGCTTGGCAAATCCGAAACCATTGGAGCTTCCGTGCAGCTATTCAGCACTCCGCTCAACAGAAAGTATAAAATTTATACTCGCAAAAACAATTCGGGTACCACAAGAATAGCCGAAATAACCCCGCGAAAGTTGCAAACTAATGTACAGGAAAAACAGAATATGAGTGTTAACCAAAAAAAATTACCTGGTTTAAACAATGGCAACCTGGGTTCGTTATTCGATTCTTTTTTACTTACCCAATATGTTCCTGCAAGTGTGGTTATCAATCACGATTTGGAAATACTGCAGTTTCGCGGACAAACATCGCTGTATCTTCAAAACTCATCGGGTAAAGCCAGTTTGAATATTTTGAAAATGGCGCACATCGAAATTACTTTCGAACTTAGAAACGCCATTCATAACGCCATTAAAACAAAGCAGCCGGTAGTTAAAACAGGAATTGAAATGAGTCGCGACAAAGCGGGTATTGCTGCCCGGGTGGTGAAACTGGAAGTAACTCCCCTTAAAGTGGATGGGGAAGAAGATTTACTTATTATTGTTTTTTCTGCACAACCCCAAACAGAAACGTTGAACCTTCCTGTAAAAGCCGGCAAAAATAATTCTATTGCCAAAGACCGAAGAATAAAAAAGCTGGAAGAGGAAATAGCCGCTGCCCGATACGACATGGCTTCCATTACCCAGGACCAGGAAGCTGCAAACGAGGAACTGCAAAGTGCAAACGAGGAAATTGTGTCGAGTAACGAAGAGCTGCAAAGCTTAAACGAAGAACTCGAAACATCCAAAGAGGAAATAGAATCTACCAACGAAGAACTCATTACCACCAACCAGGAACTGCAGGCACGAATACAGCAGGTGGAAGAATTATTTATTTATTACGAAGCCATTCTTTCTACTCTTCACGAACCCATGCTGGTGCTGGATAAACACATGCGCATTAAATCTGCCAACAAATCGTTTTGTAAAACCTTTCATGTTACTGATGAAGATAGTATAGGAATGTCTCTCTTTAAACTGGGAAACAATCAATGGAATATTCCGCGCCTGCGCGAACTGCTCGAAGATATTGTTCCCAAAAAAAATCAATTTCACGATTTTGAAGTTGAACACGAATTCCCCGTTATTGGTCACAAATTTATGCTCCTCAATGCACATCGTATTATTCAGCAATCTGATAAAGAAGAATTAATTGTACTCACCATTTCCGACATCACCCAGGTAAAAAAATTAGCAGTAGAACTACAATTAAAAGAAAAAAAAATGCTGCAAACACAACTGGAAGTGGAGCAAAAGGCATTGAAGAAAATAGAAGAAAGCGAGAAACGATACAGCATGATTCTTATGCAATCGCCATTTGCTTTTGCTGTGCTGAAAGGAAAAAATAAAATAATAACCATTGCCAACGACCGTGTTAAAGAAATGTGGGGCAAAGGAAGCGACATAGAAGGCAAACCCCTGCTGGAAGTACTGCCCGAACTAAAAAACACTGCTTACCCTGGCTTACTGGACCAGGTGTATGCCAGTGGTACGCCTTACCAGGATTTAGAAGCACTTGCCTCCATCCAACACAAAGACCACACAAAAGAAGGTTATTACAGTTTCGTTTATCAACCTTATCGCGAAGCCGATGGTACTATTTCCGGTGTTACCCTCATTGCCTACGAGGTAACTGCTACAGTGGAGGTAAAAAAAGCACTCGCAGCACAACATGATGCCGAAGAGGAAGCACTCCGCAAAATTGAAGAAAGCAATGTCAAACTTACCGAAGCCATTACCAATGCCGAACAAAAAACATTGTTGGCAGAAGATGCCGTGATAGCCAAGCAGCAATTTCTTTCCAACATGAGCCACGAAATCCGAACCCCCATGAATGCCATCATTGGATTTACCAACGTGGTGTTAAAAACAAAATTAGACAACAAACAAAAAGAATACATCAACGCCATTAAAATTTCGGGCGATGCCCTCATCATTTTAATTAACGACATTCTCGACATTGCCAAAGTAAACTCCGGCAAAATGACCTTTGAACAAACCTCCTTTAACCTATCCGCTTCCATTACTTCCATGCTTCAGCTCTTCGAACCCAAAATGAAAGAACGAAATGTTGAATTAATTAAACAATACGACAACACCCTTCCCCCTCTTGTAAAAGGAGACCCCATGCGTCTGCGCCAGATTATTTTAAACCTTTTGAGCAACGCTGTTAAATTTACCAAACAGGGAACCATCACCATGAATGTGCGTAAACTGAATGAAAGTGCCCAAAAAGTAGAAATAGAATTCACCGTTACCGACACCGGCATCGGCATTCCTCAAAACCGCCTCACCGAAATATTCAACAGTTTCGAACAAGCCGCCCGCGAAACATCCCGTTTCTATGGTGGTTCCGGCTTAGGGCTTGCCATCGTAAAACAACTCGTGGAACTACAGGGCGGCACCATCATCGCCACCAGCACCCAGGGCAAAGGCTCCACTTTTGGTTTCACCCTAAGTTTCGACAAAACAAACTCAAAACCCGAAACCAAACACCAAACCCTCTCCACAACCGTCACCAACACGGATATAATAGAGATAGAACCACAAAAAATAAAAGTACTCGTTGCCGAAGACGTAGCCCTCAACCAGCTCCTTATTAAAATAGTACTCTCCAACTTTGGCTTCGATTTCGACATCGTTGCCAACGGAAAAGTAGCAATCGAACACCTTCAGAAAAACAAATACGACATCATTTTAATGGACCTCCAAATGCCCGAAATGAACGGCTTCGAAGCCACCCACCATATCCGCCAGGTCCTTAAATTGCACCTGCCTATCATCGCGCTCACAGCTGATGTAACCCCCGTTGATGTTGAAAAATGTTTCAGCATCGGCATGGACGATTACATCTCCAAACCCATTGACGAAGAACTTTTACTCACCAAAATAATGAATTGCCTCAAAACAAGCGGATAAGTATACTCCAATGCGAGTATTTTACAATCTGTTTCCTTTCAGCACTTGTGCAAGTGTAGAAATAACTGCCATAACCAGCAGCAAATGGATGATGGCACCCATATTAAATGCGAAAAAGCCGATTGCCCAAACAATGACAAACATTTAGTGCGAGCACATAAAGAAAATTTCCCATGTTGTGTATTTTATAATTAGTTATACCTGGTCAAAGAAAACCGTTTCATCTTTCTTTGATTAATTGCTACTTTAGCGAATCCTTTTTCATTTTACTTTTCAATTCGCGATTCGGGGTTTTACCAGTGCCCGGTTTGGTGTTATTCTTTTCAGAAGATTTTTTTGAATCAGAACCCGGTTTACTTTTCGAATTGTTTTTATTTCTTTCTGTATTAGCAGGTGTTCGGGCAGGGCTCCGGTTATCGAATTCATTATTTTTATTTTTTGTACTATTGTTCGGGTTCAAATCGTTATTGTTATTCGGATTTTGATTGCTGATATTATTATTAGGGTTTGGGTTGTTGCTGTTATTAGGATTTTGATTGTTGTTGCCCGAATTTTGATTGTTGTAATTCCTGTTTCCCTGTTGGGCATTATTGTTATCCGGGTTTTGCCAGTAGTTGTTATTATCGGTATTTTTATTGTTATTGTCTAAATTTTGATTGTTGTGGTTAATATTTTGATTGGTGTTGTTAAGGTTCGAATTACTATTGTCGGTATTATTGCCAATACTTTGATTCGGGTTGTTGTTATTTAGATTTTGGCTGTTGTTGTTCAAATTCGGATTATTGTTGTTTAAATTAGAATTGTTGTTATTCAGGTTAGGGTAAGTGTTGTTCGGATATTGATTATCGTTCGGGTTGGGGCGGTTATTATTGATCGGGTTTTGGTTGTTGAGGTTGGGAGTTAAATCGCTGTTGGTTTTGTTCAATGTAGAATCGGATTGAGCAATACAAACCGATGCAGATAAAATAGTCGCTCCTATAATAATATATTTTTTCATTTTTTTAGTTTTTAAAATTCCGGGGACAAAGGTCAGAAGGTTTTAAAAACTAATTATTATAATCTATTTTAAATAGGTTATACTATTTGAGGGGATTTGGAATTTTATTAATCCTGGTGAATAAGGGTAAGCTTAGAAGTAACGTTTAGCTCCGCCAGTTTATCAAGGCATTTTTTTTCTGTGGCTGCGTCCATTTTTTTATTTCGTGAAATGACATCATACCCTGCGCTGGTAAAAAGAGTTTTCTCGAAATGAATAATTGCCCATTGTTTATTTCTATCCAAATATAAAATACCCCATTTGCTTTTTATTAATTTTAATAGTCCTTTTCCTCTCCATATAAATTGGGTGTTTTCTGAATTTTGAGAAGTATCAAACCCTGAAATCTTTTTCTGCTTTCCTTTTTTTAAATATACTACTATGTCCATCCACCCGGTGCGTTTCCCTTTTTTCTTAATCAAATAGTTTAACGATGGATTTGTTTTATCTCCCTTTGTCCACATTGCAAAATCTGACCGGACCACGAACCATTTTCCCTGCATATCTTCAAGGTCTATCATATCGTTGTTTACGTTTTGCGCCATGGTGTATTGATTAATGATAAACAGGGTTATAAAACAGACAAGTATTTTCATTTCATTTAAACAAATTATCGGATAGAAGTAAATGACCTGTTATTTTCGGTAGAAGATAAAATGTAAGAAGCTTTCCCTACCAGGTGATTTTCGGGAACAAAGCCCCAGAAACGGGAATCGATAGAATTGTTTCGGTTATCGCCCATTGTAAAATAATAATTCATTTTAAATGTGTAGGTCATCCTGTATTTATCATTAATAAATACAGAGTCATTTTTTATTTCCAGTTTGTTGTTCTCGTGTTTTTCAATCACCGTTTTATAAAGCAATACATTGTTTTTGGTTAAAACAATATGCTCTCCTTTTCGCGGAACGTAAAGCGGTCCGAAATTATCTGAATTCCATTTTATCTGCGATGAATGAGGAAAAACTGCAGGGCTGTATATGCTGCTGTCAATGGCATTTGAAGAAACAATGGTTTCGGCTTCTTTTACTTTTTTGCCATTTACACTCACCACTCCTCTTTTTATTTTCAGGGTGTCTCCCGGCAGGGCTATACATCTTTTCACGTATCCTTTTCGTTCGTCCACAGGTGCATCGTCATCCATAGGAAAATTAAAAACAATCACATCGTTATAGTTCACCCTTGAATAACCAGGCATTCTGAAATAAGGGATTTGAATAGCATCCATATAATTGTTGCCAATAGGCAGCGAAAGCGGGGTAATGGGGAAACGGGCACCGTAAGCTAATTTATTGACATAAATATTATCGCCCTCCAAAAGTGTCTGGTGCATGGAAGCGGTTGGAACATGTGAAGTTTGAAATATAAAAATGTGAAAAAAAAGCCAAACTATAAATGAAATAAAAACTATTCGAGCTATTTTACTTAGGTATATTTGAAACAAGTGGCAGGTTTGAAAACAGGGCGAATAATGGTTTATATTTTATTTTATTTCCTTTCTTAATGAAATGAGTGCCGAGCGAACCTTGGTTTTAACGGTTCCCAAAGGCATGCCTAATTTTTTGGAAATTTCTTCCTGGGTATATCCTTCAAAATACACCAGGTCTATTAAGGTACGGTGGTCGTCTTTTAACCGGCTGATTACTTTTTTTAATCCAATGTGGTCCACACTTGTTTCCACCTTATTGGATTTATTTACTTCGTTTAGTGTTTTATCTCCCCTGTTTATTTTTTCATCAAACTTGTTTTGTTTGGACCGAAGGTAATCTATGCTCGAATTTCGGGCAATGGTAACCATCCAGGTAAACAACCTGCCTTTGGAAGTGTCGTATAATAAACGGTTGTTCCAGATTTTGATAAACGATTCCTGCAACAAATCTTCTGCTACAGCATCGTCTTCAATTACTTTTTTTATAATTCCGTAAAGCGCTTTTGAATAGTTATCATACAAAACACCAAACAACTGCTGGTTGCCCGTGTTAAGAAGTTCAACTAAATCTTCTTCGCTGTATGTTTTTTGTGGAGTCAAGTCTGCCTCTGTATAGTTGGACAAAGATAAACGATTTATTTCGGATTCGATAATGAATGTTGCCTGCATGTTTTTTGTTTTTAAAATGAGGACACAAAGGTGTGATAATTAAAAAACGACTTGCTTACAAGTTTTGAGGATAAACTTATATAATTTTGAATGTTAAAAGAAAAGTATCTTTCAGCTAAAATTTAATCTTCCTTTACTTTAAAACTTATGACCTCATCAGGCAGCCACGCGTTGCAATATTACCTTGCAGGGAATGGAAGATGTTACTTTTACCACATGCCCTTCGTGCAAAGGAATGCTGTAATAGTTGCCCGGAACCAGTGAAACGGTGTTGGAGTCGGTAATAATGTCGCAGGTACCATCCACAATCAGGAATCTTTCGTACTCGTCCGTATGCGTTTCTTTGGGTGTTTCGTGCTTTATCCATATAATAGCAGTACTTACCTCTGGTGTGTATCCTATTATTTTTGCATACATATCTGTGAAATCCGCTGGCACCACCATGTCTTCCCGGTTTAACCATTCATCATAATCAGAAATCTTTGAATTTTCGTTAAGCATGCCCGGAAAGGTAACTGTTTCTCCATTTTTAAGCCGTTCGGTATAGTCAATTATTGCCAATACCATGGGTTTAATAGTTGGATTGGGGGCGGAAAAAGTCGATTCGGAATAGCGCATAAAAGACTCTGTAATGTCGTCTATTTCTTTTTTTATTTCAGGATAAATGCCCGATAGTTTTGCTATCTCTGCATTTTCTTCTTCGCTGGTTTTTCCTAAAACATACATTTCCAGGATTCCCGACTTTATATACTCTTCTACATTCATTTGCACTTACTTTTTTCTATACTTTATTAATTCAGTTCTTAAACTCATTTTTATCTCATCTTCGGGTATGCCCAGCAGTTTGGAAGCGGTTTTAATGCTGATGCCTTTTAATCCCACCAGTTCCAGTACTTTTTGTGCGTTGGCTCCCTGCATGCCTGCGTCTGTTTGTAACTTACCCATTTGATTATCAAATACGATAATATGTGGCGGTTGGATTTGGGGAGAAAACAAATTTGGAGAAGCCTCCATTTTATCTCTTGCCATCTTTTGTGCCAAAACAAGCATTCGTGTAAACAAAGGTTGGTGAGCAGGGGCAAAATGTTTTTCCTCTTTCAGAAAATAAACAAAGAGATATTGCAACACTTCTTCCGCTATTTTCTCGTTTTCGGTTATCCGGGCAATAACTGCAAATAAGGTGGCTGCATATTTATCATACAGGTAATCATGCGAAATAGTTTCTCCTGCTGTTAAACTCCCGGGCACCTGCTCAATGCTTTTTATAGATAATTCCTTTTCCGCCACGGGGTAAAAATAAGGAATTTATTTTAATCAGGTTTAATATTGAGTGGAAAGCATTAAAACCCTATCCTTCATTTACCCGAAGTGCAAAATTTTGTTCGGGAGTAAAAACCCTCGTTTTTCAAAAATCCTAAAAAAGCAGACCACAGCACCTGCTTTTTTGGTCTTTTTATCCATCCGAAATCACAATTGACTGATAATAGGCTAAATAAAAAATAAATGGGGTGGGTTTTAGAAAAGGCACGCCCAACTCCTTTAAAAGGAGATTTACCATTTATATACCCACCCTTTTGAGTGCTTACTTATAAAAAGCACATCTCACTATTGCCCCTTTTTTTTAAAATCGCACTTGTTTGGTGGTTCCACCAGCCCATTATTTTATATAAGGAGCCGGAATTAAAATAAAAAGGGCGGTTTTTTGGAAGAGGAGGCAGAAATAAAATTTTTCCGCCTGATTACTTCCCCTCATCAGCCCATTATTTTATATAATGAGGCGGAATTAAAATTAAAAGGGCGGGTTTTTTGGAACAGGAGGAATAAATAAAAATTTTCCGGCTGATTACTTTCCCTCATCAGCCCATTATATTAAATAATGAGCCGGAATTAAAATTAAAAGGGCATTTTTTTGAAAACAGGGGGCGGAATAAAAAAATAATGGGCTGATTATTTTAAATAATGAGTCGGAATTTTTAAAAAAATGCCCTTTTTTACACCAAATAATGCTTGAAAGTACAAATAATGAACTGATTTGTTTTCTAAAACCCACCCCATTTATTTTTTATTTAGCCTATTATCAGTCAATTGTGATTTCGGATGGATAAAAAGACCAAAAAAGCAGGTGCTGTGGTCTGCTTTTTTAGGATTTTTGAA
>JANYDQ010000354.1 GCA_025363555.1 Bacteroidota bacterium | reverse complement strand
GGATTGAATGCAACTAATATTGCCAATCCAACTGCTTCGCCTGCGGCTACTACTACTTATACTGTTTCCGTATCCAACGGAACCTGCTCTGCTACCGATATGGTGATAGTAACGGTAAACGTTACCCCTACCGCAAATGCAGGTGCTGATGTTACTATCTGTTCAGGAAGTACCACCACTTTAAATGCCAGTGGCGGAACTACTTATTCGTGGACTCCTTCCGCTGGTTTGAATAATCCGGCTATTGCCAACCCTATTGCTTCGCCTACGGTAACTACTACTTATGTGGTAACTGCTACCACTGGTGGTTGTTCGGCAACGGATATGGTGATTGTGAATGTGGTGTCACCTCCTGTGGCTAATGCAGGAAGCGATGTGGCTATTTGTTCAGGAAACAGCACTACTTTAAGTGCTTCGGGCGGAACATCTTATTCCTGGAGTCCTTCTGCAGGATTGAGCAATGCAACTATTGCCAACCCGGTAGCCACTCCTGCATCTACAACCACTTATACTGTTTCGGTATCCAATGGAACCTGTGCCACAACCGACATGGTGGTGGTAACAGTTAACCCTACCCCTCTTGCTAATGCAGGAACGGATGTTACTATTTGTTCGGGAAGTACTACCAACCTGAATGCAAGTGGCGGAACTACATATACCTGGAGCCCGGCAACCAATTTAAGTGACCCTAACATTGCTAACCCGGTGGCTTCGCCTACCAATACTACTATTTATGTGGTTACTGTTTCTAATGGTTTGTGTTCGGCACAAGATGCGGTAACGGTGAACGTGGTGTCTGCACCAATTGCCAATGCAGGTAACGATGTTACCATTTGTTCCGGAACAACTACCAATTTAAGTGCTTCGGGCGGAACAACCTACTCGTGGAGTCCTTCTGCAGGATTGAGCAATGCAACCATTGCCAACCCTGTTGCTTCACCGGCATTTACCACTACTTATATCGTAACGGTATCCAACGGAACATGTTCTGCTACCGACAACGTGATAGTAAACGTAAATCCTTCGCCTGCGGCAAATGCAGGAACAGATATTACTGTTTGTTTAGGAAACTCTACCACCCTGAATGGTTCGGGCGGAACTTCGTATTCATGGAGTCCTTCCACAGGACTTTCGGCTACCAATATTGCCAACCCGGTGTGTACTCCTACTGTCAACACCAATTACATTCTAACTGTATCTAATGGTACCTGTTCGGATAATGATACTGTTTCGGTAACCGTAAATATTGCCAATGCAGGCAGCGATGTTTCCATCTGTTCTGGAGCAAGCACTATGCTGAATGCAGTGGGCGGTACTTCTTATTCCTGGTTGCCCACCACCGGATTAAGCAATGCTTCTATTGCTAACCCGATGGCTAATCCAACTACCACTACTACTTATACTGCCACTGTTACCAGTTCTTGCGGAACTACTATTGATTCCGTGGTGGTAACAGTATTGCCTCTGCCGGTGGCAAATGCAGGAATAGATACAGCGATTTGTTCGGGTACTTCGGTACAATTAGCTGCAAGCGGTGGTGTTTCTTACACCTGGACACCTGCCACCAGTTTAAGCAATGCAACCATTGCTAACCCAATGGCTACTCCGGCAGTTACTACTACTTATACTGTTTCGGTATCCAATGGCACTTGTGCTTCTACCGATATGGTGGTGGTAACCGTAAACATTACCCCTGTGGCTAATGCCGGAAGTGATGTGGCTATTTGCTCCGGAAACGGAACCACGCTAAATGCAACTGGCGGTGCAACATACAGCTGGCTGCCTGCCACCGGATTATCTGCTGCCAACATTGCTAACCCGTTAGCTACTCCGGCTGCTACAGTTACATACACAGTAACAGTTGCAAACGGTAATTGCTCGTCCACAGACATGGTAACCATAACGGTTAACAGCTTGCCAACGGCACCTGCTTCCATTTCCGGACCGGTAACGGTGTGCGATGGTTCCAGCCATACCTACTATGTGCCGGCTGACCCTAATATTACCAACTATTTCTGGGCATTGCCGCTTAACTGGACCGGAAGTTCCACTACCGATTCCATTGTTATTATGTCGGCAATAAACAGCGGCACGCTGATACTTACTGCCAGTAACCAGTGCGGCTCTGCAAATCCTGTGGCGCTAAGCATTACGCTTAACCCTGCTCCTATTGTTCAGATAGGTGCCATGACAGACGTTTGTCTCAATGGCGGACCTGTGGCATTAACTACAGGCTTCCCTTCGGGTGCGGGCGGTATTTATTCAGGTATCGGGGTGAGTGGCATTAACCTGTTCACTCCTTCTGTATCGGGCTTAGGTACTTTTACCATTACTTATACTTATACCGATGCCACAACAGGTTGTTCAGCATCTGCCAACGGTCCGCTTACGGTGGATGTGTGTAACAGCATTGCGACAGCAACAAATTCTACCGATGTAACTGTTTATCCGAACCCGTTCTATGATTTCACAACCATCAAAATCGGGGATGGAATAACGCTAAACAATGCTTCTATTGAAGTGTTTGATGTGCTGGGCAAACAGGTAAGAAACACTACCGGTGTTATTTCTCACGAAGTGAAACTGGACAGAAACGACCTGAACGCTGGTATTTATTTCTATAAACTGGTGAACGATAATAAGGTGGTTTATATTGGAAGATTGGTGATTAGTGAATAGGCAATAGTTAACCTCCAAAGGGGCAAACAAGCCCCTTCGGAGGATATAAAAAATCCTGCTTCGTCTGTTCGGAGCAGGATTTTTTTATTTTGGGCGTGCTGCATGTTCATTTTTATTTCTTCACCTGGAAACTGGCATTGATAATCATTTCTTCTTTGTTTTCTGCATACATCGTTTTCATTTTAACGAGGGATGCCAGTTCATTGAGGTGAGTAATAAGGAGTGCTCTGTTTTTTTGATACGAAGCCATATCCCAGTTTCTTTCTTTTTCGTAAATGCCATACATCATGCGTTTTATTTTTGGCGAGAGGTATAAAACAGTGAGGTGTTCGGCTGCAAAATCGGGATTATGAAACATGTTTTCAAATACTTGTTTAGAAAACTTTAATAATTGCCAGTCGGGCAGACGTTGAAAACTATTGCTGATTATTGGCGACTTTGCGCGTTTTTTTACTGTTTGCGGAGCAGGCACAGGTCGCACAGGTTGCACATTCCATCGCTGAACAAGGTGGTGTACCAATTTGGCGATGGGTAAAAATTTTGATAATTGATTGCCTAGTTTTTTCATCTTATTTAGGGTCAACGACATTTTAAAGGGAGTAAAAAGGAAAAAGCCTTATTTTTGCCACAAAAATGGCAATGGATAAAGAAGCGTTAGGATTGTTTTTTCCTCAAGAGTTGTTAGAACATTTTGAAATCGTTTTGGTACACGAG
>JANYDQ010000320.1 GCA_025363555.1 Bacteroidota bacterium | reverse complement strand
TGATTGAGTGTTGTATAAAATCCGAAAGGATAAGCAGAATCGTAGTACTGGTAGAGTGGTCGCGGGGTAAATCCTTTCCGGAAAAGTATTTACCGGAAAGGATTTACCCCGCGACCACTCTACCAGTACTTCGATTCTGCTTATCCTTTCGGATTTTATACAACACTCAATCATATCGAATTGGTAGTAAAACCATACCTGAAAAGACTGGAAGCAAACAAGCGCGATGAAATTCAAAAAAGTATCAACCAAACCATGACGCTGTATAATTTATTTCTCAAAAACCCTAACGATTACGAGGTTTACAGGAAAGCCAAACAGGTGTTAGGAAAGAAAAAAAACAAACAATATTTAGAATTTTTTAACGAGGCAATAGCCAGTCCCGATGTGATAGACAACGTAACTATTCAAAATTATTTTTACCAGTTAAACCAACAAAATCAAGCGATATGAGCAATCCAAAAAACAATTTTAAAAACCCTGAAAATGTTGACAAATCACCGTACAAATTATGGGTAAAGTATCATCTTTCAGCGTTTAGAATGTGGAAAGACATTTCAAGGAACCCGGCTACTTACTACGCTTTTAACTCAAAAACACAGGAAGCGGCATTAGCAAAGTTGATGGAACTTTACAACGAAAGAAAGCAGCATATTGAAACGGCTATTATCTACGATAATCTTACGGATGGAAAGCCGAAATTCAGGGAATTAAAAATTAAGGATTTAGAAAAATGGTAGCTGAAGTAAATACAAAAACAACTGTACCGGACCTTGGTCCGTACATACAAAATTAACTGTACCAGCTGTATAAAAAAATGAAATTTAAAATACCAACATCACTAACAATAGACTGGCAAGCAGAACAAGAGCGGATTATTAACCGGCTCCGGGGCACGGGTGCGTTAGTAGCTCAGATTGATTTATTTTGCGGAGCCGGTGGGTGGACCTATGGAAGTAACGAAGCGGAAACCGAAGGGATAAAGTTTTCAGAAACCATCTTAGGTATTAACCATGATTGGCTTGCAATAGCTTGTCATAAAGCAGTACATAAACATACATTGCATTTGGTGGAAGATATACGCGAGGTTGCAATGAAGCCAATTCAGGCACTTGTAAAAGCCATCAGGAAGGCACTGCCTTATATTGTTATTGTGGTTCAAATGAGTGCAGAATGTATATTTCACAGCAAGGCAAATGGAGGTAACAGCCGCGATGCTGACAGCCGTTCATTAGCGGAGGAATTATACAGGTATGAAAACGCCATCCGCCCGGATTTAATATTTGTTGAAAATGTAGTGGAATTTAGAAATTGGGGACCTGTTACCCATAAGCAAATTAATTTGGACGGAGTGGAACTTATAAAATATCCTTATCAAATCAGTTCAGAATTTGGAATATTATTCAGTAAAAATAAAAAGGAGTGGATAGACATAGTAGGCTATAGTTATAAGAGAGATAAGAAAAAAGGCATTACCCCCTGGACCGTTCCGATTAAAGAAAGGAAGAAAGAATTTTTTGATATTTGGGTGAATAAATTAAAAAAACGCGGTTACAAATACGAGGACCGGGATATTAATTCAGCAGACCTCGGAGCTTACCAGTCGCGTTTGCGTTACTTCGGGACTTTCTCTAAAAAAATTTCCATCCTTCACCCGGAACAAACACACGCAAAGGACCCGCAAAAACATTTTTCTAAAACGGGGAATATGTTATTAAAACATAGAGCTGTAAAAGATGTGCTTAACATGGTAATAAAAGGAGATAGCTTATTTACTCCCGGAAGGATAGACAGCGATGCAACCTTTGGGCGCGTGTTTGGTGGTGGCGTAAAATTTATTGCAAACGGGAAAGAGAATTACGAAAAAGATAAATCAGCATATTTAAAAGGAATTACAGAGCTTAAAGATATACATAACGATTTTTTACCGTTCCTTGTCCAGTTCAATAACAATTGCGATGCACAGGATATAAACGAACCTTCGCGCGTTCTTACTAACAAAGAAAAGTTTGCATTTACTTCGTTCGATAAATTTCTATACAATAAAAACAGCAGTACAGCTCCATGCGTAGGAACTAACAACCCATCCCCTGCCGTTACTCAGCGAACACATTGTTTAGTGGGTGTAGAAAGGTTTTTACCATTCCTTGCTAATTATCACGGAACCGGGCACAATTGTCAAACCACAGAAAATACATCCAACACCATAACGGCTGCCGACACTCATTCTATTTTATTTCCTCAGCCATTTATTATGCGCGACTTTTCCGGTGGTGGGTTTGCAATGAGCGTTGAAGTTCCTGCCGGAACCGCAATGCCATTTCCTAAAATGAATTTAGTAAATCCCGAAGCATGGATAATGGATACCAATTTTAGTAATACAGGAACAAGCATTGAGGATACCGCCAACACATTACTTGCAAGCCGCCACCATCCGTATTTAGTTAACCCGTCCTGTATTGTAAATGATAGTTATAAAAGCAATGGCAGCAGCATAGAAAAGCCTGCACCTACAGTAATTGCAAGGCAGGACAAAAGCCCTTTACATTTAGCGCAAATGGAGTATGGAGATAAAACAGTAATTGGAATTATTATTTACGAAACGGACACCCCGAAACTAAAGGAACTTAAACAATTTATGGCAGTGTACGAATTTGCAGATATTAAAATGCGGATGCTGATGGAAGAAGAATTACTACCCATACAAGGTTTGCCGAAGTGGTATTTTGAGGCTGCACGTTCGTTGGGAATTAAAGTACCTGTTACAGCCGCCAAAAAATATATTGGCAATGCAGTGGAAGCAACTACAGCACAAGCAATGATAGAAGTTTACGGACCATACTTTTATAAAAGACACAAAAAATATAAACTAAAAATAGCAGCATAATGATAACAGCAGACGAAGCCCGGAACATTCCGACAAAAGCCGATAGAGAAGTTTTGGAAGAAATAGTAACGAAAATTTTTGAACAGGCTGAATTACAGAGACGTAATTTAGAATATACAATTCCTGCAAAAGCCAATGTTAAGGTAATTAAAACTGCATTAATACAGGCAGGGTATAAAGTAAACGAAGTAGCCAGTACACAGTATGTAAGCAGGATAATATTAATTGATTGGACTAAATAAAAAATGGCACTAAAAATATTTTTAACTCTTCTTATACTTGCTATTCTGCCAATACTTAAAGTGTGCATTACTCAACTGGCATCTATGATTATAGATTATAACCAAAGAAAGAAAAAAGGATACCATAATGATGATATATGTTACCCGGTTCCTAACCAGGGACAACCCGAAAACAATGAAAAATCTAAAGAGGAATATTTAGAGCGTCATAAAGAGTATATAGACGAATCTTTAAACCTGCAAGCAAAAGAAATTGAATTGCAAGCCTCCCTCGTATTGTTTTATTTGGCGGTGCTTGCAGTGGCAATAGTAGTATTATTTAACCATTAAAGCAATAATGAGCAATAAAGAGTTTTCAATAATACTGAACATGCTGCACGAAAAGGGGAAAGTAGCCACCATTCACCGGATTGCTAAAAAGCAATACCAGTGTATTATAAATTTTGAAATTATAAAAACTTACAAACAGCGTAGAAGCTGCAAGAACCGCATCGTTAAATTATATAAAAATCTAATTTGAATTAAAAATGAATACATGTAATGCGTGTAATAAAAAAACAGAGTTTGACTTATTCCTTTTCAAAACGACAAGGATGGCAAAGGAAATTAAAGCATGCAGAACTTGTATAGATAAGTTAGAGCAACAATGTAGCGAACCGAATTTATTAATCAATCAAAAGGAAAAGAAATAATGTCTGTGCTTTATATAATATTACTGGTAGTTGCCGGTATCTTTATCGGGGTAGTAGGAACGATGACTTTTTGTTATTGGTTTATAAAAAGAGCAGAAAGGAAATTATATAAAGCACAGATTAAGGACGGTAAAGCGCGTTTAGCAACTTCTACTGAATGGCTTATGGTTGGACCAAATAAAGAAGGATTACTTTATGATAATCCCGCAAAAATGGCAACCATTACCGGGATGTATAACAGTGAAAATTTACATAATATTAATGAGCCGGACCAAACATTAAATAATATTTTTTACTCATATAAAAACCTTAGAAAAAAAGACAGAGGATGATAAAGCTGAAATTAAATAATACTGACTTTAAAGTTCTTGCCGGTTTTACTTCATCCGTTATAGAAATGATTAATAAAGACATTGAGCAATTTATGTTCAACAAAAAAACAGTGGACCTTATGTTACTCCATGTGCAGCTCCACGAAATGACCTCACTGAATAAAAAGTTAGCGATAAAAGAAATTAATACCAGGGGAATGTTTGATAAAAAAGGAGTGCAGAAAAAATATTTGTTCAACCTTACCCCTACTCAATCTTTTTTCTTTTTTCTTTTTCTTCCGCGTTATCAAATGGAATACGTTTTATATCCTGGGGCAGAATGGACTTTGCAGGAGCAATCAGATATTATTCACAAACAACTCATATAACATTATGGCAAAGGAACTTTCACTTATTAACCAAACAAAAAAAACTATCAGGGAACATTACCAAATGAGCCATTACGAATTTAATTCAAACGTAAAATCAATTTTGGCTGAACTTAACAAACTTAGCCCGCTCAAAAGTTGGAAGCGATGTAAGAACGTTTCACCGGCACAGGTAAGAAAAATTATTAAAAAACTTGATGGGATAGACAGATGAATTTAAAATACTTTAATAAAGAAGATACTTTGGCAGAGCTGAAAGAAAAAAGAAAGCAGCACTTAATAGAGTTGCACGAATCGAAGTATATCCATGCTTCGGAACGTGTGAAGGCAGAAGTTAAAAGAAAACTGGACGCAATGTTAAGCGAATACGATTGGATAACAAAACCGGAAAACCGCCAACAAAACCAAGCACCGGACTTTACTAAAACGGATTTGGAAACGGCAAGCCAGCAGGCGGAAAATATATTTAATGCAATCACTTGTGCTGCCGGTGTTGATTATTCATTGTTGTTCCGGGTAATGGAACAAAAGCCCAACATTAAAATGGTTACAAAAATTTATTTGGATAAATACAAGTTGGGAATGTTAGTACATCTTGACCAAAAAATAAAAAACCCGAAATACAAAGAAGCAATATTTCAGATAATAAAACTATCAACCGGAACCGCAACCATCAATGATGCCGTTTCCTTCATCGTAAAGATTTTTAAGCAATAATTATAAACTAAAACAAAAAAACAAATCAAAAATGGAAGAACAAGTAACATCACAGGAGGAGCACGAAAGTGCTGTAACCACCGCAAACGAAATTTTAAAATTTGTAGGAACTGATTATTTCCATATTCAGCAAATGCAAAAATCAATGGAAATTACTTTTCCAAATGGCAGACCACCGCAAAAAATGACGTACAGTAAAGCAAAAGAGTACATCACAGGTTTGGCGGAATATGGAATGATTGAGCCGCTTATCATTGGCGGAAAGGCTAAGCCGGATACTTATAAAATCCGGTTGGACAAAGAACACAGGTTGCAATACCTGGAATTTAAAATGGAAGAACACGAGGCAGCCAAAGGAGTTTTTAAGCTTCGCAAAATAGAACTAATAAAAATGTTTCCCGAACTTTCATTGACTGAACCAACTGTACCTCCGGTTGTGCCAGCTAAAAAAGCAGCTCCCAAAAAAGCAGCAAAGAAAGCAGCAAAGAAAGTTGTAAAGAAAAAATAAAATACCCTGAATAAGCCGAAAACAGGTTAACACAAGGTAGGCATTATTAATACAAATAAAAAACAAATGAAAAAAGCAGATTTAACAAATGGCATGGAGGTACAATTACGTTCAGCCGAAGAATTAGTACAAGTGTTTGCATCTACCAACGGAATTGCCGAAGGGGAGCGCGGAACGCTTGCGGGTAAACTTAGAGAAGATAAAGGAGCTATCGAAAACATTTTTCCGGCAGATAACCTTTTTGATTTTAAGAGTGAAGTAACCGCGAATGTTACACGCATTCCCATTGACAGTATCAGGATTGCAAATGGTGAAGCAATTGAAGACGCAGAAGTAAAAATACCTGAGCCACCGGCAGCCCAGGAAAGTACTGTTACCGGGCAGGCAACAGATGTTTCTGAGCTAACAGCGAAATTGGCAGGTAAAGAGATGTTACTTGCAGAAACAACAGAAACGCTTAATACTACTTTAGAAGAACTTTCAATAGCAAATGAAATGCTATTAAAATTGGAAAAAGAGTTAAACGAAACCAAAGAAAAGCTTGCAGAAGCGGAAGTGAAATTAAAATCCGGTAAACCATCACTGGATTAAAATGTATTCCAGTACTGTACAGTTAATTTTTGACTGTACAGTACTGGAAAATTTTACAG
>JANYDQ010000301.1 GCA_025363555.1 Bacteroidota bacterium | reverse complement strand
CGAAAAGTTCATTTGTGTGTCTGTTTGAATTAACATTCCGCAAAATTACACACCTAATGAGTCTATATAGGCTGATATTATTGATATTTATTAACATTTTGCCTTGCAAAACTCTCATTATATAAAAATCGTTGGTGTTATCGCGCTTACTCTCATTAAAATTACTTTCCCAAAATATATAACAGTTGTTTTTCGTTGTATTTATAGAAGAATAAAATGACACTAGGTTTAGTTTATTACACAAACGGGATAAATAGCAAAATGGCAAATTACCCCATAGAATAATTAATTTTATTACCTTCGCACCCCTTTAATTTTTTAACCAAAATACAATGGAAAAAGCTATAAAGAAAATATCAATGGTTGACCTGAAAAGTCAATACGAAAAAATAAAACCCGAAGTAGATGCCGCTATTCAAAATGTGCTGAACAACACTGCATTTATCAACGGTCCCGAAACCAAAGAATTTCAGAAAGAACTCGAAGTATATCTGGGAGTAAAGCATGTTATCCCCTGTGCCAACGGTACCGATGCTTTGCAGATAGCCATGATGGCACTCAACTTGAAACCCGGAGATGAAGTGATTACCGCCAATTTCACTTATGTGGCCACAGCCGAAGTAATAGGTTTACTGGGCCTAACCCCGGTGCTCGTTGATGTTATTCCTGATACATTTGATATAGATGTAAAAGCCATTGAAAAAGCAATTACTCCAAAAACAAAAGCCATTGTGCCTGTTCATCTGTTCGGACAATGTGCCAATATGGAAGCAATAATGGCATTGGCAAAAAAACATAATTTATATGTAATAGAAGACACTGCCCAGGCAATTGGAGCAAACTACATTTATGCCGATGGTAAAAAGCAAAAAGCAGGAACCATTGGCACAGTAGGATGTACTTCTTTTTTCCCTTCCAAAAATTTAGGATGTTATGGCGATGGCGGAGCCATATTTACCAATGATGATGAACTGGCAGCAAAAATAAGAATCATAACCAACCACGGACAAACAGCATTGTACATACACGATATGATTGGTGTAAACTCCCGTCTGGACAGTATCCAGGCAGCTATTTTAAGAATCAAACTTCGTCAGTTAAACAACTATTGCGCAGCAAGAATAAAAGCAGCAGATTATTATGATAAAGCATTTGCCAATAACCCCAAACTAAAAACACCTGCACGGGCAACATATTCCAGCCATGTGTTTCATCAATATACCTTACAATTAAATGGCGTGGACAGAAACGCACTTCGCGAGTTCTTAACCACCAAAGAAATTCCAGCTATGATATACTATCCTATTCCTTTGCATTTGCAAAAAGCATATATGGATGAAAGATACAAAGCAGGCGATTTCCCGGTAACAGAAGCATTATGCGCATCAGTAGTTTCCTTACCAATGCACACCGAACTGGAGGAAGAGACATTGAAATACATTACAGAAACAATTTGTCAATTTGTCAATTAGTTAATTTGACAATTAAAAAGTGGACTCAAGAAAAGAAAATATAATTGTTGATTTGACTTTTAAATTTGCTTTAGACATTATTAAATTTGCAGAGATACTTGAACAAAATAAAAAATATGTAATTGCAAAGCAGTTACTCAAATCAGGGACTTCTGTTGGTGCCAATGTCAGGGAAGCGCAAAATGCAGAAAGTAAAGCTGATTTTATTCATAAAATGAAAATTGCTTTAAAAGAAGTTGACGAAACAGAATATTGGCTTTTACTTATTGACGCTTCTGAAAATTATCCAAAAGAAAAATCATTGATTGAGAAAATACATATTATTGATAAAATTCTAACAAAAATTATTGGAACGGCAAAAAAAGTTAATCAGCCATTTAGTAGAATTGACAAATAGACAAATTGAATAATAGACAAATTAAAAATATATGAACATAGCAGTAGTAGGAACAGGATACGTTGGATT
Organism: Bacteroidota bacterium; assembly: GCA_025363555.1. Lineage (GTDB taxonomy): Bacteria > Bacteroidota > Bacteroidia > 2-12-FULL-35-15 > 2-12-FULL-35-15 > 2-12-FULL-35-15. The sequence continues at coordinate 1,498 of JANYDQ010000301.1, read as the reverse complement.
AGTAACAGGTACATGCCTTGCCGAAACAGGTAACCACGTTATTTGTGTGGACATTAACAAAGAAAAGGTGCAGAAAATGCAGGATGGGATTATCCCCATTTTTGAACCTCACCTGGATTTATTGTTCGAACGCAACATTAAACAGGGGCGGTTAAAATTTACCACAAACCTGGCAGAAGCTATTGAAAATGCAAAAGTGATATTCCTGGCATTGCCCACCCCTCCCGGTGAAGATGGTTCTGCCGATTTGAGTTACATACTCGGTGTCGCAAACGATTTAGGCAAAATTCTGAAAGAGTATAAAGTAATAGTAGATAAAAGTACCGTACCTGTAGGCACAGCCGAAAAGGTAAGAACGGCAGTTGCCAAAAACACTACTATTGATTTTGATATTGTTTCCAACCCCGAATTTTTGCGCGAAGGATTTGCAGTAGATGATTTTATGAAACCGGACAGGGTCGTGATTGGAACACAATCGGAAAGAGCAAAAAAAGTAATGGATGAATTGTACAAGCCTTTTGTTCGCCAGGGAAACCCGGTCATATATATGGACGAACGTTCAGCCGAATTAACCAAATATGCTGCCAATTCTTTTCTTGCTACCAAAATTACGTTTATGAATGAGATAGCTAACCTTTGCGAAAAGCTGGGAGCAGATGTCGATGCGGTAAGAATAGGAATAGGAAGCGATGACAGGATTGGAAAACGGTTTTTGTTTTCAGGTATCGGGTATGGAGGAAGCTGTTTCCCGAAAGATGTGCAGGCATTGGTAAAATCGGCAGCAGAAGTAAATTACGAATTCAAAATTCTGGAATCGGTAATGAGTGTGAACGAAAAACAAAAAACAATTATTGTCCCGAAAATGAAAGAATATTTCAAAGGAAATTTGAAAGGAAAAAGAATTGCCTTATGGGGTTTGGCTTTTAAGCCCGATACTGATGATATTCGTGAAGCACCTTCGTTATATATCATTAATGAACTCTTGGAACAGGGAGCTACTGTCGTAGCATACGACCCCGAAGCAATGAGTAATATTAAAAACCTCATTGGCAATAAAATCGAATATGCCACAGATGAATATGAAGCCCTGAAAGATGCGGATGCCTTGCTTATTGCAACCGAATGGAGCCTATTCCGCACACCTGATTTTGATAAAGTTTCAAGTCTTTTAAAAAACAAAGTAATATTTGACGGACGTAATTTATATGGTATTGACCAAATGAAAGAACTGGGTTATTACTATAGTTCCATAGGAAGAGAAATAGTAAGGTGATTTTTCATTACATTAAATAAATCCGAAACAAGAAATATAATTCCCTTATGGAACGACAAAGCAGCAGCACTTACAGGTAGCTATTTAGGATTTTACTTTCATGAGGTAAATAATGATTTTAATATTGCTTCGGAAATTTTTAACTCCCCCACGTCCCCAAAGTCCCATAAGTCCCCTCCCAAAAGTCCCCAAAGTCCCAAAAGTCCCAAAAGTCCCAAAAGTCCC
>JANYDQ010000282.1 GCA_025363555.1 Bacteroidota bacterium | reverse complement strand
ATAATTCCCGTGATATTATTTGGTTGGGGCGAATTGAATTCGCCCGTTATATTCAATAAATTTATTTGTTTTGTTACCGATGATTTATATCCACGAACAATTGCCCCAACGGTTTGGGACGGTGAACGTATGGGCGAATTGTATTCGCCCATATTATTTGATGGTTTATTATTGGTTGGGGTGAATTGATTTTGCCCATTTATTGGGGGCGTATCATTTTTATCCCCATTTATCGGGGGCGAATGCAATTCGCCCCTACGGGTAATATTTATTATTCCGTGTATATGGTTCGGCATTATAACAAATTCACCCAATTCAACATTGGGGCGTAATTCGGGTGTTTTCATCCATTCATTGTATGCAATTTTCCCCGCATCATTCAATATCATTTTCCCATCCGTTATATCACCAAACAAATGTTTACGACCATCACAACAAATGGTTATAAAATACAAACCCGCCTGCGAATAATCATATCCTTTTAATCGGATAGACCTGCGATGGTGAATATTGGGGTTGTAATTATTCATTGGTTGGGGCGAATTGAATTCGCACGATTATTTATTTTTATTTTATTATTCAGGCGAATGCAATTCGCCCCTACGGGTAATTCCCCATTAAATGCCTTTTGTAATATTGATTTTTTTAATTCTTCTAAATCATTTATTTTCTTTTTATAAACCGTTTCCAATTTTTGTGTTTCGGTGCGAAGGGCATCTAATTGGCGGACGATGGTTTGTTGTTCTTTAATAGATGGTAATGGAATTGCTAACGATTTTATAAAAGGAAGTTTAACACCTTGAACAGTTGCTCCAGTTCCTTCTTCCACAATTTTATGTGAAATGGATTTAAACCAATGGTATAAAAAATTAACTAATAATTTCTTCAAATTTATTGGAACAATACCTCTTAAATCTTGATTTATAGCAGTATCATTATCAATTAAACAAACCTTACCCAATCCAACTCTTGTTGCAATAATAACATTTCCCTTTGGTATAATATTAGTCGAGCTATTTTTTACAGCTTCCTTTGTTATTTTATGTTCGGTATCAGAAATAATTTCTCCTTTCATATCTCTTACGGTTGCCCAATAAATCTCACCATCATAAAATTTACTGTTTGCTTTTGAAGGAGTTCCTCCTCCAATAACATTGCACAACTCACCTATTCTTCTCTCCTCCCAACCATCCCCTTTATTCTCAAACACCCCTTGCAAATAACTTTCAAAAAGTTCTTTTGCGTTTTTGAGGTTTTGTTCGGCATTGGCTTTTGCCTTGGCTATGGCGGTAAAGCACTCATCTAATATGGCAACAATTCGTTGTTGTTCGGAGAGAGGGGGAAGGGGGATTGGTAATTCTTGAAAATGTCTTAGCCTTAATGATTTTACAGTTGCACCCACGGCTACCTGTTCAAAATATTTATGAAAATGGATTAAATACTTATTCGCAAATTGAATATCTAAGGTTTTATTAAAATTGAAAATTGCGTAAGCACGTTGATGCAAATTAAATTTTCCAGAGTAGAATTTAGGAAGAAAAGTGGCTCCTTCACCAGCAATAATAATAGCTTCACAATCGAATAAATAGGATGAACTTCTTTTGATAACTTTTGACCTATCAAAAAAAGCATATTCGCCATTTTCAACCGCATCTTCTGTATTAGCATTTCCAGTGCTAATTTCACAAACTTCCCCCAACTTTTTTATTTCCCAACCTTCCTTCATATCAATTCCAATATTGAATTTATTAGTATTAAAAATTTCTTATTATTCATCATCACTTTCTTTTTCATATCCTTCATAATAGTAGGATTGTTCTATTCCCTTAAAAATAATTTCACGGTTATTTATCTCATTGGTTAAGTTAGCTGCAAGCAGTGTTCTTATTTCTAAATCGTTTACAGGGCTTCGTTCCATTGCTTGCAAGTAAAGTTCTTTGCTTACCTGTTGCCAGTTTACTACTTTGCTCAATTGTTTTTTCAATATCATATCCAGCCATATTCTCATTGTTCTTCCGTTGCCTTCCATAAAAGGATGGGCAATATTTATCTCCACATATTTTGTAATTATTTCTTCAAAAGTATTTTCAGGCATTTGTTCAATTTTTGCCAACGCTTCTTTTAAATACAAAGCATTTGCAAAACGAAAGCTTCCCTTCGAAATATTTTGTGTTCGCAGTTGCCCTGCAAAATCATATAAGCCGCCAAACAGGTAGTGGTGTATAGCTTGCAGCCCTTTAACGGTGCCTACTTCTATTTTGTCAATATCTCCTGTTTCAAATAATCTATAGGCGTTTTCGATGCTATGTTTGTCAATGTTTTTCATATCAATTCCAAAATTGAATTTAAAATATCTGCACTTTCTTCATCCAATGCTTTCATTTCTTTTAATATTGCTTGAGGTTTGCGTAAAGCAGCTTCTTCCTTTTTGTTTGGGTTTTTGGCACTTAGGTCAAAAGTACTTTGGTTTTCGGGGGACTTGGGCGACTTTGAGGACTGCTGTGTTAGCCATTGACTGACATCTACTGACCAACTATTTTCGCTTTCTGCTTTTGTTTTTTGTAGTTCTACAAATTCCTCTAAATCTTTTTCGTTCAACGCATTTGTTTTCCCAAGGTTTCTATCCAAATTCAATTGATAAAACCAAACCTTTTTAGTTGCGCTTCCTTTTTCAAAAAACAATACTACTGTTTTTACTCCTGCACCGGTAAACGTTCCGCCCGGCAAATCCAGCACCGTATGCAGGTTGCAGCTTTCTAATAATAATTTTCTTAAACTTACACTTGCATTATCGGTATTGCTCAAAAAAGTATTTTTAATTACTACACCTGCTTTGCCGCCTGCTTTCAGTATTTTAATAAAATGCTGTAAAAACAAACTGGCCGTTTCTCCTGTTTTTATCGGGAAGTTTTGTTGTACCTCAGCTCTTTCTTTTCCGCCAAATGGAGGATTGGCAAGCACTATATCGTAGCGGTCTTTTTCCTGTATGTCGGCAAGGTTTTCGGCAAGGGTGTTGGTATGTATAATGTTGGGAGCTTCCACACCGTGCAAAATCATATTCATTGTGCCAATGATGTAAGCCAATGATTTTTTTTCTTTTCCGTAAAAGGTTTTTTTCTGTAATATTTCAATATCCTTTGTAGTAAGTCCTGTACGCCCTGCTTTTCGGTTATCGGCTCCCTCTCCTTTAGAGAGGGCCGGGGTGAGGTCTTTTGAATGTATTAAATAATCAAATGCTTCGCACAAGAAGCCCGCACTACCCACCGCTCCGTCATATATCTTTTGTCCTATTTCGGGTGCTACCACTTTTACTATTGTTTTAATCAATGGTCGGGGTGTGTAATATTCGCCACCGTTTCGCCCTGCGTTACCCATATTTTTAATCTTGTCTTCATACAGGTGGCTCATTTCGTGCTTTTCAGCGTGGGTTCTGAAACGAAGTTCATCAATCCGGTTGATTACCTCACGCAAATTATACCCGCTTTGTATTCTGTTTTTCAGTTCGGAAAATATTTCGCCTATTTTATATTCAATGGTGTCTGCACTTTCGGCATCTGCTTTAAACTTTTTGAGGTAAGGAAATAGTTTGATGTTTACAAAGTCGGAGAGGTCGTCACCTGTCAGGGCTTTGTGATGGTCGAGTAGGGGCGTAATGCTTTTCGCACCTACGATTTTGGGTGCAGCCCACACTGTCCATTGAAATTCTTTTGCAATTATAGGCGTATATTTTTTTCCTGAAAGTTCGGCTGCCGTGGCTTTGTCTTTCTCCA
>JANYDQ010000191.1 GCA_025363555.1 Bacteroidota bacterium | reverse complement strand
CATTGAAATTCCTGCGATTGGAATAAGCGGACAAACATCAGTAGCGCCCATACGTGGATGTTCGCCTTTGTGTTTGCTCATATCAATTAATTCGCCTGCTTTTTTAATTGCAAGAAAAGCAGCATTGATAACAGAATCAGGATTACCGACAAATGTTACAACAGTCCTGTTAGTGGCTTTCCCCGGATCAACATTCAGTAGTTTTACTCCTTCCACAGATTCAATCTCATTCGTAATTTGTTTGATGATATTTAAATCGTTCCCTTCACTGAAATTAGGCACGCATTCGATTAATTGATTCATTGAATATTTTTATTTTTAAGGTGTTCCAATTTGTTTTATTTTGTCGATAAAGTATTTAGCACTTGTACAATTAGGGTGCTCGGATGCTCTATTAATTGAAAAGTTAATTTGCTTAACTAAATAATTAGCAAATTTAATTTTGCTTTTGCCAATTCCTCTTCCCATTTTATGCAACTTTATTTGATTAATCTTATCAAAAGGTGTTAAATGAGATTCGGGGTTTTGTTCTTCAAAAGTGTTGTCTGAAAAAAATATTCTCATTGCTTGAGTATCTGCTAAAAACCAGGCTTCAATTTGCTTTATACTAACAATGACTATATGATTTTCTAATGGTTGAATTCGTGCCTTGGTTTGAGTGATGCAGGCATCTTCATCAATATCGGTTAAAATAATTATTTTAGTTGCCCCCTTATCTATTAATACCTGTGAATGTTTTTCAATATTGCGTGGTAATAAGTTTCCATTTCCTTCCGCATTTATAATTTCAGGAATAAAATCAATATTTAATTCTCCTAATAAGTTTGTAAAATTTTTGGATTCTAAAACTATCTTTTCAGTATCTCCTTCAACTATAAATCCTAACCTCACCACGGTATTCCTCCTCCTAAAGCATTTGTCAAAAGGGCTTCATCCATTTTTAAGCCGTGAAGATTCATTCCTTTTATTTGTTTAGGAACTGTTATACCATCTTTTTTGTCAATGATAATTATTTCTTCCGGCGTTAATTCAGAAACTAATGTTTGTGAATGTGTATTTAGCCATATAAAATGACCTTCTTCACATTTTTGTCTGAATAGATTTACAAGTTCTTTTATTACTTTAGGGTTTAAACCATTTTCCGGTTCTTCAATACAAAGGAATTGCGGCTCGTTTGATTGATAGACAGCAGCAAGAATAGAAAGAATATTATAAGTACCATCCGAAATTAGGTGCTTATTAAATGGTTTGCTTGTTCCTTTTTCATAAATTAATAAATTATCCGAGCCACTTAAGGGTTCATTTACTATTTCTATCTTCTCAAAGCCTGGAATTAATAATTGAAGCCATTCTATTATTTCAGCTTTTACTGTTTCACCTTTAAGTAAGCGTTTTAGAACCTTTTCGAGATTGGAAGCATCTAGAGCTAGTTTTGAATCATCTTGAATATTTCTCTTAAGAAGTCTATTGTTGCCTATAAATATTCTCGAGAAATTCAATATTTCTTCATTAGAAGTAATTTTATTAGGATTTGCTTTTTTTCGCCTCATATCAACACCAATCCCCACATCTCTTAAAATATATTCGTAATTTTTATCCTTTTCTAAAAATAATTTAAAGGTAGGTCCTGCATTTTCTGAGTCAAGCATCAAGGTAATTGATGCATCATTTTCTGTTATTTTTTTATTAATTAAATCGTTGATATTGCCAAATGACTTGTGAACATTAATTGGACTCATAATCGTGCATAAATCCAAAAACTCTATTGCTTCAAAAATATTCGACTTCCCCGAAGCATTCGCGCCAACAAAAACACTAAACGCATTAGGTGATTTTAATTTGAAATCAATGAGTGATTTATAATTATCAATATATATTTCTTCTATTTTCATTTTACAAATTTAGATTACTTTCCCATTAATAATAACAGTTTCTATTAAATTACTCCCAAATGAATAAGGAATAAAAGAATAGCCCGGAATTTCTTTTGTTATAAATACATTTGCCTGCTTACCAACTGCAATGCTTCCGTGCGTTTTACTTAAATCCATTGCATAAGCACTATTAATAGTAGTTGCATTTATTGCCTCTTCCGGTGTCATTTTATATTGAATACAACAAAGCGAAAGTAAGAAATTAATATTGCCTGACGGACTGCTTCCCGGGTTATAATCACTGGCGGCAGCTATTGCTAAACCAGCATCAATCATTTTACGTGCGGGAGGGAATGGCAAGCCTAAAAAGAAAGCAGCGCCGGGCAATATAGTTGCCATTGTTTCAGAATCCTTTAAGGCTTTAATTTCTTCATTCCCTACAAATTCCAAATGGTCAACACTAATGGCACCCACTTCAATACCTGCAAGCGTACCCCCGGAATTACTTAATTGTTCTGCATGCACTTTCGGGGTCATACCATATTTTTTGCCCGCAGTAAGTATTTCAATAGTTTCCTCTTTTGTGAAATAGTTTTGTTCACAAAAAACATCACAATAATCTGCTAATCTTTCTTCAGCAATTGCCGGCATCATTTCAGTAATCAATAAATCTATATATGCGCGCTTGTTGTTTTTATATTCTGTTGGAACAGCATGTGCACCAAGGAATGTAGCCTTAATAGTTAATGGCGAAAGTGTTTTTAATTTCTTAATTACTCTCAGCATTTTTAATTCTGATTCGGTACTTAATCCATATCCTGATTTTATTTCAATTGCACCTGCACCTTGCATCATCACTTCGTTCAATCGTTCCAGGGCAGATTCAATTAATTCTTCTTCGCTTGCTACTCTTAATTTCTTTGCTGAATTTAATATTCCACCTCCGCGTTCAAATATTTCTTCATACGTCAATCCGTTTATTCTATCCACAAACTCACCTTCTCTACTACCTGCATAAACAATGTGTGTATGGCTGTCGCAATAGGAGGGCATTACCAATTTATCTGTTGCATCTATCACGGTTAAATTGGTCCAGTCCGCAATGCCTTCCCAATCCTGCATTTTACCAAAGCCAACAATTTTATCGTGTTCAATTGCCAGCCAGGCATCATTAATACAGGGAAGATGTTTCATATCTTTTCCCGACACTTTCAATTGTGGAATTTCTTCCACCTGAACTAATTGTTTAATATTTTTAATTAGGATTTTCATTAACGTAAATAAAGGCGAAAGATACGAATATGTATAGAATCACCTTAGGTGATAAATGAAAAATAGTAACTATCAAATGTTGAAAAGAGGAGAGTTAATTTAATTTAATTCCTTCTATACGTCCTAATCTTCCCTTTCATTTTCTCTTTTATGGATGCACTGCCCAGGTTTACCTTCTTATTTTTCTCCTTCTTTTCGTGGAATGCAGGACCCGCAACATGCTTATCTTTCCCTTTTTTCTGTTTTATTTTATCAATCATCTTAGGCAGCTCCTCATCGGTCATTACTTTTGAAATTACAACTTCTTCCGGCATGGCTTCGTAAGGAATAGCTTTGTTCATCATCGTTTCAATAGCCACCTGGTATTCCTGCTCGGCTTCGTTAATAAACGTAATGGCTGTTCCGGCTTTGTTTGCTCGTCCTGTTCTTCCTATTCTGTGAATGTAATCTTCAGGTGTCTCGGGAGTATCAAAGTTGATAACATGTGTAACATCCGTTATATCCAAACCCCTGGCAACAATATCCGTTGCAACCAATACCCGCTTTTTCCCGTCATGAAATTGTTTCAACGAATTGATACGTGCCGTTTGCGAAAGATTGGAATGAATAACCACCACCTCTTCCGGAAACCTTAATTTTAATACCTCGTATAAACTATCTGCCAGTTTTTTTGTTCCTGTAAATACAAGCACTTTACTTAGTGCTGAATCGTTCTTTAATAAATATTCAAGCAAATTTACCTTGGTATTAAAGTTAGGAACGTGGTAACAGAGTTGAATAATTTTTTCAAGAGGTGTACCATGCGGGGCAACTTCTATTTTTAACGGCTGATAAAAATACTTTGCAATCACTGCTTCTATCTCTTCATTCATGGTGGCAGAAAACATCAGGTTCTGGCGTTTGTTTGGCAACGATTCCAGGAAACTTAACAACTGCTGCCGAAAGCCCAGGCTAAACATCTGGTCCACTTCATCAATCACTAACTGTTTAATGTCTTTTAATCTTAATATACCTGTCAAAGATAAATCTACCAGCCTGCCCGGAGTAGCTACTATAATATCCACCCCATTATATACCAGTTGTTTTTGAGTTGCCATATTGGTTCCGCCATATATAGCTATGAAACGAATACTTGTATAGCTGCTCAACTTCTCTATCTCTTTTACTATTTGCAACACCAGTTCACGGGTAGGAACCACTATTAATACTCTCGGATGTTTTTGCGCAGAAAATTTTAAATTGCGAAGGATAGGTAATAAGTATGCAAACGTTTTCCCTGTGCCGGTCTGGGCTATTCCTATTACATCTTTCCCCGACATAATTATCGGAAATGCTTTTTCCTGGATAGGAGTTGGTTCTATGTATCCCAAATCATCTAAGGAAGAGATAAGCGGTTTGTTTAAATTAAGTTTTTCGAACGACACTTGGTTTGATTTTTAATGAGTCGCAAAGGTAGTGTAAGGAATGCACATATTTCATATATCTGCAAGTATTAACCAAATTATACAAAAGAAAAAGGCTTCCCAACGGGAAGCCTTTCTTTCACGGAGTAGTTGTTTTCAATTATCTTTAATGCATAATCATTACTTTCTGTGAATAATAACCTGTTGCTGTTTCCAGTTTCAGAAGGTAATTTGCCATTGTCAAATCCGCTTAAATCTATTTGCCTTCTTAGTAACATTTTTTTGTTCCTTCACCAGCCTTCCATCCATTGCATACACTTTTAAAGTAGTTTCACAGGTTATAGCATTTGCAAGAGTTAGGATAAATAAACCATTGCCGGGGTTAGGAGAAACCATAAAATAATTTCTTTCCGTTTGTTCCTCTATTCCCGCACCAGCCGGACCGCCTGTAGCAGTATAAATAGCGGCAACTTCAGAAGAAGTCAACGCACGGTTATAAATAAGAATGTCATCCAGCACACCCATTATACCGGTAGATGGATAAGCATCTATCTGTCCTATTTGGGTGTTCCCGGTAGGTGTTCCGTCCAGGGTCATGGTCGAAGTATTTAAACTGGAAACACTCGGTCCACCGTTACCTCCGTTCCATGGAAATCCCGTTGTGTGTGCTCCGTTAATATACATTTCTATGGTATGAGCAGATTGATTATATACAGCAGCTACCTGCACCCATGTGCCCGTATGAAGCAAAGTATCAGAAATAAAATCGGCTGTGCCGAATACAAAATTCAAATGGTCGTTTCCACTCAAATTGCGGATAGCAAAATGCCATGCACTGTTTTCAAACATGGTGGCAGAAACCTGGAAATCCACATATTTCATCCATAACGAAATACTGAAACTGCTGCTTGTACCAAAGTTAAACTGCGAAGGCTGACCCAAAGTAATAAAAGAAGAAGATGAGCTCGATGGCTCAAAATCATAAGCACTGTTTGCAGCAGCAAAACGGTCAGGGGCTAACACAGGAGGAGTGTTAGCAGAAATGTAACCCGTAGAAGGTGTTCCTATTATACCACTCCCGCTTTGGTCATTGGCATTTCCCGTAAACGGAAAATATCCTACCAAACCAGCAAATGGTATTTGAGCAAATGCGCCTGTTGAAAATAAAGCCATAGCCAGGCAAATAGTTTTGATAGTAATTTTTTTAATCATTTTGTTTTAGATTTAAGTGGTTATTATTAATTGAAGTTGTTTAAAGTTGACGTAATAAAATAACGGTAAAGGCTAATAAATGTAGTACTTTCCAGTGAATTTTATTTGTTTCAAAACGCACCAAAAGAGCTTTAAAGGCGTCCAGCCAAGCATTGGTTTGTTCTATTACAAACCTACATTTATATAGTAATTCGTCAAATAAATAATCTTCACTATTTCCATTTCTTTTATTAATAGAAATATTTCCCATAATATCATTACTCTGACAATACCTTCTAAATTCCATAGTATCA
>JANYDQ010000180.1 GCA_025363555.1 Bacteroidota bacterium | reverse complement strand
CTCGTGTACCAAAACGATTTCAAAATGTTCTAACAACTCTTGAGGAAAAAACAATCCTAACGCTTCTTTATCCATTGCCATTTTTGTGGCAAAAATAAGGCTTTTTCCTTTTTACTCCCTTTAAAATGTCGTTGACCCTAATTAAACTGTAAATTCGCATACTTTAAATTCAGCAACACGTGAAGATTTTATTAATAGAAGACGAAAAAGAATTACTCGATTCAATGAAAACCTACCTGGAATCGGAAGGGTATCGCTGCGAAACTGCCAATGATTATCAAAAAGCTTCGGAAAAAATAAATGTTTACGAATACGATTGCGTGGTGGTGGACATTACTTTACCAAAAGGGAACGGGTTGCAAATAGTAAAAGAGTTAAAACAAAAAAAATCGGAAGCCGGGATAATAATTGTTTCCGCCAAAAATTCGCTGGATGATAAATTAATGGGACTTGAATTAGGGTCGGACGATTATTTGACAAAGCCTTTTCATCTTTCTGAATTAAATGCAAGGATAAAAGCTATTGTTCGCAGAAAGAGTTTTGCTGGCAAGGATGAATTGCTAATGAATGAAATCAGGATTAATATTCCTTCGAGAGCAGTAATCATTAATAATAATCAAATTGCGCTTACTACAAAAGAATATGAATTATTGCTTTTTTTTATTGCCAATAAAAACAAAGTAGTTACTAAAAACGCAATAGCTGAACATCTTTGGGGTGATGATATGGACCAAACAGATTCGTTTGATTTTATTTACACGCATATTAAAAACCTTCGTAAAAAGATGGTAGAAAAAGGGGGAGAAGATTATATAAAAACAATTTATGGAATCGGTTATAATTTCTCCACACAATAAATGAAGTTATTAAACAAAACAAGTATTTATTATTTATTGTTTGCATTACCTGTTTTTGCAATCTGTTCGGGTGTTCTGTATTATTTCGTTTCATCAAAAATAATTAACAGCCTGGATGAATCTTTAGCCAAAGAAAAAACCACCATTGAAAAGAATCTGAAAAAGGGAAAAATGGTGCACGACATGGATGATGAGGTAACACTGGTTAGTAAAACATCAGGATTATATTCAGATAAAGTTTCTTTTTCTGACACTTTGATTTTCGATTCAACAGAAACAGAACTCATTCCTTTTCGATTGCTTAGGGGCGATGTAAGCGATGGAAAAGCTATTTACCGAATTACCATTCGCACTTCTCACATCGAATCGGACGACTTGATTATAAGTATCATTTATCCTGTTTTGTTCCTTTTTATTATGTTGTTGCTTGGTTTCTTTCTTATTAATTATTTTATCTCAAAAAGATTATGGAATCCTTTTTACAAAACATTGGAACAATTGAATAAATATAACATTGCCGAAACAATTACCAAATTTGATATTACATCTATAAAGGAGTTTTCGGAACTCAATGCTGTTTTAAATAAAATGATTGAAAATATCCACGCAGATTACATTAGCCAGAAACAATTTATAGAGAACGCATCGCACGAGATACAAACACCGCTGGCGGTTATAAAAAGCAAAATCGAATTGCTGATACAGTCGGTTTCGCTGTCTGAAAATGATATTCAAATTATTCAATCGGTTTATAATGCCACCAACAAATTATCATCTTTAAACAAAGCATTGTTGCTACTTTCTAAGATTGAAAATAACCAGTTCAAAGACATGGAGGAAATAAATATAAACGTCTTGGTTGATAAAACACTTGAGCATTTTGAAGAAATTATTTCATTAAAAAACATTCAAATAAAAAAGAAGTACGATGGGGTTTTATCAGTAAAAATGAACCCCGCTTTAGCAGATATATTAGTTACCAATCTAATTCAAAATGCAATAAGGCATAATCTGAAAAAAGGTTTGATTACCGTTCTGATGAATAAAAATGCCATTACTATTTGCAATACCGGCAATACTCCCGCCACCCCTATGGATAAGCTTTTCAAACGATTTGTAAAAAGCGATGCTTCCTCTGAATCGATTGGGTTAGGATTGGCAATAGTAAAAGAGATTTGCGAAAAGTATAAAATAAAAATTGATTATACGTATGATGATTCAGTGCATACTTTTCAACTGCAACTATAGTATAACTATTTAATTACTACAGATTTTATTCAGAATGTTATTCTACTTTTGGACTTCTCACTGCTAAATTTTTTTCAAAAAAACGAGAGAATAACAGGTGAGAACCATTACTGAACCTTTTAACAATTGAACTTTAAAAATTCATTTATTGAATTAGGCACTTTATAAATAATATAAACTCCTTAACTTTGCAGCCAAAATAAAACAAGAAATGGAAGCAAAATATAAAAGCCTCACAATATTTGAGTTTCAGGAGAAATTTAAAGATGATGAAGATTGTTTGAA